>CBDUSE010000226.1:0-4438 GCA_965369835.1 uncultured bacterium
CCGAACCGGTCGCGCACCTTGTCAATCGCCCGGTAAAGGCTCTTGAGCTTGCCCACGTCCACATCGCCGATGAACGTCTGCTGCCACGCGCTCGACGTGAAGTGCGACGCCCCGACACCGAGCAGCCGCACGCGGCCGCGACGCGTGTACGCCTTGACGAACAGCTCCTTGACGTGCTCGTAGATCACCGAGTCGAGGTCGGTCCCTTCCTTGAGTGTGACCGACCGCGTCACCGTCCTGAAGTCGCTGTACCGCAGCTTCAGCGTGAGGCACTTCGCCTGCAGCTTCTCCTTCCGGAGCGCCCGCCCCACGCGCTCGACGAGCCGAAAGAGCGTTCGGTCCATCTTCTCAAGGTCCGCCGTGTCCTCGGCGTAGGTGGTCTCGCGGCTGACCGACTTCGGCAGCGACCGCGCCTCGACCCGGCTCGCGTCAACGCCGTTCGACCTCTGGTGCAGCAGCAGGCCAAGCCGGCCGAACGTCCGGACGAGCAGGTCCTTGTCAATCCGCGCAAGCTGACCGATCCGCCGCACCCCGAGCGCCACGAGCCGCTCCTTCGTCGTCCCGCCCACCCCAGGCAGCCGCCCGATTGCCAGCGGCGCGAGGAAGCTCGCCTCGTACCCCGGCCACACCGCACACAGCCCGTTCGGCTTCGCCAGCTCGGACGCCACCTTCGCCACCAGCTTGTTCGTCGCCAGGCCGACCGAGGCGTTGAGCTTTATCTTCCGCTTGATCTCGAGCTTGACCTGCTCGGCCGCCGCGATCCCCGGCCCGTAGAGCCGCTCGGTGCCCGTGAGATCGAGGTACGCCTCGTCAATCGAGACCGCCTGCACGTCGGGCGTGTAGCGCTCGAAGATGCGATAGACGCGCCGCGACCAGCTCGAGTAGTTCTGCAGGTTCGAGTGCAGGAAAATCGCGTCCGGGCAGAGCCGCTTCGCCGTCCGGAGCGGCATCGCCGAATGGATGCCGTAGGTGCGCGCCGCATACGATGCCGTCGCCACCACGCCCCGGCCATCGGGGTCGCCCCCCACAACCACCGGTTTACCGACGAGTGAGGGGTTCGCCAGCTCCTCGACCGACACGAAGAACGCATCCATGTCCACGTGCAGGATCTGCCTCGGCCGCTTCATACCCCCATTGTAGACCCGCGCGGGGGTCCGCGTAAATATCGCCCTTCACGCGGCCTGCCTCGGTGTGGTAACGTGCCACCGGGGTCAGAAAGGAGGATGTACAGATGACTGCTAGGGTAGACCACGAGGACATCGCGTTCGAGGCGCGCAAGGCGCTCGAGGAAGTCTATTCCATCCTCGGGCCCGGCTTCGACGAGGAACCGTACAAGCGCGCCTTCGCCCAGGAACTCACCCGTCGGGACATTCCCTACGAGCGGAACAAGACGATCCCGATCACCTACAAGGACGCCACAGTCGGCGAATACACGCTCGACTTCGTGGTACGCGACAAGCTGTTCGTGCGCATCGCGGCTGAAGGCGGCCACCCCGGGCTGCTCAAGGCACAGGTCACGAGCCGCATCAAGGCGGCCAAGCTCAAGCTCGGCGTCCTGATTGACATGAACGTGCAATCATTCAAGATGCATCAGATCGTCAATCCCGACTTCGTCCTCGGCACCGGCGCATCCATGGTCGCCGAAGAGGAGCCGCCGGAGCAGTTGCCGCGCCAGAAGAGCAAGCCGAAGGGGTCCGAGGCGCTGGACAAGCTCTTCGGCGAATAAGCCGGTTTCCACAACCCGAGCCGCGAAGCGGCAGGAGGAGCTTTGCCTGTGGCGTTCACTCTCCGCAGCTTGAGCGAAGGAGGGCAGGCCCCAGAAAGCAAGTCGAATACATGACTCAACGCCCGACGCGGGGGCAGGTGATCCTTTCGCCCGCTTCCGGCGTCGTCGCCGCTGGCTCTACTCGTCGATTTCCTCCCACTTCTCGCTCGTGGTCTCCCACGCTTTCTTGTCAGGGTCCCACCGCGCCTTGGTCGTGCCTATCCTGATGACCTTGCCGCCCTCGTCATACACTTCCAGCCTCTCGGTGCGCGTCTTGCCATCGTCGCTGTACGTGTACGTGCTCCGGTTTACTTTTGCACCATCGGTGCCGAGCATCGTTCTCGTGACGCAACGGCCGTCGTCGCTATACCTGTAGACGTCGCGAAGGTGAACCGTGCCTTCCTCATCGAAGGCGGCTTCCTCGATCACCCCGCCGTGGGCGGCGTACTTCCATTCCATGCGCACACCCATCTTTGAGAACCATGTCGGTTCACCATCTGCGTCCAAGCCCTCGAGCTTGACCAGCTTCGGCCCGTGGTACGTGAACTTCCTGTAGGTCACATCGGTGGGCGGCGATTCCCATTGCTCGCCCCCGGGAGTAATCCGCCCGTTCTCCCACTCCTCGTACTCCGCATACACGACCCGTTCTTCGCCCCAATGCACAGGCTTCACGGCAGCGTTCGCGCCTTCCACACCACCGTCCTTGCCGCTTTTCTCCGCTTCCGGTTTCTCCCCACCACAGCCAAGTACGGCCGGCAGGAAGATAGCCAGAGCCAGCACAAGCAACTTCTTAGACATCTCTCGCACTCCTTCTGTCATGGTCGAATCCGCATCCTTAACAACATCCTGTGCGCCATTGGCAATCAAGTTTCAGGCCAAGAACTACTTAGACGCTCCGCATCAGGACAAAAAAGGCGCTACTTTTGCTCATATTAGCTTCTCAAGTGAATCTATCGGCGGCAGCGGTTTTTCTCTTGCAGTGCCACCCTAGGTCGCGTATAGTTCCAATTCCGCGAAAGGTCCGAGGTCCGGACAGGAGGTAGATGGGCTCGCGCGGGCTGACCTATAAGGACGCCGGTGTGGACATCGAGGCGATGGACTCGGTCAAGCGGTTCATCGCCCGCAAGGTTCGCTCAACCTTCTCGGAGCGCGTGTTGGCCGATATCGGCCTGTTCGGCGGGCTTTTCGACGCAACGTCGCTCGGCATAAAGCGGCCGGTGCTGGTCGCGAGCGTTGATGGCGTGGGCACCAAGCTGAAGGTGGCCAACCTGATGGGTGTCCACTCGACAGTGGGCCGGGACCTGGTGGCCCACTGCGCCAACGACATCGCGGCTCAAGGCGCCCGGCCGCTTTTTTTTCTCGACTACATCGGCTTCTCGAAGCTCGAGCCCAAGGTCGTCAAGCAGATCGTCTCGGGCCTTACCGCCGGCTGCCGCAAGGCACGCTGTGCGCTACTGGGCGGCGAGACGGCCCAACTCCCGGACATCTACCAGCCAGGCGACTACGACCTCGTGGGCACGATCGTCGGTGTTGTGGACAGGTCGAAGATCATTGACGGCTCGCGGATAAGACCGGGTGACGCCCTGGTCGGCCTCCTCTCAAACGGCCTGCACACCAACGGCTATTCGCTTGCGCGCAAGGTCCTCCTCGATCGAGCCGGCCTGAAGCTTGACGATACACTCCCGGGACTGCGCACCTCGATCGGTAAGGAACTGCTCAAGATTCACCGCGATTATTCTCAAGTTGTCCACAACCTGTCTACGCGAGGCCTCCTCAACGGCGTTGCCCACATCACGGGCGGCGGGTTCGAGGGCAACCTCCCCCGCGTGCTCCCGAAGTCGGTTGATGGCGTGATTCGTCTCGGGTCCTGGAAACGACTTCAGGTATTCGACATTATCCAAGAGCTTGGGGCCGTGTCGGATAAGGAGATGCTCCGAACGTTCAACATGGGGGTTGGCCTCATCCTTATCATTGGCCGCAAGAACTTGGAGAAGGTGCGCTCGGCCCTTCGCGCCTCGAAAACACCGCATCGCGTCATCGGCGAGACGCGCAAAGGGAGTGGCAAGGTGGTTTTCGCCTGAGTTATCCACACCTGAGCAAGATCCATTCCTTCCCGCCAGGAATCCGGCCGAACGCGGTGCATGACTTGCTTAAACCCTTATTCCCCGGCGCAGGCCGGCTTACAGACACGACATTCAACACGCTCCTGCCCAGTGAACCCCGCGTGTTTGGCCCTTCGCTGCGAGGTGGAGAGCTCAGGCCAAAAAGGTGCTTCACAAGGTCAACCCCAAGACGCACCATGGCGGATGTGGACTCGTTGTGAATAAGCGGCGGCAGAACGCGAGCTGTCTGCGCAAAGCGCCGGCAGTTCCTCCGACCGCGGCTACTGCACCAACCAGCTTGCAGTGATGGGTAGACGTGCTTCACTGCCAGTCCGGGAATAAGGCATCTTGAGTGGAGCTGCTCTCTTCGCAACATTGTCCGTGCAATAGCTGATAAAAATGGGCCTCAACTGACGACCGTCGGCGGCTTTCTTCTTGTCTTATGGGCTGCTTCGTCTCTCGAAGCGAGGCCGTTTCAACGGCCTTGCCCGCCGAAGGCGCGGCTTGTTCTGCTCGTAGGCCAGTCCTTCAGGGCTGGTGTATTGGACCGCCCACCTCCCCACATCGAGCC
>CBDUSE010000227.1:0-4299 GCA_965369835.1 uncultured bacterium
CCTCTACGCGCCCTCGGCGGGCGTCGCGCGGTCCGCGCGCGCGGCGACCCGCCCTACAACGCTATCGCCAGCCTCGGACCGGCGGGATGTAGGATGGGTCGAGGGCAACCCACGCTACAACGCTATCGCGAGCCTCGGACCAGCAGGATGTAGGGTGGGTCGCCCAAGCTGACCGAAGGTCAGCCGCCCGCCGCAACGAAGCGATGTATACCTTAGTCTGGCCGAAGGGCGTTCCATGCGCTAGAATGCGCTTTGAAGATCCGGCATCCCGACGGAGGACGCAGGCATGCTCGAGGAGCTGAAGGACGAGATATGCAGGCTGAACCGCGCCCTGCTCGAGTGGCGACTGGTCGTCTGGACCAGCGGCAACGTCAGCGGCATTGACCGCGACAAGGGCCTCGTGGCGATCAAGCCGAGCGGCGTGATGTTCGACGAGTTGACGCCCGACACAATCGCGATCGTTGACCTCGATGGTCGGCAGGTCGAGGGTCCGCTCAAGCCGTCGGTTGACGCGCCGTCGCACCTCGTCGTGTACCGCAAGATGCCGCACGTCGGCGGCGTGGCGCACACGCACTCGAACTACGCCACGGCGTTTGCCGCCGCCAACCGGCCGATCCCGCCCGTGCTCACCGCCATCGCGGACGAGTTCGGCGGCCCGATCCCCGTCGGCGCCTACTGCGCAATCGGCGAGGAGGAGATCGGCGAGGCAATCGTCCGTACGATCGGCTCGTCCGACGCGGCCGCAGGGCCGCGCGCGATCCTCATGAAGAACCACGGCGTCTTCACGATCGGATCGACCCCCGAAGCAGCCCTCAAGACTGCCGTCATGGTCGAGGATGCAGCACAGACCGTCTTCCTGGCCGAGCAAGTCAACAAAGGCGGCCTCGAGGAAATCCCGCCCGAGGAAGTCGCCCGCGCCCGCACGCGTTACAGGGACAAGTACGGCCAACGGGGCTAGTCGCCGCGCGATCGCTCGCTCTCCTGTGAATCCGTGCCTCCGTCAGCCCAAACCCGCCCGAGAGCCTTGACTGCCATGCAATCCGATGGCATATTTGGTGTGATGCCGCCTGAGAGCGGCAAGCCAGACTTGGGGGGAAGCTATGATACGACCACTGGTACTTGTTGCGGCCTTCCTTTCTGTCTGTGTCCTCTGCGTTCCAGCCGTGGCCGGTGAGAACGCTGTGCTCCCATACATCGAGGTCGACACGCTCGTCGTCATCTACCCCAACTACGAGATGGACGAGACGGTGCAGATGCACCTGACGCCCGAGGAAATCGAAACCGAGAAGGGCTATGTCGAGGCGTCTCAGCGCTTCATCTGGCGCAGCTCGAATCTCAGATGCCTGATGAAGGTCGACTACCTCATCGTCGAACGCACACTCACGCTCGACATGATCCGTTTCTGGGACCCCTCATACGGCCTGCACTACGACTCGTGGGACGGCGAAACCTCGGTCGAGCAGGATCTGTACGACGCCGGCATCGTCGACGACCAGTATTCCGTCATCATCGCCATGTACGCCTTCAAGAACACCGAGGGGGTAACCGCACGTGGCGGCGCCACGGCCGTGAATTGCGGCTGCATGGGTAAGGCCGGGTACATCTCCATCCCGCTTAGCAGAGATCCCAGCTCGAGGGAGTTTGTCGTCTACCACGAGTACCTCCACATCCTTGACGGTCTCTACGCGGTCAGCGGCAATCCGGGCGGCGTCGATCCGCACCACGCCGACCAGCCCTCGTCGTTCCCCTACCCCAAGGACGGCTGGAAGCACTTCAGCTTCCTCATCAACAGCACGCTCGACACCGAGAGCTGGCTGCACCTCGATCAGCGCTGGATCCGGGTCGTCATGCTGGTCGACACCGACGAGGACGGCGTCCCCGATGCGGGCAACGTACCGATCACCGAGGAGACCCTCGGCACCGACCCCGAGGATCCTGACACCGACGACGATGGATTGACCGACCTCGAGGAGCTGATGGCCTGTTACTACGTCGAAACCGACCCGACCGATCCTGACACGGACGACGACGGCCTCGACGACAGCGAGGACGCCTACCCTCACATTGTCTTCAACGACCAGATCGCCCCGGGCGAGCCCGTGCTCGACGGCGTGATCGGCGAGGATGAATACTCGCTCATAGAGACGTATAACGGCGGCACGGCCGACCTCGACGCCGTCACGTACGCCCGCTGGACCGACGGCGTGCTCTACATCGCCGCCGACGTGACCGATGATGCCGTCCAGGTGCCGCTCGAGCCGCGCTGGCACGACGGGTTCCAGGTGCGCATCGACGCCCAGAAGGACGGCTGGAGCTACTGCGGCGACAAGAACTACATCATCATGATCACGCCCAGCGGCGAGGACGGCGTGGCCCAGGTCCACGGCCGCAACCATCTCAACGAGGACGACAACTACATGGTCGCACATGACGTCTCGGCCGTCGCGGCCCGCTACGCACTCCGTGAAGGCGGCTACGTCGTCGAAGCCGCCATCCCCGAGGCCGCGATGCCGGGCGTCACTATCGAGCAGGGCGCGTCAGTGCGGCTCACGTTCGCCATCCAGGACATCGACGTGTGGGAATGGCCCGAGTTCAACGTCTTCACAGGCCAGGACGCCGATATCGCCGAGTTCGTCAAGCTCCATTGCGCAGAGAAGACCGTCCTGCACGTCAACGCGCAGACGGGCAATGACACGTGGGATGGGCAGGCCGCCGTCCCGACGGGCATTCACGGCCCCAAGAAGACGATCCAGGCCGCCATTAACGCGGCGGACGGCCCGACCGAGGTGCGCATCGCCTCGGGCACGTATGCCGAGGTGCTCGAGTTGGCCGGTGGCTTGTCGCTTGTCGGAGCGGGCGTCGGGCACACCGTGCTCCGTCCACCGAGCGACGGCACGGGACCGGCCGTCTACTGCCACGATGACCACGCCGCCGTCATCAGCAACCTCTCGATCACGACGCTGCCCGAGGCGGGCAGCGTGTGCATCCGCTCGCACGATTCGAGCGTCACGCTCCGCAACTGCACCTTGACCGGGAGCTGGAACGGCATCGGCATCAACTACACGGGCTTGGCCCGGCTCGACAACTGTCTCATCGCCGGCAACGCAAGCCACGGTATCTGGGCGAGCGGTACGGCCCGCATTGAGCTGATCAACTGCACCGTGGCCGACAACGCCGTCCAGGGGGCCGCGTTCCTCTACCGCAACGAGGTCGCCCTAGAGAACACGATCTTCTGGGGCAATGGCGACGATCTGGACATCGCCGGCCAGGCACAGGTCGCCGCGAGTCATTGCGACATCGAGGACGGCGACTTCGCCGGCTCGAGCGGCGTCTTCTCGACCGACCCGCTCTTCACGCCTGGACGTCTCCACACCTACTACCTGAGTCGAACGGCCGCCGGGCAGGCCGCCGAAAGCCCATGCGCGGACACGGGAAGCGGCCTTGCCGTTGAGCTGGGCCTCGATCGCCTCACGACGCGCACCGACGAGGTGCGTGACACCGGCATCGTCGACCTCGGCTATCATGCGTCGTATGCGCTCAGCATCACGTCCTTCGTTCGCAGCGGGAGCAACATAGCGCTCGACTGGACGGCGCAGCCCGGCCTCTCATACGTCGCCGAGTGGTCGGACGACAAGGTGACCTGGCACGAGATCCCCGTGGGCCAGACGGGGACTTGGACGGACCTGGACGCCGTCGCACTCAACTCGCGCCGCTACTACCGCGTTCGAGAGCAATAAGGGAGGGATCGGGATGTCTGTCGCCGGCTCGCGGAACACAAGCGTGGCCTCCCGTGATATGATCGACCCGACCCCGTGAAGAAGGAAGACCTGATGCGCCCGACCGCACTCATTGCCGTGTTGATCCTGACAATCAGCGTCGCTGCCGGCTGCGGCTGCGGCGAGGGCAAGAAGACCCAGAAGCCATCCCCACCACAGGGCACGCTCAGGCTCCTGCCGGCGAGCAATGAGCTCGAGGGCTGGGTGCTCACGTCGCAAGCCAAGCGCTACGCCGGCCACGACCTCTACGAGCCGATCAACGGTGCCGCCGACACGCCTATGGAGAGGCGTGTTCGCGCGCGAGTCGGGAGGAGACCGCGTTTGGGCTTAGTAGGTTGCTGAAAAAAGCCGGATCTCCAAGAGCGAGATAGCTCTGCTTGCCTCGAAAGATCCTCCTTTGCCGGCCCACCCGTGAGCCGCCCAGCGGCGACTGGGAGTCTTGTCCTTCGTAGCTCAAGCGAAGAAGGAAGCCACGGGCGAAAGCCCGTGGTCTCGGGCGCCCTGAGAAAACCGGAGCCCCGTC
>CBDUSE010000228.1:0-4247 GCA_965369835.1 uncultured bacterium
GCCAGCATGCGTACGTACTCCGGGTTCTGGTCGCTGGCAATCGGGTACTCCTTGCCGAAGATCCGAACGGTCGTTATACCTCTATCGTACACCAAACAATCCTGTGCCAAACACCTTCAGGACATAGTATCAACCGCAGTTCAGTTACGCTTCCCGTATCTCACAATCAAGCTTTTCGAGCAACACCTTCCTGATCCGCGCGTGCGCCTTCTCGACCTGTTTGTCGGTGAGCGTGCCCGCGTCCGAACGATACTCGAACGCCAGCGCCAGGCTCTTGCGCCCGGCGCCGACCTGCTCGCCGCGGTAGAGGTCAAAGAGCCTCACGCCGCGCAGGATCGGCACCTTGACCGATTCAACCACCCGGAGCACCGCCTCAAACGGCGTCGCCTCGCTCACGATGAGGGCGACGTCGCGCCTCATGCCGGGATAAACCGGCAACGGTTCGTACTCGCCCACAAATCGCGCCGATCCGGCGAGCGTCTCGAGGTCGAACTCCGCTACGTACGCCGGAGCCTCGAGGTCGAACGCGACCGCCGCCTCGGCGCTCACCCGGCCGCACAGTCCAAGCGCCACGTCGCCGGCGGCAACGCTCGCGCACTGGCCCGGCATGAACAGCCGGTTGCTCGCCGGAGCAAACGAGACCGCGTCAACGCCGACCGCCTTGAGATACCCCTCGATCGAGCCTTTCAGATCAAAGAAGTCAACCTCGGCCGGCCGCAGGTCCCAGGCGTCTCCGTCGCGCTTGCCCGAGAGCCCGAGCGAGAGCATCGTGCGCTCGAGCGGCTTGCCGCTCCGATCGCGCAGGTGCACGCGCCCGATCTCGAAGAACTTCACATCGAGCCGCCGCTGCCGGTGGTTACGCGCGATCGTCTCGAGCATCCCCGCAAGCAGCGTTTGCCGCAGGTTGATCAGGTCGGCGCTCTTGGCCTGCAGAACCCGAACCGGTTGGGCCGGAGCATCAAAGAGCAATTCACCGACGGCCGACGCCGTCTTGTCGCTAATCAAGTTGCAGTTCATTATCTCAAAGAAACCGAATCCAGTCAACACATTTTTGGAAATCAGCTCGAGCCGCTCGCCGACGCTCTCTTCGTGAGGCACGATCTTTGTGCTCGAAACCGGCGTCGGAACGTTGTCGTAGCCGTACAGGCGCGCCACCTCCTCGATGTAGTCAATCTCGCGCTCGAGGTCCACCCGGTACGAGGGATTTTCCACCACCGTCTCGCCGCCGCGGCTGCCGACGGAAGGTCGGACCTCGACAATCGGCAACTGCATCCGACGCAGCATCGTCTCAACCTCGCCCTGGCTGAGCTCGGTCCCCAGCATGAGGTTTATCCGCCTGGTGCGCACCGTAACCCGTTGCGGCTCAAACTCCTTGGCCACGACATCGAGTGCGCCGGGCATCACGCGGCCACCAGCAAGCTCGGCCATAAGCTGCGCCGCACGCGCGGCTGCACGCGCCTGGAGCCCGGGGTCCACGCCTCGCTCGAAGCGGTACGACGACTCGCTCGGCAGCCCGAGCCTCCTTGAGGTGCGCCGGATGCAACCCGGCTCGAAGCACGCGCTCTCCAGCAGCACGGTTGCAGTCTCCGGCTCGACCTCGGTGTTCGCGCCCCCCATGACACCGGCGAGCGCGATCGCGCCCGAGGGGTCGGCGATCACGAGCATCTCCTCGTCCAGGACGCGTTCCTGGCCGTCGAGCGTCGTCATCGTCTCGCCGGTGCGCGCGCGGCGCACGATGATATGGCCGTCCCTGATCGTGGCGTAGTCAAAAGCGTGCAGCGGCTGGCCCAGCTCCATCATGACCAAGTTGGTCACATCCACGATGTTGCTGATCGAGCGGATGCCGACCTTCATCAGGCGCTGGCGCAGCCACGGAGGCGACGGGCCGATCGTGACGCCGTCAATGATCCGCCCAACGTACCGGGAGCAAAGCTCGGGCGCGAGGATCTCGATCTTCGCCCACTTCTCGACGGGCCTCTTGCCGTCCTCCGTCACCGAACAGTCCGGCTCGCGCATCGGCAAGTCAAACAAGGCCGCTACCTCGCGCGCGACCCCGATCACGCTCGCCACGTCCGGCCGGTTCGGCATCACGGCGATGTCGAAGACTACGTCGGCGAGCCCCACCGCCTCGACGAAGCTCGCGCCGACGGGCGCCTCCTCGGGCAGGATCATGATCCCGGCCTCATCGACCCTGTCGACCGCTTCCTCGCCGAGGCCGACCTCGACCTCCGAGCACATCATCGCCTGCGACTCGACGCCACGGATCTTGGTCTTTTTCAGCACCGTCTCCTCGCCGGTCTTGAGCGAGACGAACCGCTGGCCCGGGTAGGCGAGCGCCACCTTGTCGCCTGCTGTGTGGTTCGTGGCGCCGCAGACGACCTGCAGCGTTCGCTCCCCGTCGAAGACCTCGCACAGCGTCAGCTTGTCGGCGTTCGGATGCTTCTCGCAGGTCTTGATCTCGCCGACCTTCATGTCGCGCAGCTCCTCGCCAACGCGCACGAGCTCCTCGACCTCGAGCCCCGCCATCGTGAGCCGGTCCGCCAGCGCCTCGGCCGGCAGGTCCACGTCCACAAACTCCCTGAGCCAGCTATACGGTACTTTCATGACGAGCTACTGCTTGCGTTCACTCGCGGGCCACAATACGCGTCCCTCGCGCAGGATGTTGAGTGCAATCGGCGCTTCTTGCTCGACAAGCCACTCCCAGTGCTTTGTCTCGACCATCGCGGGCACGATGAGCCTGCCGATCCGAATGCAGAGGTCCGACATGAGCTCGATGATCCGGTCCCAGCCCTCGCCGCGCGCCTCGTCCGCCACGATTAGCAAGTCCACGTCCGATTCCTCGTCATCCTCGCCGCGGGCGTACGAGCCGTAGAGAACGACCTGGCGCAATCGCGGGCCGAAGACACGCTGTGCGGTCTCGACCATTTCGCCGATCCCCTGCTCTATCGCTACTGTCGTCATCGCCGTCGGTCCTTACGCCGATCCCTAAAACTGCTCGAGGAAGCGGATGTCGTTCTGGAAAAAGAGCCGGATGTCCTCGATGCCGTACTTCATCATCACGAGCCGCTCGATCCCGAGCCCCCACGCGTAGCCGGTGTAACGCTCGGGGTCGTAGCCGACGTGCGCATACACGGCCGGGTCCACCATCCCAGCGCCCAGCAGTTCGAGCCAGCCGGTGTGCTTGCATATGCGGCAGCCGCTCCCCTTGCACAGGATGCAGGTTACATCCACCTCCGCGCTCGGCTCGGTGAACGGGAAGTAGCTCGGCCTGAACCGGAGCTCGACCTCCATGCCCAGCCACGTCTGCAGGAAAGTGTAGAGCGTGCCCTTGAGGTCGCCGAAGGTCACCCCCTCGTCTATGTAAAGCCCCTCGATCTGGTGGAACATCACGTGGCTGCGCACGTTGACCGACTCATTGCGGAAGCAGCGCCCCGGCATGATCACGCGCACCGGCGGCTTCATCCGCTCCATCACGCGGATCTGCACCGGCGAGGTATGCGTCCGCAGCAGGTGCGTCTCGTCAATCCAGAACGTGTCCTGCATATCGCGCGCGGGATGGTTCGGTGGGAAGTTGAGCGCCTCGTAGTTATAATAGTCCGTCTCGAGCTCGGGGCCGTACTCGACCGCGAACCCCATCCCCTTGAGGATCTCGATGATCTCATCGAGCGTCTGCGTGATGATGTGCTTCCGACCGATCGTGGGGCGCCTTCCGGGAAGGGTGACGTCCACCTCCTCCCGGGAGACCGCCGTAGCCGCCTCCGCTGATTCAAGCTCAGCCTTGCGCGACTCGACGGCCTCGGCGGCAAGGCGCTTGAGCTCGTTCACGCGCGCGCCGAAGTCGCGGCGCTCTTCGGGCGGCTTCGTGCCGATCTGCTTCAGCAGCTCGGTGATCACGCCCTTGCGGCCGAGGTATCTTACGCGCATGCCCTCGAGCGCGCGCAGGTCGGCGCAGGCAGCCATCGCCTCCTGAAGCTCGCTCTCTATCTGCCTAAGGTCGTCCGACATCCGTCATTCCCTCGGGGCGCCCAGCCGCCGGGACGGCGGCGCTACAGTTCGCGCCGATTGTAGCGCCGGCATCTTGCCGGCTGTCTCGGGGGTGCGCAAGCCCGCCGAAGCCTCCGGCGAAGGCGGATCCCGCCCCCGGACCACACAACGCGCTCACCTTACCTCGGCGGGCAAGATGCCCGCCACACAGCCGCCGGGACGGCGGCGCTACAGTTCGCGCCGATTGTAGCGCCGGCATCTTG
>CBDUSE010000229.1:0-4247 GCA_965369835.1 uncultured bacterium
ACGCATTATCAGAAAGTTTGGTCATCTCCTCAGGTTATTTCAATGCCGCCTTTTTTGCCGGTCTCGGCTGCGGTCACCACGCCGGTTACAATCGGGCCGGCGACGAGGACGATCGTTATCGGCTCGTCGCCTGAAACCTTTGTTGGCCTAGGGCTCTCGTAGCCTTCCTTCCGGGCTGCAACCTCGGCGCCCTTCGTCGGCGCTTTCTTGAATCGAAAGCTGCCGTCGGCTCCGGTGGTGAGGTGCTCGATCTCAATGTCTCGGGAGTGGTAGTAGCGCCTTCTTGAAGCGTCCGGGAGGCTCCGCGTCAGCCGAACGGTGACGCCCTCGAGCGGCTGTTTCGCAGTGTTCAGCACCCGGCCTTGGACTTCTCGTGCGGGCTCAAGGGTGATCGTGCAGTCCCTTCGCTCCCGCCCCGGCACTACACGGACCCGCTGGAGGTAGCCGTCGCTGGACTCGTCCGAGGAGGCCACCAGCAGGTAGCGCCCTTCGGGCAGGTCGCTCAACGTGAATGCGCCGTTCGTGCCGCAGCGCGTCGTGGCAGTCGGCATATCAAGGCTGCCGTAGTAACGCTCCTGAGTATGGCAAGTCACCGAAGCGTTCTTTGCCGGCCGGCCTTCCGGGTCGAGCACCAGGCCGCAGATCGAGCCACCCCGTGCGAGAGTGATAACCAACGGCTTCTCTTGCGGCTCTCCATGGCAGCAGAAGTGGCCCTGCACCACTGTGGCGAAGCCCTCGAGCTGTGCGATACGGCCGTAGTGTCCCGATTCGAGCGCATTGAACACGACGCGGCCTTGCGCGTCGGTCTGCATCGAGCAACTGAGCGCCTCGGGACATTTGCGCCGGTCAAGGCCGTCGCTGTTGTTTGAGATCAGCGTCACCGAGACGCCTGCGAGCGGTGTGCTGCTCTTGTCCTTGGTCACGGCCGTCCACGTGCGCTCTCCCTCGAGGGTGAACTCGAGGTTCGCGAGCTCCTCCGGCGTCTTTGCGGACGGATCAACCTTGCCGAGGCACCAGGGTGCCCCGATCGGGGGACGCTTGAGGACGAGGTGGTCGTTGGTGCGCGGAGCATTGTCGAAACGGAACCGGCCGCCATCGTCGGTTCGGGTCTTGAACGCGGTTGCGTCCGTGCACGGACCAGAAAGGAGAATCACATCGGCCGCGGCGACGGGCTTCTTCTCCGCGTCAAGGACCGTTCCGCCGATGACGCATGTGTCCTTGCTGTCGGTGGCGCCGGATGCGGTAGCGGCCTTGGCGGTATCGGGCATGTCCTGCGATGGTTGCTCAGTAGCGGATTTGCCCGGCGGCGCCGTTTCGCCTTTTTCTGCGGTCTTTGGCTCCGGGAGTACCTGGGGCTGGTCCGCTGGTTGCTTTCGGCCGGGGCCGAGGTTCGTGACGACGAGATACGCCCCAACGCCGATGGCGATGATTACTACAAGCAACCAAGCGCGAATCCTAAACATGGCGCGCCTCCTCCTGCGAGAAACCGAGACCATCAAGAGTTGACTAAGCCGGCGGTGCCCGATGCTGCGCGTGCCCTCATATCAACGCATCCAAATACCATGATATCATAGGATGCGGGCCCTGACAAGGGCCGCGTCTACGAGCCTGCGTCGGAGCGCCTTATCTGCGGCCTTGCGTCTTAGCGTGAGAAAAGGAAACTGCTTCACGCAGAGGCGCAAAGGTTCCCTTAGCGAGTGGTGATGGGGTTGCTTTCCATGAGCTGGATGAAGCGGGGGAAGAGGTAGGCGGCCAGGGTTTGGCTTACTGCTGGCGCCCCGCTTTGGTCGGCTTGAGCGTGACAATGAGCTCCTTGTCCGCCCCCGTGATGTGAACCTTGGCAGCGGCGGGCTCGTAGTCGTCGGCCAGGACATTGACCGTGTAGTCGCCGTCGGCCACGTGCTGGAACGTCAGGGCGCCAGTGTCATCGGTGTGGTCGTCGGCTTCGCCGGGCGCCAGGGCACCGCACGCGAGGGTACTGGCGAGGGCGACGTCGCCGCCGGGGTCGAGCAGCACCTGGGCACCGGGCAAAGGCACGCCCTTGTTGTCCAAGACGGTGACGCCAAGCTCGTGGCTCGGCACGAAGTCGAGGTCAAGGATCGAGCCCTTTCCAGGTTGGAGGATGACCTCCTCTCGGATCGGGGCGTAGTTCCGCGTCGCGGCCACGATCGTCAGCCGGCCGGTGGGTAGGCCGTTGATGCGACATTCCCCGGTCTCGGCGGCGGCTCCCAGTTCCTCTTCCTTGAGCAGACGGCCCTCCGCATCGCAAACGGCGATAAAGATCCGGTCCGGGGCTCTGCCGTTGGTGCCGTGGGCACGAAGGAGCAGGATCGATTCTTTCTCCAGTTTGATGACTACGTTCGAGAGGTCGCGGCCCGCCTCCTTCTCGATTGCCACAATCTTGTTCGCGTAGCCTGCTCTGCTAACGGTGAGGCGATGGGTCCCCTCGCCGATACCCATGATCGTGAATCGGCCAAGCCCATCGGTGGAGTGCCAGCCCGTGTAGGTGTCACGGATGGCGAACATTGCCTCGACGCGGTCGTCGGCCGTCGCGATGGGGATGATACCGACGGCTGCGTCTTGCAGCGGTGTGCCAGTGTCGTCGAGGACTGTGCCCATGACGCTGTCGCCACCCAGCTCCACGTTCAACTGCAGGTCTTCGGTGCCAAGGGCGAAGTCGCGGCGCACGATGCAGCCCTCCCTGCCGGGAACGGCGTCCGTGAAGTCGTCCACCCAGACTTCGAGCTTGTACTCGTCTGGCTGGAGGCCGGGGATGTTGTAGCGACCATGTTCGTCGGTGGAGCAGTTGAGGCCCCAGGTGTAGTCAGTCCGCTCGGAGGAGACCGCCTTGGGCCATGCGTAAACGTACATTTCCTCCATCGGCTTGCCGTTGAGCGAAATCGTGCCGAAGACAGTGGCCCCGCCGCCCAGCGCGAAGCGCAACACCGTCTCCTTGCCCGCCGGCACGTCAACCTCCTTGAACGCGCCCATGCCCTTCTTGCCCGCCTCGCCGACCCGGACATGGTATCGTCCTGGCGGGCAGTCCTCGAGCACGTAGTGGCCTTTCTCGTCCGTGAGACCCCCGAGGCCGGCCACGTCGGGCCCGAAGATCATCACGCCTGCATCCTTATGCGGGCTCCCGTCAGGGTTGGTGACCTCCACGACGAGGTGTATCCCTGGACCAAGTTCGATGGTGAGCTCTTCGTCGAAGTCCGGGTCGAAGTATGCCTCTATGTACTTGAACGCGTAGCCGGCGTGTCCTGCCTGCACCGTGTAGCGGCCGGCCGGGACCATCGGGAGGGTGAATGCGCCATCGGCGTTCGTGCTGCTGGTAAGCCCTGCCGTGAAGCTCCCTTCTTCGAAAAGCTTCACCTTCGCGCCCTCGATCGGTACTCGGTCACCCCTGGTGACGACGCGGCCGTGCAGCGTGAGGCCCTTGTCGAGAAGAACGTCAACCTGTTTCCTTTCGTCTTCCTCGACGATCTTGACAGCGATCTTCCGGTCGGCGTATTCGTTATGACGGACGACGAACTGATACGAGCCTTTGTCGAGGTGTTCGAACGGGCAGGTTCCGTCCTTGCCAGTAGTGGGTGTATCCTCTTCTTCCGCCTCGTCGTCGAACCAGCGGCGAGCCGGCCCAATCTTCGCACCGGAAATGGCGGTGCCATCTATTGCTGAAGTGACAGAAAAGAGAACAGTGGCGCCCTTCACGAGCTCAAAGAGGACCTCTTCTGTCTCTTGACCCGCTTCGACGCGGATGTCCTCGATGATCCTTGGTGCGTAGTTTTCGGCCGTTATTCTGACATCATAGGAACCGCTGTCGAGCCCCGTGAGCGCGAACCGTCCCTGGTGACCGGGTTCAGCTTCGGTGTGGTATTCAAGGTCGCCGACCCAGAAGTCTTTGATTGGCTCGCGAGTAAGTTTGTCCACAACGCGGCCCCGGAGCGTGCCGCCTCGTCGCATGACGATCTCAACGTCGCTAGCGGGCGCGTTTTGGTTGACACGCAGATCAATGAAATCTCTGGCGTGGGCCTCGACCGCGTACCTTCCCGAGTCAAGGCCGCCAAACAGGAACGTTCCGTCATCGTTGACTCGAGCGTCGTGGATCCTTCCCAGGGTCCTGGCATTCACCGCTGAGAGGCTGGCCGTCGGGATGGGGTTGCCGTCCTCATCCAGGATCCTGCCCTCGATCCTAGTGTAGTGTTTCGTAAGTGTGGTTGATTATGCTGCTCGCCTCCAGTATGATT
>CBDUSE010000230.1:0-4126 GCA_965369835.1 uncultured bacterium
CCTGACGGGGCTCGGGGTGTTTTTTCGGTTGCGCTTCCCACGGGCTTCGCTCTGCTGCCCCTTGGGCAGCAGGCGTGCGCCCGAGGCTACTCTCAATCGCCGCAACGCGGCTCGTCGGGGAACACCGCACGTGCATCCGCTGTGAGAAATGCGGGTTAGTCGGTAGGTACATCTTTCCTGATGAGAACGCGAGAGGAGTCTTCAGACTTCGCCTGTCGCCGCGAGACGTTAGGCTCATCGTGTTTCCGGACGATGAGACACGCATTTTGGTCCTTGGGGATCCGTCGCTGCGACGTTACTTCGACGGGAACTGGCCGATGATGACAACTCTCGAGGAGTGCCAGGACTTCTAGCATACGTCACGCAGGCACTTCTGGACCTCAAGCGGCAAAGACATTTCTTCGGCTGCGCTCCACGGCTTGCTTGAAGTAGGGATTGCGGATCGCCTCCTCGACAACGAGGTCGACGGGTCGCCCGAAGATTCGCTCCAACGCCTCCTTGAGATCGAAGTAGCGGGCAAACAAGTCGCCACGAGAGCGGTCGAACTGCACCAGTAAGTCGATGTCGCTCTCGGGCGTGCGACCGCCGGTCGCAGTTGAGCCGAACAGGTCGAGCCGTGTCACACCAAGCCCCCGGCACAGTGTCTCGATCTCGTTCCTGTCCTGCTCGGAGTCAATCATCGAGTGTTCCTCGTAGCACCTTCCGTGCAGAAGATCGTGTGCGGCCCACCGCATGTCAAGGAGTTACTTCAATCAGCGCCGTCGCTGGGTTTCACCTGCCGAAGAAGTCCTGCATGGCCTCAACGACGCGGACGGCGTTGGATTCGGGAAGTTCCGCGTAGATGGGGAGCGCGAGGACGCGGGTGCACGCGCGTTCGGCGGCGGGGAAGTCGCCGGGCTTGTGGCCGAGGGGCGCGAAACAGGGCTGGAGGTGGAGCGGCCGCGGATAGTAGATGCTGTGGCCGATGCCGCGCTCGGTAAGGTAGGCGGAAAGCTCGTCGCGGCGCTCGACCTCGATGACGTACTGGTTGTGGATGTGGCGGCTACGACGCTCGACGGGCGGGCGAACGCGCTCGGGTGCGAGGCCGGCCTCGGTCAAGAGGCGGTTGTAGCGTTCCGCGTTGGCCTGGCGCTTGGCCGTCCAGTCGTCAAGATACTTGAGCTTGACGAGGAGGACGGCGGCCTGGATCGCCTCGAGCCGGAAGTTGCCGCCCACCAGCACGTGGTCGTAGCGGCCGCGGTCGCCGTGGTGGCGCAGCATGCGCGCTCGCTGAGCGAGCGCGTGGTCGTTCGTCGTGAGCATGCCGCCCTCGCCGAACGCGCCGAGGTTCTTTGTGGGGAAAAACGAGAGACAGCCGAACGCCCCGAAGCTGCCTGCGCGTTTGCCGCCGTGTTCAGCGCCGATCGCCTGGGCAGCGTCCTCGACGACGGGCAGACCGCGCGCCTCGGCGATCTTCATGATCGCCGTCATGTCGGCGCACTGCCCGAAGAGATGCACGGGCAAGATGGCCTTCGTACGCGCGGTGATCGCGTCCTCGATCTTATCCGGCGCGGCGTTGTAGGTTTCCACGTCAATGTCCACAAAGACCGGCTTCGCGCCGAGCCGGTGAATCGAGCCGGCCGAGGCGAAGAAGCTGAAGGCGGGCGTGACGACCTCGTCGCCGGGCCCGATGTCGAGCGCCATGAGCGCCACAAGCAGCGCGTCCGTGCCCGACGAGACACCCACGGCGTGCGCCGTGCCGCAGTAGGCGGCGACGGCCTCCTCGAGCTCAGCCACCTTCGGACCGAGAATGAACTGCTGCGACTCGATGACCTCGTGGACCGCCCCCAGAATTTCTTGGCGGATCGGCTCGAACTCCGCTTTGAGGTCGAGAAACTTCACCGTTGCCGATTCGTTCGCGCTCATCGTCCCTCGTCACGCGTCGTGATCAAGGTGCGAACAATACCAGAAGCGCTCCTATTTTGTGAGCAGAAAAGCGGCGGCCGCCGGTCATGGCCCGCAACGGACAAGGGATGGCGCGCGGACACGGGAAAGCGGCTGCAAGCCGGCAGGCGGCCGCGTGGCGGACAGCGGCAGCCATAAGGTGACTTCGGGGACGGTGCTTTCGCCTGGACCGGGTGCTTCGGTCAGAAGCGGATGCGCCACCGTCGTGCGAGCCGCGCCCCGGCGAGAGACTTACCCGCGACGGGGCCGAGGCGCAGCTTGCATAGTGCGTGTTGCAAGGGGGATGTCGTTCGCCGCCACGGCCTGCCGGAGCGCACCCGGCAGGGGGTAGGCCATGGCGGCGCGGGAGGAAGGGGGAGTCGGGGGTCGCAAGGGTCAGCGCGTCCGGCCCCGCCGCGGGAATGAAAACGATGAAAACTGCCTCCTGGGCGAAGAGAGCTGCAAACGGAACCGGCTGAATTGGCGCGGGCGGCGCGGGGAGGGCGCCACACGAAGTACGCGTGCGCAAATCCTCTGCAGCATCCGCCCTGCAAGCGTGCGGCGCCGGGTGCCGTGGCTTGTCGTCGAGCGCGCGCCATCAGTTCCACCTCCTGTCCGATCGAGAGCTTCATCACGCCGTGCAATCCCACGCTATCTCGTTGATGGGATCAATACTAACGGCTGCTCTCGTTGCGATTTATGCATAGTGCAAAAGCGATGCCATTGCGTCGTCGGGGGGCGTGAGTCAAATGAACCTTCAACGCAAGGCACTGCGCTGCCGTGAGGTGGGATTGCAAACTAAAATCGCTTTGGCCCAGTTTGCTGCCAAATGGCAGGAAAAACTGGGCCGAAACTGGCGCGCTATGCGTGAATATCACGCGGGCGGATGCTGATGTTCGGCGCGCACCTCGTGCACTGCTGCAGCGATCTCCGCGCCGAGCAGCAGCAGGAATCCGCTCATGTAGAACCACGCCATCAGGATCATCAGGCCGCCGAGCGTGCCGTAGACCAGGTTGTAGCGGTTGAACGACGTCAGGTAGATGCCGAACGCGCGCGTCATCACAACCCACATCACGGTAAAGAAGATCGCGCCGGGCCACAGGTCGCTCCGGCGTATTTTTCTCGTAGGGCAGACGCGGTAAATGAGCAGTACGACGACGAAGATCAGAAGAAACGCGAAGGGATAACGCAGATAATCGCCGAAGAACTTCCAGAAGCCCGTGATCTGCGCCGCCGCGAGCAGCTCGTCCATCCACCGGCGTCCGACAATGACGAAGTTAAACGCGATGATCACGGCCGCAAGACTCACGATTGCCATGAGAAAGCCGAGCACGTTCGCCCAAACGATGTTGCGCTTCTTGGGCGAGTCGAACGCGACCGACAGCCCCTTCATCAGCCGAAGGAAAGTGCGCGAGACAAGGTAGATGAGTGCCACGAACCCGACGGTAAACACGTGCGGTGCATAGCCGCGCATAATGCCTTCGAACGTGTCTTCGATCACCGGCAGCGCCTCGGCGGGCAAGTAGCGCTCGATGCGCACCATCACCCACGGGATCAGCTCGGTACGCTGGCCGAAGATGCCGACGAGGCCCGACAGGCACAGCAGAAACGGGAAAAGCGAAAAGAGGTGCGAGTACGCGAGCACCGCCGCCTGGCCGCTCACGTCGTGCCGCGCAATATCGAAGTAAACTTTCTTGAGAACCTTCCAGACAAACACGGCGCCCGGTTTTCCTCTACGGCCAGGTTGCGCGCTGCTTCGCATTCAAAACTGATCGCTTGCGTACAGACAGCAACATTTGCCGCCTGCGAGCTGGCTTCTACAACCGGTGTTGTTTCCCCATACTTCGCGGACAACCCAGGGATGCGCATGCTGGATTCTCGCAGTCACTAAAAGAGTTCCTTCAATAGATCTTCGCGGGCCATGCGATGGTGTGCCGCGACGTCACGCAAGATAGCACTGGCGGACATGGTGGAGCCGGACCATTTTAGGCCGCTGGTCTGCGTTGGGGAAATGACAGCGGCCGCGTCCAAGACCTGCTCGCGGAGTTCGGGGAGGGTGTCGGCCTGCGTGAAGATGGACTCGCTCAGGGCGCGGGCCACGTAGCCCCCTTCAGGGTCGTCCTCAACGAGAAAACCGATCTCGGTAATTGCTTTCTCCTTTCAAGCATTGCAGCAACTTTAGAGTGTTCGCGCGATATCATCA
>CBDUSE010000231.1:0-4088 GCA_965369835.1 uncultured bacterium
TTGAATCGCCCCAAAGGGGCTCTGTCCTTTCTGTCGCCCTGTTCCACGGGCTGGCCCTTCTTCGCCAAGGCTTCGAAGGGCGAGCGCCCGAGGCTACTACCATCCGCCCCTGCGGGGCTTCGGTATCCTGCCGTTCGCTGATAGACTACTACCATCCGCCCCTGCGGGGCTTCGGAATCCTGCCGTTCGCTGATAGGCTACTACCATCCGCCTCTGCGGGGCTTCGGAATCCTGCCGTTCGCTGATAGGCTACTACCAAACGCCCTTGAGGGCTCAACGATTCAACCGGACGTCGGTCTTTTTCAGCAGCCTGCTAGGTGAGGACGCGCACGAGCATGTGGAGCACGAGATTGGCCATGACGGCGGCGGCGATGTCGTCGGCTACGATTCCCCACCCCCGGGGGAGCTTCTGGAGCTGGCGGACCGGCGGCGGCTTGAGGATGTCGAGCGCGCGGTTAAGCCCGAAGCCGAGCGCGTACCAGTGCCAGGCGAGCGGCACGAGGAAGAGCGTGACCGGGATGCTCGCGAACTCGTCGAGGACGATCTCGGGCGGGTCCGATTGGCCGAACGCCTTCTCCGCGCGGCCTGTGACGAGCACTGCGCCGAGCACGAGCGCCAGCAGGATGGCGGCTTCGAGCGCGAAGTGAAGCCCGGCGAGGCGCAGGCCCACTGCTACCGGCACGCCGAGCAGCGCGCCGAACGTGCCGGGCGCGCGCGGGAGGTAACCCGCGCCGAAAAGCGTCGCCAGGGCGACAAGCACCGGCCCTTTGGACCGGTGCCTACCGGGTGTGGAGTTGGTCGCGAAGCGCATCAACGACGGCAGCGATCTGGTCCTCCTCGAGCTCGGGGAACAGCGGGAGCGACAGGCACCGCTTCGCCAGCCGCTCGGCGTTCGGGAAGTCGCCTTCCTTGTGGCCGAGCGACGCGTATGCCTCCTGCAGGTGCACGGGGATCGGGTAGTGGACGCCCGCGCCGACGCCGGCAGCGTGCAATCCCTTGAGCACTTCGTCGCGGTGCGGCACCTGTACGACGTAGAGGTGGAAGACGTGGGTGCCGTACGGCATCGTGCGGGGCGGAATGACCATCGGCTCGGTCGAAAGGAGGTCGGCGTAGATGCTGGCGCACTGGCGCCGTGCCTCGTTCCACTTCGGCAGGTGCTTGAGCTTGACGTTCAGCACGGCGGCCTGGACCGTGTCGAGCCGGCTGTTGAAGCCGATGACCGGGTGATGGTACTTGACGGTCGAGCCCCAGTTGCGCAGGAGGCGGAGCTTCTCGGCAAGCGCTTCGTCGTCGGTCACCACGATACCGCCGTCGCCGTACGCGCCCAGGTTCTTGCCCGGGTAGAAGCTGAAGCAGCCGAGGGTGCCCATCGAGCCGGCGGCGCGCCCCTTGTATTCCGCGCCGTGTGCCTGGGCCGCGTCCTCGATCACGACGAGGCCCTTTCGCTCAGCCAGCTCGAGGATCGGGTCCATGTCGGCGCACTGGCCGTACAGGTGCACGGGCACGATCGCCTTGGTTCGCTCAGTAACGGTTGCCGCGATCTGATTGACGTCAATCTCGTGGCCCTCGGGCTCGCAGTCAACCAGCACGGGGCGTGCGCCCGTGAGCGAGATCGCCAGCACGGTCGCAATGAACGTGTTGGCCACGGTGATCACCTCGTCGCCGGCGCCGATGCCGAGCGCCCGCATCGCCAGGTGCAGCGCCTCGGTTCCCGAGGCGATGCCGATGCCGTGGCGTACGCCGACGAAGCGGGCAAACGCCTGCTCGAAGGTTGCCACTTCGTCGCCGAGGATGAAGTTGCACTTGTCGAGGACGGCTTGAATGGCGGGATCAATCTCGTCCTTGAGCATCCGGTACTGTTTGCGCAGGTCAACGAGCGGGATGTTCATGGCTCACTCCCTGTATTGCTCGACGTGTCTGGGATTCCTCAGATGACATACCTCTATCGCCCCTTCGGGGCTGCGGCGGGCGTCGCGCGTTCCGCGCGCGCGGCGACCCGCCCTACATCCCACGTACGCGACGCTCGACGACGAGCACACTGAGCCTGCACATCGACCGGAGAATGCCGTCGGCGCGGAAGCAATGTAGGGCGGGTCGCCCTCGGCCCGCCGCTCTTCGGGCATCACCGTGTGCGCTCTCTCGCATTGAACGAATGGACCACACAGAGCTGTTGTTCGGTTCTTCCGTGTCTGGCGTGTTGTCGTCATCGTCTGAGCCCGAGGCCGAGCAGGAAGATCGGCCTTAGGATGCTCCACCACCCAGTGATCGGACGCATTTTGGTGTAGCCGAGCGACTTGGGCGGGTAGATCTTGGTGGCCGGGACCTCCCGGATCCTGTAGCCCAGCCGCACGGCCTTGAAGAAAATGTACGGCTCCAGCTCGTATTTGGCCAGCCATCGCTGCTCGAGCCGAATGCGCGGATCGTCGAAGAGCGAAGTGCGGAACGCCCGGAAGCCGTTTGTGGTGTCGGTCAGCCATCGCCCCACGGCGAGGCTGAAGAGCAAGGGATGCAGCTTTGTCGCGAGCTTCCGGTAGAGCGGGGTGTTACCGGCGCGGCCGCCCTCGAGCCAGCGCGAGCCCTGCACGAAGTCGTACCCGTCGTCGAGGATCGGTTCGAGCAGGCGCGGGATCTCGTCGGGGCAGTCCTTGTCGTTGCCGGCCATGACGGTCACCACGTCGTAGCTGTTCTCGCGCGCATAGTTGATGCCTTGTCGGATGGAGCTGCCCGCGCCGGTCGGCTTGGGGTTCGAGATGACCGTGGCGCCGGCGCTTTCGGCCTCGTGGCGTGTGGCGTCCGTCGAGCCGTCATTGATCACGAGGACCTCGTGCACGACCTCGCGCGGGACCCTGCGCACCACGTTGCCGATCTTGCCGCGCTCGTTGTACGCGGGGATCACGGCCAGCACGCGCATCGCCTCAAGAGACCTCATCGCGTGGATAGGGCGGCTTGGTCAGGCCGTACTTGGGTTCGAGGTCGAAGATTGATTTCACCACTTTGGCCGGCGAGCCGTAGGCGACCGAGTCCGGGGGAATGTCCCGGGTCACCACGCTGCCGCCGCCGATGAGCGAGTTCTCGCCGATAGTGATGTAGGGCATGAGGGTGACGTTGACGCCGATGCGCGCTTGGCGCTTAATCGTCGGCCCGCGCATGATCTCGGCGTGGATGGGGAACGGGTCGTTGGCTACGATTACGCCCGGCGCGAAGAAGACCTCGTCCTCGATCGTCGTGTACTGAGCGATGTAGCAGGCGCAATGGATCTTTACGTGGTTGCCGATGACGCACCCGTAGTCCACCGTCGAGTTGTTCCAGATCTGGAAGTTGTCGCCGATCCGGTTCTCCTCGCGGATCACCACGTTGTGGCCCGTCTGCAGGCCGGCGCCGATGGTGGCGCCGCCGTAGATCACGGTGCCGGACCGCAGCACGGCGCCGGGACCGAGCACGAGGCGGTGGTCGGCGATTGGGCGGCCGGTCCTGTAGCCGACGATGGCGCCGGGGCCGATGTCGCAGCCCTCGCCGATCTCGACAAGCTCCTCGGGAATACGGTGGCGCCGGTCAGCCATGGCCCTACCGCGAGGCGGCCGCCTCGGCCCTGGCGCTCTCGGCCATCGAGGCCTGGATCATCTCGAGCGTGCGCACAACGCCGGTGGCGAAGACGCCGTCGCTCAGCTCAAGGCGGCGTGTCTTCAGGGCTTCGACGAAGTAGGTGGCCTGCGCCTTGAGCGGCTCGGAGAGTTTGATCTTGGGGATCAGAATATCGCTGTCGTGCAGCATCATTTTGAATTCGGCGAAGTCGGAGTAGTAGTTCTCCTTGATGACGCCCTTGTCGTAGAGGCGGATCGGTTCGGCCGCATCCATGTCGTTGAAGATCGCCATCTTCTTGTCGCCGACGACGGTGATCTGGCGCACCTTGCGTGGGTTGAGCCAACTGACGTGGATATTGGCGAGCACATCGTGCGGGTAGCTCAACGAGATGAAGGCGAGGTCCTCGATCCCCTGCTGGATGAAGTCCTTGCCGCGCGCGGTTGCCGCCAGCGGGTGCGAGGCGAGCAGGTACGAGCAGATCGAGATGTCGTGGCTCGCGAGGTCGT
>CBDUSE010000232.1:0-4044 GCA_965369835.1 uncultured bacterium
CAGCCATCATATTATATAAGAGGAAACGGGCGAGTTTTTCAGCAGCCTGCTAGACCTCCATGATTTCTTCTTCTTTGTGCGCGAGGAGCTCGTCCATCTTCTTGATGTGGTTGTCGGTGGCTTCCTGCACGCTTTTTTCCTCGCGATGCAGGTCGTCCTCGGTGATCTGGCCCTCCTTCTGCAGCCGCTTGAGCTCGTCGTTCTGCTCGCGACGGATGTTGCGCACGGCGACGCGCGCTTCTTCGGCCATTTTCCGGACGGTCCTGACAAGGTCCTGGCGGCGTTCCTCGTCGAGCTCGGGGATGGGCAGCCGGACGAGCTTGCCGTCGTTGATCGGCGTGATGCCGAGCGACGATTGGTTGATCGCCTTGACGATGTTGCCCACGACGCTCGGGTCCCACGGCTGAATAACAATCAGGCGCGGCTCCGGCGTGGCGATCTTGGCCATCTCGCGCAGGCGCGTCGGGGTGCCGTAGTAGTCTGCGGTGATGTTCTCGACGAGCGCGGGCGAGGCTTTGCCGGTGCGGATCGTGGTAAGCTCGTCCTTGAAGACCTGTGCCGTCTTATCCATCCGTGCGTTCATCTCTCTCAGGAGTTTGTCAATCGGCATGCTTGACCTCCCGGATAATCGTTCCGATTCGTTCGCCCATCACGAGCCGTTTGAGGTTGCCCTCGACGTTGAGGTTGAACACGACGATCGGGATCGCGTTGTCCATGCAGAGCGTGATCGCCGTGCTGTCCATCACTTTGAGCCGTTCCTGAATAACGTCCACGTACGTGAGCTCCGAATAGAGCTTCGCCCCGGGGTCCTTCTCAGGGTCCGCGGAATAGACGCCGTCCACGCGGGTCGCCTTCAGCACGACGGCGGCGCCGATCTCGCTCGCGCGCAAAGCGGCGGCGGTATCAGTGGTGAAGAAGGGGTTGCCGGTGCCGCCGACGAAAATCACAACGCGGCCGCGCTCGAGGTGGCGCACGGCGCGCCGGCGGATGAACGGTTCCGCAAGCTCCTTGATCTCGATGGCGGTCTGCACCCGTGTCGGGGCCCCTTCGCGCTCGAGCGCGTCCTGCAACGCCATGCCGTTCAGGATGGTGGCGAGCATGCCCATGTAGTCGCCGGTCGTGCGGTCGAAACCGGTGCCGCTTGCGGCGAGGCCGCGGAAGATGTTGCCGCCGCCGACGACCAGAGCCACCTCGACGCCAAGCTTGTGCACCTCGGCCACTTCCCCACCGATGCGGCGGCAGGTTTCAGGATCGATCCCGTAGCCGAGGTCCCCCTGGAGCGCCTCGCCGCTGAGCTTCAGCAGGATGCGCTTGAAGGCCGGGCCGTTCGCCATAGAGCTGTCCCCTATTACTCGGCCTCGCCGACTGCGAAGCGGGCAAATCGCCGGATCTCGATGGTATCGCCGAGCTCCTTGGCCCGCTGCTCCAGGTACTTGGCCAGGGTCAGTTCGCGGTCCTTGACATACTCCTGGTTCAGCAGACAGACCTCGGAGTAGTACTTGCGCAGCTTGCCCTCGACGATCTTGTCAATGATGTGCGCCGGCTTGTTCTGGACCTGGTCGCGGTAGATGGCCCGCTCGCGCTCGAGCTCGTTGGCGGGGATCTCCTCGGGCCGCACGTAGCCGGGGCTCTGGGCGGCGATTTGGAGCGCCACGTCGCGCACCGCCTCGCGGAAACCGTCGGTGCTCACCGTCTCCTCTTTCTCACACGCGACCTGGACGAGCACGCCTACCTTGTCGCCGTGGTGGACGTAGGCGGCCACGGCGCCGCTGCCGTCCACGCTGTAGAGCACGCACCGGCGCACGATGATGTTCTCGCCGATCCTGGCGATGAGCACGACGACGGCGTCGTTGACCGACGGGTGCTCGCCGAACGGCATCGCCTTGAGCGCCTCGACGTCGGGCGGCTTGCGCTCGACGGCGAGCGCGGCGAGCTCCTTGACGAACGCACGGAACGCCTCGTTGCGGGCGACAAAGTCGGTCTCGCAGTTGACGTCTACAAGGGCGCCGCACTCGCCGCCGGACGTGATCGCGGCAGCCACGATCCCCTCGGCGGCGGTTCGGCCGGCGCGTTTCTCGGCCCTGGCGACGCCGCGCTTGCGCAGGACGTCAACCGCCGCCTCGACATCGCCGCCCGCTTCCTCGAGGGCCTTCTTGCAGTCCATCATCCCGACGCCGGTCTTGTCGCGGAGTTGCTTGACGAGTGCTGCGCTAATTGCCATCCGTTTGCGGTGCCTCGCTGGAGGTCGGTTGTGCGGGTTCGTCTGCCTGCTTAGGCGACTCGGGAGCCGGCTGAGGGGCTGGTTCTTCCGGCTCGGCCGGGGCGGTCTTCTCTGCAGTCGCTCTGGGCTTGGCGGGGGCTTCTGGCTTGACGACCTTCTTGACGACGCGCTTTTTGACGTGGGCCTTCGGCTTGGCCGGCCGCTTTTTTGCTTCCTGGGCTTTCGGCTCCGGCTGTTTCGTTGGGACGCCGAGCTTTTCCATTTCGGCCTGGGTCTCGGCGATCACGGCCGCGATGACGGACGTAATGAGCGAGATTGACTTGACCGCGTCGTCGTTGCCCGGTACGGGGTAATCCACCTCGTCGGGGTCGGCGTTGGTGTCAATCATCGCAACGATCGGCACATCGAGCTTGGCCGCTTCGTGCGTGGCAATGCGCTCACGCTTGGTATCCACGAGAAAAACCGCACCCGGCAGCTCGGTCATCTCCCGGATACCGCCAAGGTTGCGGTGCAGCCGTTCGCGCTCGCGCGTGAGCGACGAGACCTCTTTCTTCGAGAGCGCCACCATCCGGCCGTCCTCGACCATCGCCTCGAGCTCCTTGAGACGGCCGATGCTCTTGCGGATCGTCTGGTTGTTGGTGAGTGTTCCGCCAAGCCAGCGCTGGGTCACGTAGTGCATCTTGCAGCGGCGGGCGGCCTCTTCGATCGCCTCCCGGGCCTGGCGTTTCGTGCCGACGAACAGGACCGACTTGCCGCTGCGCACTACTTCCCTGATGAACTGGCACGCCTCGTTGAGCTGGATGAGCGTCCGCTGGAGATCAATAATGTAAATGCCGTTTCGCTCCTCGAAGATGAAGCGCTTCATCTTCGGGTTCCAACGGCGTGTCTGATGGCCGAAGTGCACCCCGGCCGCGAGCAGGCTCTTGATTGTGACTACCGCCAAGCGAATCCTCCTTCTGTCCGGTTTGGCCCATTGCTCCGAGGCGCGCCGTGGCATCGCCCTCGAAACTAGACGTTGGACTATAGCAGACGCTGCGCCAAAGGCAACCGAATTCTCCCCGGCGCCCTACTCTCTGGCAAGGCGCCGGCCTAGGTAGATAAACGGCGTATCGAGCGCCGCCACAACGACCTTGATCCCGTACGTCGTCAGTAGGATCTCGAAGAATACGCCGGTCGGCACGGCGCGCGCAAAGGCGAGCGTGCAGAAGATTGCGCTGTCGAGGAGCTGGCTCACCCACGTGCTCGCGTTGTTGCGCAGCCAGAGGTGGCGGCCCTTGGTCTTGCCCTTCCAGAAGTGGAACGCCCAGACGTCGTGGAGCTGGCTCACCAGGTAGGCGATCAGGCTGGCGACCGCTACACGCGCGAAGGTGATGTCGCTCAGATCGAACTTCACAAGGCTGATGAAACGCCCAAAAAGCGCCTCGATCGCGCCGGACGCCCGCAATGACTCCTCGTACCCCGCAGCTTTGAACTCGGACGCGAACATCATGGCGACCATCGTCACCAGCAGAACGGCGAAGCCGAGCCAGACCGCGCGGCGCGCTTCGCGCTTGCCGTACAGCTCGCCCAAAAGGTCCGTGGCGAAAAAGATGCTGCCGTAGAGGATGTTGCCGAGCGTGAAGGTGAGGCCGATTATCTCGACCCCCTTCTGGACCTGAATGTTGCAGAGGATGACGTTCATCACGACGAGGGAGTATAAGCCCATCCGCCCGAACGCCTTGAAGAGCACCAGGGCCACGGAGAGCTCCACGAACAGAAACACGATCCAGAGCAGCTCGTTCCTCATCCGGGAAAGACCACCTGCACGGTCACGAACCGGTCAT
>CBDUSE010000233.1:0-4027 GCA_965369835.1 uncultured bacterium
AGCGAGCGGAGGATGTTCTCCTCGTCGTCAACAATCAGCACGATCAGGGGTTGCCGGCGTTGCATGCGCGCGCTCCTCATGCTTCGGGTGTTGCCTCGGGCGTGATGGGGAGCTCGATGGTGAACGTCGTCCCCTCGCCCGGTGTGCTAGCGACCGAGATGGTGCCGCCGTGTTTCTGAACGATCTCGAGGGCGATGCTCAGGCCGAGCCCGGTGCCCTTGCCGCGCCCCTTGGTGGTGTAGAAGGGGTCGAAGATCCCGGGGAGCACCTCGGGCGGGATGCCCGAGCCGGTATCGTGCACGGTGGCGACGATCTTCTCGTCGAGCATCCTCGTGGCGACCGAGACGGTGCCTTTGTGCTCGATCGCGTGCGCGGCATTGATCAGGATATTGATAAACACCTGGCTGAGCTGGCCGGGATGGCCAAGGAACGTGGGCAGCTCGCCGAGATCGGTCTCGATCTCCGCCTTGAACCGCAGCTCGTTGCGGGCGAGGTTGAGTGCGTCCTCGATCACGTCGTTGAGGTTGACGTTCTGGGGCGCTTCCTCCTCGAGGTGGCTGAAGTTCTTCAGGTCGCGCAGGATCTTGACCACGCGCTCGAGCCCTTCGCGGTTCTCGGCCACGAGGCTCTGCATGTCGTCGAGCATGTAGCCGAGATCGAGCCTTTGCTCGAGGGCTTCGATTTTACCCACGAAGCTCGCGGCCGCCTCGCCGGCGGCGACGACGTCCTTGAGCTTATGATATTCGCCGAGGAGCTCGGCCAGATCGCTCACGTAGCGGCGGAGCGTGCGGGTGTTGCTTGCGATATAGCCGATCGGGTTGTTGATCTCGTGCGCGATGCCGGCGGCGAGCTCGCCGATGCCGGCGAGCTTCGACGAGACGAGGAGCTGCTCCTCGAGCTTGGTGCGCTCGGTGATGTCGTTCACGACGATGACCGTGGCGCGGAGCGTCTCCTGGCTGAGCACCGGGTAGCTCTGCATTTCGAGGATAAACCCGTCGTCGGTCCTGAACGAGGGGAGGCGGCAGACCTTGCCCGTTTCCTTCACCGTCGTCACGAGCCGTTCGATGCGCTCGCTGATCTCAGCGGGGAAGAGCTGCCGGAAGTTCTCATTGAAGAACTCGGCATCGTGTTCGCGCCGCAGTTGGAGGTACTTCCTCGCTTGGCGGTTGATCAGGATGATGCTGTCGTCCTCGCCGTTGAGCACGAGCAGACCGAAGTTGGCGCTCTTGAGGATGCCGTGGAAGCGTTCCTGCTCGAGCCGGAGCACCGAGCTCTGGAACTCAAGGTCCTGGGTGCGTTCCTCGATGAGCACCTCGAGCTGCTCGTGCCGCTCGCGCTCCTCGCGGTGGCGGCGGGTCTCGGCGGCCGCGTCGTCCACCTCACGGATAAACTCCATGAGGTTGAACGGCTTGAGCACGTAGTCGAAGGCGCCGCTCTTGACGGCGTCGCGCGCGCTCCCGAGGTCGGCGTAGCCGGTCACGAGGATGACGGCGGTGTCCTGGTCAATGGCACGGATCTGGCGCAGCAGCTCGGTGCCGTCCATGCTGGGCATCTTCACGTCGCTGACGACGACGTCGTAGGTGTCGCGCCGGTATTTGGCGAGCGCCTGCTCGGCCGCGGCGGCTGTCTCGGTCTGGTAGCCGTGCCTGGAGAGCACGTCACTGAGCATAGTGTTGACGGCGTCATCGTCGTCAACGATGAGTACCTTGCCACGATACACGAGTCAGCTCCTCTAGGTGGTGGCCCCGCGCGGCGCGCCGTGCGCGGCGGGACACAGGTGCAAATCGTCAAGCAGCTCGCCGACTACCCGCCGTAGGTGGACAAGTCGGATCGGCTTGATTAGGTAACGGTCGGCGCCACAGGCCAGGATGCGCTCGATGGTCTGCTCCGAGCCGTCGCCCGTGATCACCAACACCGGCGTGCCGGCGGTCGCCGGGTCGGTCTTGATATGCGAGCAGACCGCGAACCCGTCGAGCCGCGGCATCATCAGGTCGAGCACGACCAGGTGCGGCCGGAAGGTGGCGAGCCGCAGCCCCGCCTCGACGCCGTCGAGGGCCGTCTTGATTGTGCATCCCATAAACGCGCCGAACATCTCGGTGAGCGAGCGGAGCACCTCCGCATCGTCGTCCACAATCAGGACGCGGTGCTTGTTGTCCTCGATGAAATCAACCGGGATCGGGTTGCCCCGCTGCTCGAGGAAGGCGATGAAGTCTTCCTGGCTCACCGCAGGGGGATCGCCTTCGGCGCTGATGGCGGGCAGCTTGCCGACGCGGATCCAGTTGGCGACGGTCTTGCGGCGCACGCCGCAGTACGAGGCAACCTGTTTGATGCTGAGTCGCGGTCCCATGCTCGACGTGTTTCCCTTTGCGATATGGACATGTGCAGGCGAGAGCAGAGACCGATTTGGGACGAATCTCGAGATTCGTCCCAAGTCGGGGGGCGAATCGTCCCGATTCGCGTGTCGCCGCCTCGCCCGTTGTCCGGCACACTGTGGCTCTTCAAGGGTATCGGCGGATCGGGCGTGCGTTTTGAGCCGTTTCTGCCGGTTCACGGGCTTGTGCCGGGGCGCGCGAACCAGAGGGGGGCGGCCGTGCTTGAAGCGAGGGTGGCTCGGGCGTAGGATGGGGCCGACTTGGAACGGATTCTTCCAATCCGTTCCGAGTCGGGGGCGAATCGTTCCGATTCGCGCCCAGTTCCGGGTCAAGATAGATCAGGTGGTGTGCGGGGAGCGATGCCGCGTGAGCTGACACAGGCTGCATGCATCAGGGCGCTCAAGCTGGGCGCGGACTGGCTGGAGGGGATCGCCCAGGAGCACCGTCCCGACGCGCCCGGCTACGGGGGCCTGCGCACGGACTACACGCTGCGCGAGCGGCGCTGGCGTCAGGCCTCCGCGGTGTGGCACACGGGTCAGGCGGGCCGGGCGCTGCTGGCGGCCCACAAGGTGACGGGCAACCCGCGCTACTTGAAAGGGGCCGAGCGGGCCGCCACCTACCTGGTGAACCGGCAGATCCTTGACCCCTCGAACCCGGTGCTCCACGGGCTTGTCAAGGCGCACGAGCGGCGCGCGGACCGGGTGTCGGTCTCGGCCGTTCTCCAGGCGATCCGCCTCTTTACCGACATGGCGGACCTGACGGGCGAGCGCCACTGGGACGAGCGGTTCCTGCTGGCGGTCGGGTGGGTGCTGCGGAACGCCTACCTGTTGCAGGGCAAGGTGATGGACTCGTTCTCGCCCGAGACGGGCGAGTTCGACACCGACGATGTCTGGGGGGTCAATACCCCCTGTGCCCGGCCGCTGATTGACGAGGCGTGCTTCCACGAGGCGTTCCTGCGCAGTGGCGAGGCAAGCTACGAGCGCGCGTTCCGCACGATCGCCGACCGGCTCGCCGACGAGGAGGGGCCGCCGGGGCACTGGTCGGCCTACCCGCCTTCGGACCGCCGGAGCGGCCTGCTCTGCTCGCGCCAGGCGTTCTGGTGGGGGCGGCCGCTGCTCGTGGCGGGCGAGGCGTTCGGCGACGAGCGCTACTTCGGCGCGGCGACGCGCACGGGCCAATGGTTCATGGAGTATCAGAACCTCGACGGCGGCTTTTACGCGCGCAACTGGGCCAGCGGCTACCACGCTTCGTTTGACCTCTCTTCGTCGGCCGCAGGCTGCGCCGCCCTCGTGTGGTTCGACCTGTACGACTGCACGGGCGACGAGACGTACCTCGAGGCGGTGCGCGACAGCCTGTGCTACCTCCTCGGCATGCAGTTCACCGGCGAGGTCGAGGACGTGAACCTCCGGGGGGCGTTTATCGAGTCGCTCGACATGGCGCCCTCGCCCGAGGGCGGGGCGCCGACGGACGGCGAGGGCTCGCCGTTCTTCGACGGCACGGACACGCTGTCGGTGCATGTGGCCGACATCGCCACAACGTTCGCGGTGCAGGCACTGGCCCGGGCGACCGAGGCGCCGAAGATCTTCGCGCTCGATGAATGAGGGGGCCCTTCGATGAGCTCGGGATGCAGAAGTTGGACGGCGGGCAAGATGCCC
>CBDUSE010000234.1:0-4013 GCA_965369835.1 uncultured bacterium
GTTGCCAGGCGGGAATCGCACCCGCTGAAAACCAACGCCTTTCCACGGCGCACGGAACACCTCACCTATTGCAGCCCATGCATCGGCCTCGTCCCAGCTCCTGCCGGGGCAGCGTTCTGCTCACTTGAACCCGCGGACGCCACACTCGGCCCAGGGACGGCGATCTTGGGTCGTGCGACCCCCGGCTCACATGGTCAGCTACGCCGATCGGGTGAAACCTCTCTCGATGCGATCGTCCTCGCTTTCTTGAGCTTGGAGGCGAGGGTTTCCGGCAGAGACACTCGAACGAACTCGATCTCCGGGGGGATACGGCCGCTCTTGCGCTCTTCCATAAGGCGGTCGAGCATGTCTGGTTCTGTGAGCACTACGACGCGCCGCTGTGCCTTCGCGAGCATCAGGAAGTACATGTCCGAGCGGATCTTCAGAAGCTTCCCGACGCCCAGTTTCCCGCTTGCGGTCCTTGCCCCGCTCGTCGAAATGGTTGCGACAATCGTATCGTCCTCGCTCACGGCGTCGAAGTCGAACACGCCGCCTGGAGTCAGGGGCACTCTCTCTCGACCGAAACGTTGCCCGAACTGGCCGGGCATCCATTCCCTCCTGACCCAATCCTCGACCTCAAGCTGCACGCGCGTATCCGCCATGCCTCCATCCTCCCATGCTTGCCATCCTACGGCGCCAGGCCCAATCACGATGCCCGTGCGCGGGGCGCCCGTCGTGGCCGTGGGTCCCGACGGACGAACAGCCCGTGCGCCATTAGCCCCCTGTCAGTTTCTTCTGAGCGAAGGTTAACAGAGGCAGGAAGTCCCTCGTCTTCGTCTTGTCCGGATCGATGTAGTATCTGGCCTCTTTGAACATGCTGATGTACTTCGTCATCTTCGGCCTGAACCTTCGGGCTTCGCTTTCCGTGACCTTGAAGAAGAATGCAAACGTCCGGCTGCCGACCCAGACGACGCCGAACGCGATGAATGCGCCCGCCTTGAAGCCGCAGTAATGCTTGTTGAACTTCCTCTGAAGGGGCCAGTTCCTCTTCTTGACCTCACGCTCAAGCTCATCCACGTACCGCAGGAAGTGCTCGGCACTCGACTTGTTGTACTGGCTCTTGTAGAAGGCCTCGTCGTTGACGGGAAGCCCCTTGGTCGTCCGCGTCCTCATCTTAGCCTTCTTCTGCTCTTGCTCCAGCTTGTTGACGAGCAGCAGCTCGTTGGTCCCCTCCACCCACCGCTTAACCTCAATGAGGTCAACGGCGTAGTTGATCTTGTCCACGATGTCCAGCGTCGACGGGAGGATAGAGGGAGCGATGATCAGAATGCGGACCTGGAAGTCGTCCCAGCTAATCGTCAGGTCATCGGGCTTGTTCTCGCAGTCGGACCACAGGACTTTGATCGAGTCCGGGTTGCCTTCTGCCCAGAAAGCATACTCGAGAACTTGGGGGACAATGGAGGCGTCCACCGTCGTGTTCTTCATCTCGATGATGCAGACGTTCCCGTCGCTGTCCACGCCGACAATGTCGGGTATGCCCGGCTTCCTGCCTCCTCGCACCTGGCGTCTGAGAAGAAAGATGTCCTCCAGGAGCTCGGAGGTGTCGAAGACGGTCTTCTCGAACTCCTCTTCTGTCCGGAACGGTGTGGCGAGCAGTCTCCTCGTGCGGGTCTTCATCTTCCAGAACAGGTTGGCCATCTTGCGCACCCCCATCGGTCAGCCTACGCGACGCGCAGATGATGGCGCGTATGTGAGCGGAGGTCAAGCACAAAACCAAATCGGGCGACACCACACGCATCTTCTCGCCGCATCCCTGATGCTGTCCCAATCGGGGGACACCTTACCTGTTGCAGCCCATGCATCGGCCTCGTCCCAGCTCCTGCCGAGGCGGCCGGTGTTGCCGGCGCGGTCGAAGAAGCCTTAGCCCGTTGGATCTCACGCAAAGGCGCCAAGACGCCAAGGATTCCCAGACAGGATTCACTGGATCAACCGGATCGGAGAGAGCCCCGAACGAAACCGCTCCTCGTCCCGGCAAGCTGCCCGTCATGCTAGCGCGCATGAATCCCGACCTGGCGATGGGAGAGGAGCTGCTCAAGAAAACGGGGGCCGGCAACCTGTTCATGGTCTTCGGCGAGCCCGACGTGGACATCCGCAAGGGCAAGGATGGCAAGATCGTCGTCGAGATCAAAGGCGTTGACGTGTACGACCCCACCACCGGCCAGATCCGCAACTCGTCCGTTGACGACATCGCGTGCTGGTTCATCGACACCGACTACAACGGCGAGAGCTTCTTCGTCCGCCACGCGTACTTCACCGGCGCCGGCGGGCCATACGACAAGCTCAAGCGCGCCCTCCGAGCCGAGATCGACGAAGCCGCCTGGGCGTCCCTCTACAGCACCACCAGCCGCCCCTTCGACCCACCTACCACGGGCAAGATCGCCATCAAAGTCATCAACCACTACGGCGACGAGGTCCTCAAGGTCTTCGAGGTGTAGAGCAGAGCCTAAGCGCCATCTACGGACTGCCGAAGATTGCGAACCTTCTCCCTGAAGCCTTCCATGATCCCCCGCTTCAGTTCAAACAGCTCGAAACGGATGTGCGGACCTAGCTCAGCGTAAGCTCCGGTCCGCGCCGGTAGCGATCTCAGCCCCTTCTCGAGTTCGGGCAACCCTTGGCACCAATCGGCAATCAGATCGCCGTCGCAAGTCTCGAGCTGCCTGTGACACGATTCTATCTTTGCCAACACGTACCAGAGGAGCAGCTCGAAAAGATCATCACCCGAGAACTCCCCTCGCGGACAGAACCACGCTGCCTTGTTATCGAAGGCGGCAACAAGAACATCGGCAGTCAATGTCAGGACGGACCGGTTCGCGCTTGACATTGAGTCGGTGGCGCGGGCGAATTCTTCCCGGACATTAACGAAGTCCGTTGTGGATGGATCAGCAAAGCCGCCTCTGCAGTGATGATACTGGTGGGCAAGGAGAAGGCTCTCGTAGTTTGAATCGTTACGCAACTTGGCAGCCTTCTCGACGATTACGCCTACTTCTCCCAGTCGCTCAGCAAGGTCGGACCTATGCAGCCCGCTCTCCATGGCTCCACAAAGCGCTTCCGAGGCGATTTTAACCTTGCGGCCGTCCAGCACCTCCCTTTGCCAGTCGACCGGAGCTGCCCCGTTCGGGCAAAGCGCCTCCCTGATTGGCCGGTGCATTTGAGGGTAGCTGCCATAGAGCACGAACCAGATCAGACGCAATGCGTGCACCATGCCGTAGTAACTGGAGATTGCCGACCAGTTGGGATACCGCCCCTTGAGCTCATTGGCGAACCGAGTGTCGTGAAGGCTCGACCACAGCAAGCACGCGATGATGTATATGCGTTCGCCAAGACGCTGCTTCGACGTGATGGGATCGTCCCCACGCCACCGCCAGTATTGGAAAGGGCCATGAAGACTTGGACTCTGTTCCCAGTCGCGCCAGCTTGTGCACTTGGGTAGGTTGCGTTGCCCTGGCATTGCCTTTTGCCCCCCAGCGTCCTGCGTTACACCCGACTCATTCACAGTCTAGCACCGTTGGGTCTGGCAGGCAATCACACGCCCCAGGACGGTGGTGTGCCAAAGAGTGTGTAATCTCACAGGGACGGGCATAGGAATGAGCGAATCGGGGGACACCATACTCATCTTCTCGCGGCATCCCTGATGCTGTCGCCTCACGGCTGACGGCGGGGCCTGCCAGATGGTGCTGAATTCTCGTCGGTGCCCACGGGCAGGTTGACCTTCGGCGTCCCCTCCTCGCTCTAGCCAGGGATGCGAAGGCCGACGCCCGCGTCATCATCGCTCTGTCTGAGGGGTTCGATAAAGCCCGTCAGAGTGTAGACGAATCTGTCGGCTCTCCTTGTTCGTCGTCACGCGGATCAACCCCTTGCATGGCAGGCAGAACATCGGCGATCGCCTGATGTACAAGCCCTTTGATCTGTTCCTGGATGTCAGAATCGGGTAGAGTCGAGACGTGGCGCGGTGGCGACAGGATCGGGGAGTAGCC
>CBDUSE010000235.1:0-3954 GCA_965369835.1 uncultured bacterium
GAATCGCACCCGCTGAAAACCAACGCCTTTCCACGGCGCACGGGACACCATACCTCATTCGCCCTGAGTCGGCTGTAACGGCAGCCCACCTGCGTGCTCGGGAACCAAAAACCCGGGGATCCAAATACTAGGATGGCGCCGCCGCTTCCTGGTCCGACTCCTCGACCGGCAGCTCGCGGTTGCAGAAGCGGCAGACCTTCGCCTTGGCCTTGATGATCTCGGCACAGAAGGGGCACTCTTTCATGACGCCGGCGACGGGCTGCGGCTCGGTAGGCGATGTCTGCTCGGGCCGCGCGCGGCCCGCCATCTGCTCGAGGGAGTCCTCGCGCTGCTCGAAGATCGCCTCGCGGAAGCCGCGCGGCTGCATAATCTTGGCCTCTTCAGTCACGCCGGCTTCGCCCGCCGTCTGGATCTGCACGAGGCCGTAGCAAAGGACCCGGCCGAGCAGCGACTGGCTGACCGACACGTTCGTGATCTTATCGAGCGGCGATTCCATCGAGTAGAGCGAGAAAATGCCGCGCTCGTCAATAACGCGCTGGTTCGTCACGACCCAGATGTCGCGCTGGCGCATCCAGAACATGATCGAGACGATCAACGCGAGCGCCACAAACCCGAGCCCGAAGATCCACCGTGCGGCGGCACTGCGCAGGAAGACGAAGAACAACACAAGGAAGACGATCGTCACCATCACCACGAGGATGATGTTGAGCGGGTGCTTCTTGGAGACCATCACAACAACTTCGGTCTCGCGCAGGCGCGTCCGCATGGCCGTCTCGCCCTGTCCCCTCTATGACCCAGTTCGACAGCGACTCTAGCATCCGGACCGGGTAAACACAACGACGACCTCGGGGTGACTGGGGGAACCCGCAAGGCGGTCTCTCCGTGGCCTCTGCGAACTCCGCGGTTCAAATCATCCGTGGCGGCGGTGGGGCCGGATAACCTCGTGGATGAGCAGTAGCTTGCCCATGACCTCGGGGAGGTCGTCGAGGAAAAGCATGCAGGGGCCGTCGCTGAGCGCCTTGATCGGGTTTGGGTGCACCTCCATGAAGACGGCGTTCACGCCGGCGGCAACGGCGGCCCTGGCCAGTATCGGGACGAACTCGCGCCGACCGCCACTGGATGCGCCCAAGCCGCCGGGCTGCTGGACGCTGTGGGTCGCGTCGAAGACAACGGGGTAGCGGAAGTTCTGCATGATGGGGATCGAGCACATATCGTTGACGAGGTTGCCGTAGCCGAAGAAGGTGCCGCGCTCGGTCAGTACGATCTGCGTGTTCCCACACGCTTCGATCTTGGCGATGATGTTGGGCATATCGTAGGGGGAAAGGAACTGGCCCTTCTTGAGGTTGACCGGCTTGCCGGTGCGAGCGGCGGCCTGAACGAGGTCCGTCTGCCGGCAGAGCAGGGCGGGCACCTGCACCATGTTCACGACCTCGCCGGCCATCTCGGCCTGCTCCTCGGTGTGAACGTCGGTCAGCACCGGCACGAACAGCTCCTCCTTGATGCGCTTGAGCACTTCGAGGCCACGCTCGATGCCCGGGCCACGGTAGGAATCAATCGAGAAGCGGTTCGCCTTGTCGTAGGAAGTCTTGAAAATGAGCGGGAAGCCGGCTTCCTCGGCGATGTCGCGCAACGCCATCGCGGTATCGAAGCACCCCTCCTCGGTCTCGATCACGCACGGGCCGGCAATCAGCACGAGGGGATTCTGCCCGCCGATATGAACGTTGCCGACGACGACCTCTTTCATGTTGCCTCCTCCTTGGGGCGCACACCCCGGCCCGCACGCGGTATCATGCAGCGAGCCGCGCTATGGGGCAACAGATTCTTTTTCAGGACAGCAGGGGGAAAGCGGTTGCGAGGGGCCATCGGAAACCGGCTTAGTCTACGCCTTCTTCGAGCTCCTCTTCGGCCTTGTCAGCGTTCTCGGGCCCGGGGAGGGTGCCGCCATCGCCGAGGGAAGAGAGGGGAGGCGCGTAGCCGCACCAGTAACACCTGTAGACGTATTCCTCGTTTCGCTCAGCCAACGGGATGGGGAAACGCCTGCCGCACTTGGGACAGAGCATGCCCGGCATGCCCCGCCAGGCGCCGCACTTGGAGCACTTGACCCAGCCGGTGCCTTCGGGGTTCTGCTTCGACTGCGCCACAGCCTCGCTGACCGCCATGTGCCACTCGTGGCCGCAGTCCGCGCACACGCGCCACCCGGCCTCGTCCTTTTCCCTGGCGCTCCCGGAAGGCGGACGCGTGAAGAACCAGACGGCCGCAAGGACAACCACAACGACGCACACAATGGCGGTAATGAGCGAACGATTCATCTCAGAAGAATCCCTTGTTGGTGCGGCGCCACAGGTGTGCGCTCCGCCTGGGATCCATGAGAAAGTCCTGCTGGTGCTTGTACACGTGGGTGTCAGCGAAGAGCACGTTGGCGCCGCCCGAGTGGCGGTCGGAAGGATTCTCCATCGGGTCGGTGACGGCGGGGTCAATGACCACGTCCCAGTTGCCGTTGGGCGTGCTATCAGCCATTACGATCATCTCGGCCGGGTTCACGATAAAGGCTTCGTTCACCCAGGATTCCTTCCAACCCATGGCCCCGCCGATGCCCAGGCCAACGCCGCCGTCGTAGTCACCCCACCCCCAGTCGTTGTAACCGATCGAAAACCACGTGTTGGCATAGATCGCTCTCTTGCCGTCCCACGCCAACGACGGGTCGGAACTGGGACACCAGAAGATGTCCTTGTTCTCGACGTACGCGAAAAGCTGCGGCACCCAAGGGATCGAGTGGCTCGGGAAATGCGGATAGACGCCGTCCTGGCTGTACGGTGTCCACCCTTCGGAGTCGTTGAGGTAGAGTTGAAACGCCTCGCCGAGCTGCTGCAGGTTGTTCGCGCAGAACATCTGCCACGCCCTCTGCTTGGCCGACTGCAATGCCGGCAGCAGGAGCGCGGCCAGGATGGCTATAACAGCGATGACAACGAGCAGCTCGATCAGCGTAAACCCGTGCCTTTTCATGGCGGGATTTCCCCTTTCCTCCGAGAAGACTCGGTATCCAACCCTGTCCAGACTTATACAAGAAAAGCCACGTCACGTCAAGCCAAATCTGCCTCGTGCCGCTATCGTTACCAATACGCTTCGGGGAGAAGGGACCACTCTTCCTCCGGGGACTGAGGGCGTTCGCCGTCCGGGGTCTCCCCGACTTCAGCACGTGGCGAGCCACAGGGAGCAGGAACGTCGCCTCACGAAGGACGTGCCGCCTTGCGAGTGCAGCGACCAGTTTGCACTGATGGATAGAGGTGTTTCAATTTGATCCGGGTCTGAGACCCTTCGAGTGGAGCTGCATATCTTCACCGCATGGTCCGTCAAGTGGCAGCATAACGGGTTGATGGCATAAGCGGCCTCATGGCAAGCCGTGAAAGGCCGCTTCGCACGAGCCCGCCTCGGCGGGCTTTCTCTCCGCATCAGGCCGGTGCTTGAGCGCCGATGCACAGGCCGCCGCACACACCATCCGAAGCGCGTTTCAACGCGCTTGCCCGCCGAAGGCGCGGCTTGCCGTGTGCGGGCAAGGCGCTGAAGCGCGCTCGTCGGCAAAGCCCGTTGAAACGGGCTCGATGTGGGGAGGTGGGCGGTCCAATACACCAGCCCTGAAGGACTGGCCTATGAGCAAGACAAGCCCGTTGAAACGGGCTCGATGTGGGGAGGTGAGCGGTCCAATACACCAGCCCTGAAGGACTGGCCTACGAGCAGAACAAGCTGCGCCTTCGGCGGGCAAGGCCGTTGAAACGGCCTCGCTTCGAGAGACGAAGCGCCCCATGAGATAAAAAGAAGGCCGCCGATGGTCGTCAGTTGAGGCTCATCGTCGTCAGCTATTGCACGGACAATGCTGTGAAGACGGGCAACTCCACTTATTCATCTTTGCACAAATAATGCAGGTCTTTTCTCCTGTGATAAGCTGTCGCATTGCTT
>CBDUSE010000236.1:0-3923 GCA_965369835.1 uncultured bacterium
GAACGCGTTCGCCACCGGCCGCAACCCCGAGCACGGCGTCGTCTGCGTCACAACAGGGCTGCTCGACAAGCTCGACCGCTACGAGCTGCAGGGCGTCCTGGGGCACGAGATGGCGCACATCAAGAACTACGACATCCTGCTCCAGACGATCGTGGTGGTCATGGTGGGCGTGGCCGTGCTGTTGAGCGACGCGATCTTCCGGATCATGTGGTACAGCGGAGGGAGAGGCGGGCGCAGACGGAGCAGCTCGGGCGAGCGGAGCGGCGGGGGCCAGCTTCAGCTCATCCTTCTGCTGGTCGGCATCATCCTGGCCATTCTGACACCGTTCATTGCCCAGATGCTCCGTTTCTGGGTCTCGCGCAAGCGGGAGTTCCTTGCGGACGCGGATGGCGCGATGCTCACGCGCTATCCGGAAGGCCTTGCCAGGGCGCTTGAGAAAATCTCTGGGGATACAGAGTCGCTGGAGGTCGCCAACAAGGCCACGGCCCATATGTACATCATCAACCCGCTCGCAGCACGCGGACGGAGGAGGTCGGCTGGTCTGTTCTCGACGCATCCGCCGGTCGAAGAGCGAGTCGCTGCGCTTCGCGCGATAGCAGGCACATCGCAACCACCGAATAGGTAAAGGATTATGCCACATCATCTCACACGCTGGATAAGAACGACCTCATGTATCGCTTTATGGTGCTTTGCTGCCTTTTGGGGCGCTGTTCTTCTCCTGCTGCCCACGGCCCTGTCGTCTGAGACCAAGCAGATCTCGGTCGGCCGGATGATGTTTTGCCGCTCGATCAAGGACCGGGAGCCCCAGAAGGCCGCTACCAGTTTTCCGAACGACATCGAGAAGGTTTACTGCTTCACGGTGATCCTTGATGCCGGCGCGGAGACGCACGTCGTTCACAAGTGGTATCACAAGGGGAAGCTCAGGGCCGAAGTGAAGCTCAAGGCGAAGGGCGAGTACTGGCGCACGTGGAGCTCGAAGCGGATGCTGCCGGGCTGGACCGGAACCTGGCGCGTGGACATCGTTTCAGCCGACGGGAAGATCCTGAAGTCAAAGTCGTTCGAGCTGATGACGCCAGGGACTGAGGAGGCCGAACCGGAAGAGCCTGATTCGAAGGATGAGCCGGATGAGCGGTCCGGGGATGACGATCGGGCTCAGGAAGGCAAGGAAACTGAGGATGCCGGGGTCAGAGAGTGACGTTCCGGTTGAGAGGCGGTTTGATATAGGCGGTTGGCAGTTTTTTCCTTTGGAGGCCAACGTCTGATAAGATATATTATATGAACTAGCAAGCGCTGGACTGCCTCTGTCAGTTGCACGCGCCACTGTTCGCCTCCCGTTTCTCCTTGGCAGTTTCGCTCAGCGGCTCCTCGCACTGTCTGATTCCCAAGAACGATATCGCTGCGGCAACCTTTCTTGCCGGAAGGGCCGCCAATCTATTTCTCGGGTTTGTCGTCGCCGCGAGAATCCTGAGCGCCTTCTTTGTCGCCACTCATCAATAATCCCCGTTCTCCAGCGCGTCTTGGAAGGCATCCTGGAAAGAGGCTGTGACGAAAGCTTGTGCGCTTTCAACTTCTTTGGAACTGTGTAGATGGGCGCTTTTCGCGACAGCGTGCTCAGGTGTGATCAGGCGGCCGATCAGCGATAAGCGCACTGACCTTGTTGAGAAATTGCTGGTGATCCACGATCGGTTTGGCGATGTAGCCCTCGGCCCCGCTGTCGGCCAGGAGCGACTCTCGGTCACCATCCATCGCATGCGCCGTTGCGAGCAACACGGGGACCGTGCGGGTCTTCTCGTCCTCTTTGATGAGGCGCGTAATCCCCACCCCGTCAATCTCCTCGCCCGCGTACGTGGCGTTCCTGAGAGAGACGTCCATCACGACCAGGTCAACCTGGCCCGAACGCACACGAGCGAGAACCTCGTCCGGATCGTCCGCGACGTTCACCTCATAGTGGCCCTTTCGGGTCAGGATCATCTCGAACAGTCTGGCGTTCATCGGATCGGCTTCCACGATAAGGACCTGCTTCACTCTCTCCCTCCCTATGGTACGTGCTGCGTGTGGTAGGCATCGGCGGAACGAAGGGTTAGCTTGATTAAAAAGGCCAGACGGTGCCTCGAAGAGCCTACCTGGCTTTCCAGAAGGCGGGAACGAAGAGCACGAGGATCGCGAAGAGCTCGAGTCGGCCCAGCACCATGCAGAGGGAAAGCACGGCTTTTACGATGGGCGAAAAGTGGGCGTAGTTCTCGATCGAGCCGACCTTTTCGAGACCCGGACCGATGTTGTTGAGCGTGGCGGCAACGGACGAAAAGGAGGTGATGATGTCCACACCCGTAGACGCGATGATCAGCGTGGCGAGGGCGAAGATGCCCATGAAAAGCACGAAGAAGCCTGAAACGGAGTGTACCGTCTCCTCGCTCACCACCGCGCGGCCGATCCGCAGGGCGCGGACCGTTTGCGGCCGGAAAACCTTTTCGAGGCGGAGGAACGCGGCGCGAACGAGGATGATGACGCGGGCGACCTTGATGCCGCCTCCCGTTGAGCCGGCGCACCCGCCGATGAACATGAGCACCACGAGGAGCCATTTCGAGAACGCAGGCCACTCGTTGAAGTTCTCCGTGCCGTAGCCGGTGGTCGTCATGATTGCAACTACTTGGAACGACGCTGCTCGGATGGCCTTACCGAAAGTAGAGTATAAGGCCGCACGCTGGGCGAGCAGGTTGATGGTGACGAGCGCGATGGCGGCCACGAGCAGCGAGACGTAGATGCGCCATTCGACGTCTCTAAACAGGCTCAGCGGCTTGCCCCTGAGGAGCTGGAAGTAGAGCGAGAAGTTCGTCCCAGCAATGACCATGAAGAGGATCACGGTCAGCTCGATGCCGACGCTGTTGTAGGCGCCGATGCTGGCCTGCCTCGTCGAGAACCCGCCCGTGGCCATCGTGCCGAACGTGTGGCACTGCGCCTCGTAGAGCGACATCCCCTGCGCCCAGAGCAGAAGCGCCTCGACGATCGAGAAGCCGAGGTAGATTTTCCACAGGATCGAGGCTGTCTCCTTGATCCGGGGCTTCAGGCCGTCCGGCTTCGGTCCCGGCACCTCGCTGCGGAAGAGCTGCTTGCCGCCTGCGCCGAGCACCGGGAGCACGGCGAGGAACAGGACGATGATGCCCATGCCGCCGAGCCAGTGCGTGAAGTCGCGCCAGAAGAGGATCCCCTTCGGGACGGCCTCGATGTCCGTCAGCACCGTTGAACCGGTCGTGGTGAAACCGGACATGGACTCGAAATAGGCGTCGAAGCCGTTGGGGAGGACGCCGGCGAGCATGTAGGGCATCGCGCCGACGGCGGCCGTTAGCAGCCAGCCCACGCCCACGACGAAAAGCCCTTCCTTGCGGAAGACATCTTCGCGGCTCTTGCGGCCCACGAGGTAGAGTGCGGCCCCGATTGCGCACGAAATCACCATTGAGACGACGAGCGCGGCGACCGGCGACATCGGCGCGCCGGGAGCGTGCGGGGAGGTCTCGCCGAAGTGCACGGCCCAAAGCAGCGAGAAGACCATGCTCAGGCCGATGAAGATGAACAGGATGCCGAGCAGCTTGGAAACGACTTTCCAGTTCAAATGCACGCGCCTCCACTTCGGCGATTACGCGCTACGAAACGCCTCGGGCTCACCCGCCGCAGGCGGGCAAGCTGCGCAGCTTGGAAACGACCTCCCAGCTTGCCTGCGGCAGGCAGGTTCAAGCGGCCATGCCTCCGATCAAGGGTTACAGTGGATCGCCAGAACCTAACGGCTCCGGCCCGATCCGTCAACTTCCGAGGCAAGCCTCTGCTCCCCCCTACCCTGTCGGCGCCCGCCCCAGCGAACGGCCGGCTTGTCACCTTCCAGGGCGCAGATGTGAAGGCCGTCCGGCGTCCGCTGGTGCGTGGTCGCCAAG
>CBDUSE010000237.1:0-3892 GCA_965369835.1 uncultured bacterium
GTCACCTCGTTCTTCGTTGGGCTTTCAGATGACCTGACGATCTACGACTACGCTGAGGCCTACCCGGCCGTGCGAGCCAAGACGGGCACAAAGGACGTCGCGGGTAAGGTGTTCCTCGACGGCGTCCGGCTGCACATGGGGCGTAAGCGGTCGCCCCTCATCTACGGCGGCACGGGCGCCGCGGAGGTGGCGGCGTTCACCGACGACGAGGTGCTCAAGACCCTCGAGGCGACCAAGGGGCTGCGCGTGATGGGCCAGCGCTTTGTGCCGGACTCGTACGTGATGGGCTCCCTCGTCAACCTCCCGTACACGGGCACAGGCGAGCCCTTCACGATGGTGCGCTCGCCGCTCGGGCCGGTGCGCGGCTTCCCGCGCGGGCTTGATGTGATGCACCTCCTGGGCTCGGAGCGGGCGATGGCGATCCTGCGGCACGAAGGCGACACTGACTACAGGGGCTACGCCGACCACGTGGCGAAGCTCCAGGCGATTTTTGGCGGCTTCGGTCGCGACGAGTGGCACCAGAACCTGTATTGGTCGTGGCTCGCGTCGCTCCAGACGTTGCTTGCGCCGTTCGGCGCCGGCTACCCGAGCTTCATGCAGACCGAGGCCTACACGGACAAGGCGCTCAACACGGCGCTCGCCTCGTGGTCGCAGCTTCGGCACGACACGATCCTGTACGTGAAGCAGTCGTACACGATGGCCGGGGCCGGGCCCCCGCGCCCGCCGAAGCCGGAGCCCGAGGGGCTCGTCGAGCCGGTGCCGGCGCTGTACGCGGAGCTCGTCGCGCTCAACTCGATGTCGCTCGAGGGCCTTCGAGCACTCGGCGTGCTCTCGCAGCAGATGGAACGGCGGTTCAAGCGCACGGACCGGATCCTGCGCCGCCTGCTCGATCTTTCCATCAAGGAGCTGCGGGGCGAGGCGCTGGCGCAGGCCGACCTGAAGTTCATCAAGAACTTCGGCAAGGCGCTCGATGGCGCTATCGGTGAGCTCACCAACGACAGCAAGCGGACGACGATCGTGGCCGACGTCCACACCGACCTGAACTCCGGCGTGGCGCTCGAGGAAGGGACCGGGCCGGTTGACCTGATCTGGGTGGTCTGGAAGACGCCCGGGGGCGAAATCGTCGCAGGCGCGGGGCCGGTGCTCTCGCACTACGAGTTCAAGCACCCGATCAGCGACCGCCTCACCGACGAGAAGTGGCGCGAGATGGTCAAGGACGAGGCGCCCGCGCGGGCACGCTGGACGAAGCACTTCGCCACGCGCGAATAACAGGGCAGACGGCTCTGCAGGCGCGCTGCTCGGCAAGCGGGCCGCATTGGTAACGTCGGCGACCCTTGCACCGGTTGAGCTGGTTCTACTCGAGGTAGAGGATCCGGCCGCAGTGCTCGCACGTGACGAGCGAGCCGCCCTCGAGCAGCTCGGCGACGAGCGACTTGGTCACGACCATGTAGCAGCCCTGGCAGACGCCGTTGACAACAGGGACGATGGCGTTGCCCTTGATGCGGGAGCCGCGCATCCGCTCGTACTGGCGAAGCAGCGTGCCGTCGAGCTTGCGCAGCATGGTCCTGCGCTGATGGATGAGGGTCTTTTGCTTGGCGCCGACCCGATTGCTCGATGCGTCGGCGGGCAACCCCTGCTTGTACATGGTGTCCATCTTGTTGTCGAAGCTCTGGAGCCTGGAAAGCTCCCGAAGCTGTCTACTCAGGACCATTGCGCCCTCCGCCTGCTTCTTGCCCTTTCCTTTGTTTCCCACAACTCCCCTGTTTCTCCAGTCCTTTCGGACCGTGTGGCCTACGATCTAACGCGATTCGCGTTCGCGGATCAGTTCGACGAACGCCTCTGGGCTGGGGGCCTCTATCAAGGCCTGCCTCAGCGCCGCCTCGCCCAGGAGCCGCCCGAGCCTGGCGATCACCTGCAGGTGCAAGGCGTCGCTCGGGGCGCAGAGCATCACCACCAGATGGGTCGGCTTACCGTCAATGCTGCCGAAATCAATCCCCCGCGCCGAGCGGCCGACGGCGACCGCCAGCTCCCTGGCGAAGCGGCTCCCGTTGTAGCGCGGATGTGGGAACGCCACGTTCTCGACAATGGCGGTCGAGCAGAGCCGCTCGCGGTTGACCACCGCCTGGCGAAAGCCGGACGGATCGCGCACGGCAAAGCAGTTCGCCAAGAGGGTGGCAAGCTCGTCAAGCGCTTCGGTCTTGGTGGTGGCGGCCAGATCGAGCCGGATCGCTCCGGGCCGGAGGGTGTCGGCGATCGAGAGCTCGCCGTTCGGTCCGGGTAGATTGCCCCCGCCGTTGTGACCGCCGAGGTGGCTGCTCATCTGCAGGTCGAGCCAGCCGTCAATCATCGAGCGACGGAACCGCCATTGGTTGGCGACCTTGACGGTCGGGATGCCGCCTTCCTGGGCAAGCTTGTAGATGGCTCGCTCGTTGACCTTGAGGTAGTCGGCGACCTGTTTGATCGTGAGGATTTCGTCAGGGTCGTTCATTCCTTCGCCTACTCGGTGTGCAGATCTATCTGTCCCGTTCGTTGCGCCAGGCAACATACACCAGGAAGTAGGTGGAGTCAAGCAGAAAAATGCAAGAAAATACAAAGGTCCACAGGGCCTTCGCTGGTATCGCCAACAGAGACCACCTCTGTACATGCATCTCGAATTGAATGCGGCGGGCAAGATAGGTCCGGGCGAAAAAATCGCGGCCCCCTCGAATCGAGGAGGCCGCGAAGGTTTCCTTTTGTGGGTCAAAGCCTTAGAAGCTGACGAGGATCGTGCCCTTGATCTCGAGGGCATCGTCAGCCTCAGAGCCGTAGGCATCCCCCGGCACAAACAGCGCAACGATCATCGAAGCAGTCACCTTCTCCGTGTAGTAGTGGCGAATGCCGAGGTCGAGCTCGTAGCCCAGCTCATCGTCGGCGCCGGTAGTCATGGCGGTCACCCCGGCATCAGTGATGCGCGGGTTGGCCATGGACATGGCGGCCGCTTCGTTTTGTGTGTAGTAGAACCAGTCGAGGCTCACCGTGGTGAGGTCGCTCGGCTGGATCGCAACGCCGGCGTTGATGATTTGGATGTTGCTCAGGTCGGGCGAGAACGCCTCGCCGTAGCGTGAGTAGTTGAACATCGGGTCGAAGGCCTCGTCATCGCCATCGTCGTCATACTCGTCGCCGGTGGCGTAGAGGTATGCCACCTTCAGCGTGGGGTTCCACGAGGTGTCGAGCACGTAGGTCGCCCCGAGATCGAGCGCCCACGCCTTCTTGTCGAGCGTCTCGTTGTCGCCCGTCTCGTAGACGAACTCACCGTGGAGCGCCAGCCCGTTGTCCGGGTCGTACCCGCCACGCAGGCCGATGGCGATCGGCTCGCGGTCGGTGCCCTCGCGGCTGTCGTCGAGCACGATCACGCAGGCGCCGCCCGAGAGCGTTGATTCGACCGGGTTCCAGTCCACATCGAGCAGGTAGATGTTGAGATCGTCCGCGTCCCCTTCGACGGCCTTGATCCCCGCGACCGAGATGGTCCAGGGCAGGTACTCGCCGACGATGAGGATCGTGTCGTGCTCGATCTCCAGCTCGTTGCTGCTGATCAGTAGGCCCCGGCCGAGGTGCACGTACTGGCGGCCGAGGTGGGCGGACCAAGCGCTGTCGCCGATGCTATGGAAGCTGATAAGCGCTTCCGCGACGCCCGTGTCCCACCCCTCGGGGTCCGCGCCCCACTTGCCGAGGCCCTCGAAGGTGAGTTTGAGAAACACACCGCCGTCGGTCAGCTCGGCTTCGGTTGTGAGGCGGACGCGCGTCTCGATGTATCCATAATCATCATCAACCGATTCGGTCGTGCCTTCGTCGGTTGTTTGAGTCGTTCCGCTGTTGCTCAGATCCGTGAGGTTCTCCATCCACAAGGCCCGGG
>CBDUSE010000238.1:0-3888 GCA_965369835.1 uncultured bacterium
TATTGCAGGCCGTGCATGGGTCTCGTCCCAGCTCCTGCCGGGACAGCGTTCTCCTTGCCTGAATCAGGCGACACCATACTCATCTTCTCGCCGCATCCCTGATGTTGGGCTGAGCGCGGGGCGAGCTTAGACCAACCTGCGGTTCATGTCGGCGGCTCAATGCTGCGCGTTGAGCGGCCGACGGCTGGGCCGCCGGCATAGACCAACCTGCGCTTGGTCGCGCGATGCCTATTCTTCCTCGTCGGTGTAGGTGTCGAGCAGCTTCTGGATCTTGTCAAACACGGCGTCGAGCGTGCGCTGGAGCTTGCGGCTCCCCGTGTGGTTCGCGGCCGCGGCCACGTAGCCCTGCAACTCGTCCAGCTCGTCGAGCGTGAACTGGAAGTGGAGGCGTGTGCCCTTCACCACCCCGAACCGCAGCTTGTCCTCCAGCTCGGGCGGCGCGGACACCTCGACACAGAGAGCGGCGTCGCGCTGGGCGGGCGTCAAAACCAGGGGAACCGTGTCGTTGGGCCCAATGTGCCTGCGTCCGTTCATTCCTCGTCCTCGCTGCAACCTCGTTGTCCTCAACGCAACCTCGTCGTCCTCGACGAGACCTCATCGAGAGCAGGATACCGCCCCGGCGCTTGGGAGCCAACCACTGATTCGCACAGATCTCGCTGATCAACCCCAGGGCACGAGCACCGGCTGAGGGCATGGAGATGGGGGAGACCATACGCATTTCATCGGCGGGTCCCCTGGACGCCGTTCCAACAACCGGGTAGACTGCAAACTCGCCCAACGAGGAGAAGGCGTGTGGAGCACGTGACGTTCGGGAATGTCGAAGTCAGCCGGTTTGTGCTGGGGAGCAATCCGTTCAGCGGCTTTTCGCATCAGAGCCCTGAGATGGACCTCGCCATGAGGCGCTATTACACAACGGACAGCATCAAGCGGACGATCCGCGAGGCCGAGTCGCTGGGCGTCAACACCCTCCTCGCCCGGGCCGACCACCACGTCATGCGGCTCCTGCTCGAGTATTGCGACGAGGGAGGAACCATTCAATGGTTCGCCCAGACGTGTCCGGAGGTCGGCGATCACCAGACGTGCGTTGGCCGAGCGGCCGCAAGCGGTGCGAAAGCGTGTCACATCCACGGCGGTGTCATGGACTTTCTGTTCGCGCAGAACCGGCTCGCGGAGGTTCCCCCCGTCGTGGAGATGATCAAAGACAAAGGCATGTTGGCCGGCATTGCCGCGCACAACCCCGACGTGATCAGCTGGGCTGAATCCTCGCTCGACGTGGACTACTACGCGTGCTCCTACTATAACTCCGCTCACCGCGACGAGAAAGCAGAACACGTGCCGGGAACGGAGGAGTGGTTTCTCGACGAGGACCGGCGCATCATGACCGACCTCATCCAGACGCTCTCCCGCCCCGTCGTTCACTACAAGGTGATGGCGGCGGGCCGCAACGACCCCGCCGAAGCGTTCGCCCACGTCGCCGCCGGCATGCGGCCCGGCGACGCCGTATGCGTCGGCGTCTTCACCAGAGACAAGCCTCAGATGCTGAAAGAAGACGTGGAACTGTTGCAGAAGGCACTTGCCACCCGCACGGATCCAAAGCCGAAGCAATAGACGACCACGGCCTGCCGAACGGATCCGTCGCCTCCGACGGCGTGCTCTTGCTGCCGAAGTGGTACCCGCACCGCCGAATCACTGCTGATCCTCGATTGCGGGATACCAGGCCGGCCCGCCCCTCGCGCCCTGGCCCACATACGCGTGAAGAATGGGGAAGTCGCCTGTTTCCCGCGCGTTGCCAGGAGTCCTCGTCGGGCATGAGACAACCCGGCGGCAGGGGCGGCCTGTTGCCGTGAACCCGGGGAACAACTGACCACCCCACGTTGCGGCCCGCACCTGCATGGAACCGAGCGACGTGTCCCTCTGCCTCCAGAATGGGGCCGCCCTCGAACCTTTCTCAAAGCGCTTGACATCTCGCAGGTAAAGTGCTAGAATGATTATTTTGGCAACGTCGAGGGGTTCTGCAGGGGGCACAGTCGCATCTGTACCGCGCTTGGGCCGTTCAGCAGCACCGATGAGCGGGAGGAGGCGTCACCGCGCAGCTCGAGTATCGCCGGCACCGGGAGACCCGCCGTCCCTCTGCTGGCCTCGAACCGCTGGCGCTGCACATTGATGGAGGGACATGACAATGAACGCGCGCAAGCTCTCATTCGGCTTCGTAACTGGATTCCTCACACTGGCATTGCTTGCCCACGTCGGCGTGGCGCTCGGCATAGACCCTGGGGATACGCTCTGGGGAGCCCACCTGGTTTTCGAGCCGGGCTTCGGCTTGAGAGACGTCGCCCTCGCTCGGGACGGCACCCTGTACGCATACAGCCTCACGGGCTATCTCTATGCAGTCCATCCGGGCGGCGGCCTCAAGTGGGAGTACGACACAGGGAGCGTGATCAGCACGTGCCTGGCCATCCGGTATGCACCGCCCGGCGAGAATCCGCAGCACGACGGGACAGTGTACGTTGGGCTGGCGGACGGGCGTGTTCTTGCCGTCAACCCGCAGGGAGGACTCGAATGGACATTCCAAGCCGGCTGCACGGTCAGCGGCGCGCCCGCCATCGCCAAGGACGGGACGATATACGTTGGATCACGTTCCTCGGCGCTGTACGCCATCAACCCGAGCGGAACGCTCAAGTGGGTGTTCGAGACGATCGAGACGGCTGGCGTCCAGGACCCCGTGATCGCCCCCGACGGCACGATCTACTTTGGTACGTTTTGGGAGAACAGGTTCTACGCCGTCAACCCGGACGGATCGCTCAAGTGGGCTGTCCAGTTAGAGGATCCCGTCACGACCTCGCCGGCGATCGCGACAGGCGGCATCATCTATGTCGGAGCTTGTTCGAAGCTCTACGCCCTCTACCCATGGGGCGCAGTCAAGTGGGCGGTGCCGCTATGGGGACAGGTGGACTCCTCACCTGCTATCGGAGCCGACGGCACGATCTACATTGGCGCCGACACGCTCGTCGCCCACAATCCTGATGGATCGGAGAAGTGGCACTTCCAACACGACGGCAAGCACCCTGCCGTGTTTGCCTCTTCACCTGCCGTTGACTCGAACGGCACCATCTACTTCGGTTCACTCGACGAGTACCTCTACGCCGTTCATCCCGACGGCTCGTTCTACTGGCGCTGCTGCACACACGAACAAGTCCACTCGTCCCCTATCATAGGCAACGACGGCACTCTGTACATGAACACTCTCACCCATGTCATCGCCTTCTACACCGGTTCCTCGGGCCTCGCGAGCAGCCTGTGGCCCATGTACCGCCAAGACCCGGAGCGCAGCGGACGGCTCGACTACCTCTGGATCATGAAGATAGACATGATCACGCTCATTAAGCACGTGCGCGTGATCGATCTGCCCATGGGCATCAAGCGAAGCCTCCTCGCAAAGCTGGAATCGGCCCTGCGCTCGTTCGATGCGGGCCACATCCTGCCCGCCGTCCACAAGCTCGGCGCCTTCATCCACCAGGTCCAAGCTCAGGAGGGGAAGAAGATCCCCGAGGAGCTCGCAGACATCCTCATACGCGACGCCTTGGACATCCTGATGTTGGCCGACGGCCACTGTCCTTGGCATAGACCCTGGTGGTGCAGATGGCGTCACAAGCACCATCGCTTCGCACCTGGCTGCCGACACCGACCGGGGCACGTCGGCCGGTTGAACCGGCGCCGCTGCGAAGACTGAAGAGCTACCACGTCCCGCCGTGCAAGAGTCAGGTGCCTCGTATAGCGAGCCGACGAGCGAGCTCGATCGTCGCCTGCACCGGCAGGTGGTCTCCCGCAGCTCACTAGCCCGCATTTCTCATACGCCGAGCGCGCGAGGGCGCTCGATGCGATGGAACT
>CBDUSE010000239.1:0-3815 GCA_965369835.1 uncultured bacterium
ACAGAACGGCTTCTTGTGAAGGCAGTTCCATCGCATCGAGCGCCCTCGCGCGCTCAGCGTGTGAGAAATCCGGGTTAGCCGTGGGTGAAACCCACGGAAACAGGATCGCACCAGGCGACCGACCCTGAAGGGGTCGAACAATCCCCCCACGGGCCAATTGCGCCCGTTTCGCCGGTCGTCCGTCCATTCAACCCCTTCGGGGTTGATGGATGTGCTTTGCTTCTTTATCCCGCAGGCTGGCGCCTACGGTTATTCGCATGGATCCCCTTTGGGGATCGAACGCTGCGCGGATCGCGGGGGTCATTCTGCCAACGCTGAGGGGTTGGCTGCACTGCGCCGGCGGGGTGTATCGTGCGATTGCGCGGGCGCGGTGGCGCGGGTATACTCGATCGAGCGATCTCGACGAGGATGATGTCATGGCAGGGAACGTAGCGATCGTGGGGCGGCCGAACGTCGGCAAGTCGGCGCTGTTCAACCGGCTTGTGGGGCGGCGCGTGGCGATCGTGGACCCGGTGGCGGGGATCACGCGCGATCGGCTCGGCGCTGAGGCCGAGTGGCGGGGCGTTGGCTTCACGCTGATTGACACGGGCGGCATCGTGCCGTATCCGGAGGAGCCGCTCGTCGAGCAAGTGCGGCTGCAGGCGGAGGTGGCGATTGCCGAGTCGGACGTGCTGCTGCTCGTGCTCGACGTGACCGACGGCCTCACGCCGCTCGATCAGGAGGTGGCTGAACTGCTGCGGCCGGCGGCGGCGAGGGTCGTCTGCGTCGCCAACAAGTGTGACAACGCGCGGCTCAGTGAACTGCGGCATGACTTCGCGCGCCTTGGCTTCGGCGACGTCTTCGGCGTGAGCGCGCTGCACGGGCTGCGAATCGAGATGCTGCTCGACGAGGTGGTGCGACGGTTGCCCGAGGCGGCCGAGGCGCCGAGCGAGCACGCGGCGGTGCGCGTAGCCATTGTCGGCAAGCCGAACGTGGGCAAGTCGAGCTTCGTCAATACGCTGCTCAAGGCAAAGCGCCTCGTCGTGGACTCGGCGCCCGGCACGACGCGCGACGCGGTGGACGTGGCGTACCGCGGGCCGCACGGCGAGCGATTCGTCCTGATTGACACCGCCGGCATCAAGCGGAAGAAGAGCACGAAGGTCGCCGTCGAGAAGTACAGCGCGATCCGCAGCGAGGAGGCGATCGCGCGGTGCGACGTGGCGATCCTGATGATGGACGCCGCCGCGGGAGTGACGACGACCGACGCGAAGATCGCGCACATGGTCGAGCAGCACAAGAAGGGGTGCGTGATCGCGGTCAACAAGTGGGACCTCATCGAGGAGTTTCGGCAGAAAGAGTACACGCCGCGGGTCTATGAGCGGCTGCCGTTCCTCGATCATTGCCCGGTGCTCTACACGGTGGCGACGAAGGGGACGAACGTGGGGCGTACGATCGGGCGGGCGCGCAAGGTGTTCGAGCGCGGCGCGATCAAGATCGGCACGGGGCGGCTCAATGAGCTGATCGCCAAGGCGCTCGCGGCGCACCAGCCGCCCGTCGTGCGCAACAAGCGGCTCAAGGTTTATTACGCGACCCAGACGAGGACGAACCCGCCGACGTTCCTGCTATTTGTCAACAACCCGAAGTTTGTTAAAGCGGACTACCTCGCGTACCTCACGAACCGAATCCGCGCGGTCGAGCCGTACGAGGGGAACCCGATCGTGCTTCGCCTCCGCCCGCGCTGAGGCGAGCGGGCGCACAGAGAGGCCGGACGGGCGTTTTTCGCATCGAAAAGGCGGCTGGGTATGGCTCTCCTGCGCCGGGGCCACGACTCGTGCGCGGCTCAGGGCGGGTCGGCGTGGCGGCGTTTCGTGGGCTAGACGGGTTTGTTCTCGAGCTGCGCCACGAGCATCTTCATAATCCGGCCCGGCTTGAAGTCGGCGACCCATTTCTCGGGGATGCGGACCTCGACGCTGGGGTTGTTAGGGTTGCGACCGATGCGCGCCTTGCGTTTGACCGGTTTGAAGATGCCGAAGTTGCGCAGTTCGACCGTGCGGCCGGCGGCGAGCGAGTCAACGATCATGTCGAGCACCCGCTGCACGACCTCCTTGACCTCGAGCTGGGTCATTCGCGGCCCGAGGTCCTTCTGGACCCTGATAACAATGTCGCGTTTGGTGACCGTATCAGTCATGGCCGACCATCCTTATGTTGGCGATCAACGCTCCGTTTGTTTTGCACTGTGCTTTATTTGAGCGCCAGCACCAGCAGCACCAGCGCGCCGATGAGAATCAGCAGCACGAACGGATTGAGGAGGAACCGCTTGAGGACCAGCGTCACCCGGTTGAGCGCGTCGAGCTTTTCCTTACGCCACTTGAGCCGGCCCTGCACGGCATACAGGCCCATGTGGTAGCGGTGCCACTGGTCGTAGAGCTTGGTCTTCTCCAGGTCGGTGAGGCGAACGACTGATGCGAGTTCCTTGACCTTTGCAAAGAGCTTCTCGGCCGAATCGTCTTGCACTAGCCCGACTTCCCGCTGGAACCGCTTGGAGAGTTCGGGCAGGCTCTCGCGCAGCGACTCGAAGCGGCTCGCGTGCTCCGGAACAACAACCTCCGTGTTGAGCGTGGCATGGACGATGTCCCGGAACGCCTTGCTCTCGCCCATCAGGGATCGCAGCAGCGCGAGTTCCTGCTCGAGTCTCAGGTCCCTCATGGCCTTATGCCTACAGCGTGTCGGGGCTGTACGGGTTTGGGACACGCCGGCCGCGTGTCGTTAAGTCCTTACACCTGTTCAGACTATCCTAGCCCGCACACCGGCGAGCGTCAAGGGGGAAAATCGCCGGAAATCTCGTCCGCCCATGGTGTAGCATTCACGGCCCTTCGCCAATCTCAGGGCTACGAAGGCCTCGGACTGGGTGCCTTTTCACGCTGACACCCAAGACGGCGAAGTATCGGGTGGGAAGAACTGCCAGAAAGCATCCGTTTCTCGTTCCCCTATATGTTGCGGCGTATGGTCGATCACACCTCCTTGGCCAGTCCCTATAAGCATGCTCCTGGCCTTGTCCGGGCCCCCAGTGCACCTGGCAGCCCTCGACTACGGAGCTTAGACGCCCGCCGGGTATAGTGGCGCCCTGCAGGATCCCACTCGTTTATCGGAAGCGCTACGCCGAAGGTCCGTCCGCTAGAATGCGGTGGACACGCTTGATCGATTCCTGAGCGAGTTCGGACGAACGCTGGCGGATTTCATGCATTTCCTTGCGCAATCGTGGCCAGCGATCCCCTCTTTCGATAGCCGACAGGACTGACTGGCGAAGGTCACTCGGGTCGAGAACCGCATGGTCATCCAGTGCTCTAAGGGACAGCGTTGCGGACTCAAACGGATTCTCGGTGTGTTGCCCTCTTGTCTTGTTGGCAACCAGCCTCACGATGTCATCAGGCGAGACGACATACCATTGACTCGATCGAGTGTCGAACGCTGCAAGCGGAATGTACTTGACGGCTCGCACTTGATTGAGCGTATTAGTTGAGGCTTGCTTTATCTCGACCAACCTCCCCTCTAGTTCGGCGTCACCGTCACACGGCCGCGGAGGGCGTTCCGCCCCGGTCAGCTCCCGGAAGAGGCGCTCGGCTGGCCGTCCAGCCCCGCTGATCCCTGCTGTCATGCGGACTCCTCAGAGCTCAGCTCGGTCAACGTTCAGCTCGTCCTGGCATGAGTCGAACAGGATTCCTTGGTCCTTCTGACGTTGAAACGGTGTCGGGTCAAACCCGATCCACTGAATCCCTGCGGTGGCCTCAAAGCGACGCGCCATCACCTCAAGAGCTTGCGGATTGTCGTCGATAAGG
>CBDUSE010000240.1:0-3777 GCA_965369835.1 uncultured bacterium
CCGCCGAAGGGGGCGCTGCACGCGCACGGCTCGATCTTCCAGCAGCACATCACGGCGAAGTGGGTGCTCGACCTTCAGCCCGACGACGTGTACTGGTGCACGGCCGACCCGGGCTGGGTGACCGGCACGAGCTACGGCATCATCGGCGCGTGGTCGAACGGCATCACGCAGATAGTGTACGACGGCGGCTTTAGTACCGAGACGTGGTACAAGCTCATCGAAAAATACAAGGTGACGGTCTGGTACTCGGCGCCGACGGCGATCCGGCTGCTGATGCGTGACGGGACGGAGCTTGCCAAGAAGCACGATCTCTCGTCGCTGCGACACCTCATCAGCGTGGGCGAGCCGCTCAATGCCGAGGCGGTCCTGTGGTCGAAGGAGGCGTACGGGCTCGCGTTTCACGACTCGTACTGGCAGACGGAGACCGGCTCGATCCTGATCTCGAACTACCCGGGCATGGAGATCAAGCCGGGCTCGATGGGCAGGCCGTTCCCGGGGATCACGGCGGCAGTGCTCGACCTGAAGACGCTCGAGCCGGTCGCCGAACCGGGCCGCGTCGGGTTGATCGCCATCCGGCCGTTCTGGCCCTCGATCATGCAGACCTATTGGAACAACACCACGACGTACTACAGCAAGTTCCATCGAAACTGGTATATCACGGGCGACCGCGCGAGCGTTGACGGCGACGGCTACTTCTGGTTCGTCGGGCGAGACGACGACGTGATCAACACCGGGGGGCACCTCGTCGGGCCGTTCGAGATCGAGTCGGCGCTGCTCGAGCACGAGGCGGTGGCCGAGTCGGCGGCGGTCGGCAAGCCCGACGCGGTGAACATGGAGGTGGTCAAGGCGTTCATCACGCTGAAGCCGGGCCACGAGCCCGACGACGACCTCGAGCTGGAAATCATGAACTTCGTCCGGAAGCGGCTCTCGCCGCTGGCGATGCCGCAGGAGATCGAGTTTGTGGATTCGCTGCCGAAGACGCGCAGCGGTAAGATCCTGCGCCGCGTACTGCGCGCGCAGGAGTGGGGCGAGCCGATCGGGGACATCTCAACACTTGAGGACGACTAGCAGGCTGCTGAGAAATGAGTGACTTCCACCTGAATCGTCGAGCCCCGCTCGGGGCGTCTGAAAGGAGCCACGGGCGTAGACCCTCCGAAGCCTTGGCGAAGGAGGGCAAGCCCGTGGGACGACACGCAACGCAACACACCAGAGCCCCTTCAGGGGCGATTGAGGCATGCTCGTCAAGGCGGGGGAATCTCAATCGCCCCTCAAGGGGCTCTGGATTCGTGTTGACGCATCCCCCGTCCACGGGCTTGCGCCCGTGGCTATTCTCAATCGCCCCTGACGGGGCTCCGGATCGGGTGATTACGCACCATATCACCACGGGCTTACCTGCCTCCGGCAGGCTTGAGCCCGTGGCTATTACGAGTCGCCCCCTTGGGGTTCAACAACTCAGCCGCAAGCCAGCCTTTTTCAGCAACCTGCTAGGCGTCGAAGGGAGATGCTCATGGCCGAGGAGATGAAGGAGACCGTTCTGGAGTACGTCAAGAACGAGTACCTCGAGGAGGACGACGAGGACACGGAGCTCGGCTACGACACGCCGCTCATCAGCGGCGGGATCGTGGACTCGTTCTCGATGGTGTCGCTCAAGGTCTTTCTGGAGAAGAAGTACAAGATCCAGATCCCGGACGCGAAGGCGACGCCCGAGGCGTTCGATACCGTCAACAAGATCGTCGTGTTGGTGAAGGAGTTCACCGGGGAATCATGAGAGATCCGAGCAGGCCGCCGAAAGAGGTTGACGTCCAGCCGAGTCGTCGAGCCCCAAAGGGGCGTTTGGCAGTAGCCACGGGCGCGAGCCCGTGGAACAGGGCGACAGAGAGAATAGAGCCCCTTGGGGCGATTCAGCACGGTGTGGCGTCAAGCTCAGTCGCCCCGTTAGGGGCTCGGGTTCTTTGCGGATGCGGGATACCACGGGCTTGCGCCTTCTTCGCTAAAGCTCCGGAGGACTGGCGCCCGTGGCTACTACCAGTCGCCGCTGCGCGGCTCTCGGCGGGCCGAGGGCGACCCGCCCTACAACGCGCGCGCCGCTGCGGGCGGCTCGTGCGGAGGACGGGCGCAAGAAGATCTTTCAGGACAAATAGGGGTGTTTTAGCTCTCGGCACTCTGGTTTTGTTCAATAGGCTGCTCGTGCTTCCCACCGGGTGGAGAGGTTTCTGAGTACGCCGGATCGCCAGGAGGAAACGACAATGGCTTATAGCGCGAAGGCACAGGAGTTCTACGCGGCCGAGCTCGACGCGACCCGCGAGGCCGGTCTTTTCAAGGACGAACGGTTCATCCATTCGGCCCAGGGCGCCGATATCGAGGTCGAGTTCCCCGAGGGTTCCGAGGTACAAAAGGTCATCAACCTGTGCGCCAACAACTATCTCGGGCTGTCGTCGCACCCCGACGTGATCAAGGCGGCGCACGAGGGCCTCGATCAGCGCGGCTACGGCATGTCGTCGGTGCGGTTCATCTGCGGCACACAGGACATCCACCGCGAGCTCGAGGAGAAACTCTCGGTGTTCCTCGAGACCGAGGATACGATCCTGTTTCCCTCGTGCATGGACGCGAATGCGGGCGTGTTCGAGGCGGTGCTCGGCGAGGAGGACGTGATCATCGCCGACCGGCTCGTGCATGCCTCGATCATTGACGGCATCCGGCTGTGCAGCGCGCAGCAGGACAGCTTCAAGCACTCGAACATGACGCACCTCGAACAGAAGCTCGAGCTGCACCAGGACAAGCGCTTCCGCATGATCGTGACCGACGGGGTCTTCTCGATGGACGGCGACCTGGCGAAGCTCGACGAGATCGTCGCGCTGGCCGAGAAGTACGACGCGATGGTCATGCTGGACGATTCGCACGCGACCGGCTTCATCGGCAAGCGCGGCAAGGGGGTGCACGAGCACTGCGGCGTGCTCGGCAAGATTGACATCATCACGACCACGCTCGGCAAGGCGCTCGGCGGCGCGTCGGGCGGCTGCGTGAGCGGGCGGAAGGAGCTCGTCGAGATGTGCCGCCAGCGCGCGCGCCCGTACTTGTTCTCGAACGCGATGCCGCCGGTGATCGTCGCGGCGGCGAACGCGGTGATTGACCTGATTTCGCGCACGACCGAGCGGCGCGACAAGCTCGAGTGGAACGCCAGCTACTGGCGCAAGGGGCTGACGGACCTCGGCTTCGACCTGAGGCCGGGCGAGAGCCCGATCGTGCCCGTGATGCTCTATAACGCGAAGCTCGCGCAGGACATGGCGCGCGACCTGTACGCGGAGGGCATTTACGTCGTCGGGTTCTTCTTCCCGGTCGTGCCCAAGGGCCAGGCGCGCATCCGGACGCAGCTCTCGGCCGCGCACGACAAGGAGCACCTCGACCGCGGCCTCGCGGCCTTCGGGAAGGTCGGCAAGAAGCACGGCGTGCTGGGCCTTAAGAAGAAAGAGATCCTCGCGAAGTTCGGCGCATAGGCGGCGGCACCGCCGCGGGCCAGGTTCGCTGACGCGCCGGCCGAACGGCCAGTGGCATAGTTCGCTGTCGCGACCTCGGAACGCTCTTGGCAGGAGGTCGTGTCTCACGTGGCCGACGGGCCTCATCGTGCCGACTACGCGGCTCTGGGTTGCTTCACCGTTGGCGGCAACGGCGGAGATGATGCAGCAGGAGAGAGGAAAGGCAAGCGCTTGGTGGCTGAGCAGTTGATGAAGGCGTGGGTCTACGAGAAGAAGAAGGACCCGGACGGGGTCTACATCTACC
>CBDUSE010000241.1:0-3760 GCA_965369835.1 uncultured bacterium
CATTGCCTTCTTCTGGCCTTGACGGATGTTATCTGCGCCGCCCATAAGCTCGCGCGCCGCCGCGACCATCTTCTCCTCTTCCTGCTTCTGCTGCTCGACGAGGGCGACATAGTCATCGAACGCCTTCTTGTACGCCTGCGCCTCGGCGATGACTTCGTCCGCCTGCCTCTGGTTTGCGGGATCCTTGAAACGCGACTTCATGTCCTCCGCAAGCGCAAGCATCTCGTCTACCACCTTATGCACGTTGTCAACGTACTCCTGGTCGCCCCGGATGATGAAGTTCTTTTCCTGGCGTCGAGCTACGAGGATGTGCTTGTTGAGGCGGTTCGCGTCGTCGGCCTTGGCGAGACGGTCCTTGACCGACTCCGAGGTCTGCTGTTCATCCATCTCCTTGAGCAGCTTGGCCTTCTGGTCGACCCGTATCTTCTCGATCTGCTCAATAGCCGCCCTGGCGGCGGCGACAATTCCTTTGTCCGCCTCAGCCTTCTGCTCCTCGGCAGCCACGTACGCCTCGAAGGCTTTGATGTACGCCTCGGCCTCGTCGCCTATTTTTCCGACCTCTTCCTTCTCTGTGGCAAGATGCAGCTTGGCCTCCGTGTCCTTCACCTGGTCGGTGATTTCACCCTTTTTCTCTCTCACCTCCTCGACGTACTTCTCGTCGCCTCGGAGCATAAAGTTCTTCTCCGAGAGCCTCGTGTCCTGCGCTTGCTTGACGAAGCGGTTGGCATCGTCAGCCAACTCGACCTTCTTGGACACGGTCGTCAGGCCGTTCCAGCCGACGAACGCGATCAGCGCGGCCAGGACGATCACCGTCCCGAAGCCGATGTACAGCTTCTTGCCGATCTTAAGGTTCTTGAAGCTCATGGTTCTGACTCCTCTCTGGACTGAGTTGAGTTATTCATTCTCGCAGAACTGGGCTTTACTCTCTCACGCTGCACGCGGCCCGGCACAGCAACCGGCTGAAAGCTCCCGACGTCGGCCACGGCACAAGCGGCTTTGGCCGCCGACCGAGCGCGGCGAGAAGTCCCTCAACGCCGCCCTGCCGCCGGCACGTATGCTCTACTCGATCGTCTCGAGCTTGCCGAGCTCGTCGGCGCTCAGGATGCTGTCGAGATCGAGCAACAGCATCAGCCGGTCGCCAATCTTGCCGACGCCCTTGAGAAACTGCTGGTTGACCCCGGAGCTGATCGTCTCAGGCACCTCGTCAATGTTCTCGCCCGAGAGGTTGAGCACCTCCGAGACCGAGTCCACGATCACGCCGATCGTGCGCCCGTGCACGTCCACCACGATGATCCGATGCTGCTTCTCGTCGCCCGACGACTCGATCGCGAAGCGCTTGCGCAGGTCAATGATGGGAACGACGGTTCCGCGCAGGTTGATGAGCCCCTCGACGAACTCGGGCGCCCTCGGCACGTGCGTGATCTCGACGAGCCGGTTGATCTCGCGCACCTTGGTGATGTCCACGCCGTACTCCTCGTGCCCGAGCGTGAATGTCACAAGCTGCTGCTCACTCACGGCTGCCTTGCTTTCCGTCTGCATCGCCATGCAAATCCCTCCTGACTTGTGGGCCGGCCCAGAAATGACGGTCGCGGCCCGGTTGTCCGGACAGCGCTCAAGCACGTGCTCGACTGCTGCCCAATTCCTTTGGTTCTATCGCCTGTTCGAGGCGCCGAGGACCTGGAAGGGACCCCGTCCTCGAAATCACGGCACTGCTGAAAAAGACCTCAATGGCAGCCGCTCTGGCCGGCGGAACAAGGCGCCTAGAAGCTTTTGATTTCTGATGCCGTCTGCGCTCAATACCGGACCTTGGGTGCTGCTAGCAGGCATCCTGCCAAGATGAGCCAATCAGGAAGGTTACTCTGAAGAAATGTGGCGTCTATTCACTGTATGAATAGAATCTTGGCGATAGCACGTCTCATGCCATAATTGGTTCAGCCGTCCTCAGAGCAGGCCACGTCCTCTTATGGCGGGGGTCAAAACGCGCGAAGATTCCCCAAAGACAAGCCTGCGGCCTCTCACAAGGCCTTCTGGGGATAACACCAACATCGGGCGGCAAGGATTGCAGCTTTGCCCATCCACGGTCGGGTTTCGCTACACAATCTGCCGCGGCCAGCTACATCGCGCGCGCCGCGTGGCATCGCTCCCTTCCAAATGGATGCCTGCGCGCGTCGGTATGGGGGAGAAATCAAGATCGAGCAGCCGGATCAGCCGCTCGACGCGCAGCGGAGAGAGTCCCCGGGCGAGGCTGTAACGACACTCCCCGCCGCGGTGCTTGCTACGCCGGTTCGCCGCTCTCGTTCTCGATCAGTCGCTTCAGCGCTCGGCGGTGGCGGTCGTGGATGTTCACGAAGCGAAGGCCGATCTCCTTGTCGGGACCGCGATCCTTGGACCAGACCGGCTTGGCAAGCACCGAGAACGGTTGCGAGGGATACGTGAGCATGCCACCGACACGGCTTCGGTCGTACCGCTCCCAGTCGGGGATATCGAGCTCGAGCTTCAAGAGGGCGTCCTGCGGGAACGTCTTCTTGCACCTAAGGCGAGCGCCGTCCGGCGAGATGTCAATCGTCTCGGTCTCCTCGGGCGCGTTCTGGTGCCCGGGCAGGCCAAACTCCTCGAAAATGTCCACTTCCTTGATGAGGACAGCGTACCGCCTCGCCAAGCGGTCAACCTTGCGCTGCTGCTGCTCCGTTTTGTCCCGTGATTCCGGCTCCATACGGCCCCCCTTTTCTTGGTTGCCCGCCCTCACCGCGAGAGGGCGCACTCCTTGTGATGAAATGGCGCGCGCGAGTCAGTGCAAAATGCGTGCCACGCAGGCGGTCGCCGTGCCCCAGGCACGGATTTCACGGGGTCGAAGGAGTTGCAGGGAGCAAAGGAAACGCCTACCATCGGCTCTGGCGGGATCCGGTGAAAGGGCTCCTTTCAGAATGAGAGCGGCCGCGCCGCAGTTTTCCGCCGCGAACACGCGCACTGGGCCGGAGATGAAACCAGAAGACGCCGGTAATGAACGAGTAGCCGCAATCGTCGCAGCCGCGGGCTTGGGCTCGCGGTTCGGCCCTTCCCGGGATGTCCCGAAGCAGTTCCTCGACCTCGATGGCGAGCCGATCCTCATGCGCTCCCTCCGGGCGCTGCTCGGGTGCGAAGCGGTCAAGGTCGTCGCATGCGCAGTGCCCGCCGCCTGGAGAAAGCATGCGGAGGAGGTGCTCGCGGCCGCGGCGCTGATGCCACGCGTCACCGTGATCGAGGGCGGGGCGACGCGCCAGGAGTCGGTGCAGCGTTCGCTGGCGATTCTTGCCGATCCGGTCGAGCCGGACCTCGTGCTTATCCACGATGCCGCGCGGCCCCTGGTGCCGGTCGAGGCGATCGCCTCGTCGCTTGACGCCGCCAGGGAGCACGGCGCCGCGGTTGTTGCAGCGCCCGCCGTGGACACAATCGCCACCTGGAACGAGGGACAACTCGACGCCGTCCTCGACCGAGCCACGCTCGTCAACATCCAAACCCCCCAGGCGTTCCGGTACGGTCTCATCTGCGAGGCGCACCGGCGCGCCTCGGAAGAAGGGATCACAGACGCCTCGGACGACGCGATGCTCGTGCTCAGGCTCGGGCATCAAGTCGTCGTCGTGCCCGGCCCTGTCACGAACATCAAGATCACCTCGCCCATGGACCTGGAGTTTGCGCGCCTTCTGCTGGCCCGCGAGGCTCGTTAGCCCGCATTTCTCACACGCCGAGCGCGCGAGGGCGCTCGATGCGATGGAACTGCCTT
>CBDUSE010000242.1:0-3733 GCA_965369835.1 uncultured bacterium
GAGGATGCCTACATCATATTCGAGACCCTCAACACCCGCGGCAAAGACCTCGGTCTGGCCGACCTCGTTAAGAACCACCTCACCAAGCATCTCAAGACCAGCAGTGCCTCGTTGGATCAAGCGAAACTGAAATGGGAGCGCATTCTCGAGACGATAGAGAGTTCGTCTGTCGACTTGACCACTGATAACTTCCTTCATCATTCCTGGCTCTCGAAGTATGACTACCTGCCCGCGAAGAAGGTCTTCAAGGTTCTGAAAAGGCGCATCGGCCAGAAGGACGCAAAGGAATTCCTGGATTGCCTTGTGTCGGATGCGGTCGTCTACCGATCAATACATGAGATCCCGTACGGCAAGTGGAGAAAATACGAGCGACGGATTCAGGAGGCTCTTTCTGCGCTGATGATCTTCCGTGTTCGGCAGCAGACGCCCTGCGTGCTTTCGCTCATAAGGGAGTACAGGGCAAAGAAGATCAGAATCAAACACGTTCAGGAGGCCCTGGTGGCCATTGAGAAGTTCCATTTTCTGTTCACGGCTGTTACCTCTGCGAGATCCTCAGGGGGCATTTCAGCCATGTACGCGGCACTCGGGCGTCGCCTTTTTGAGGCGCGTGACAGTCGAGAAGCCATCGCTGTGATACGCGACCTCAAGCAGAAACTCCGAGAAAGAGTTCCATCCTGGGAGGAGGTCGCGGCCCTATTCCCTGGGATCATCTACACGGTGAACTTCACGAAGCAACGGTCGCTCGTCAAGTACGTCCTTGCCGGACTGATGAAGCCTGTGGTGTCTGCTTTGAACCTCGATTATGATGCTATGACGATCGAGCACCTTGTTCCGCAGAGTAGCCTTGGGGAAGATGACTGGACTGATGCGGCTGTCGGCCAACTCGGCAACCTGATCCTAGTAACCCCCGAACTCAACAACTCACTAAGCGACAAGCCCTTCAAGGACAAGAAGCGAATACTGCGTAAGCAGGGCTACCCATTGCCCCCGGAAATCGGGGCGGCCGACGACTGGACCGCAGACCAAATCGAGCAGCGCACTGCGACGATGGCTGAGCAGGCCTACAACAAGGTGTGGAGAATCTGAGGCTTTGCAGGTGATTGGTGTGCGTCGCCTGCACTTCGCGCTCTCTGCGGTGGGAATCACGAGCAGCGATCGGTGCCTTTGCCGGAATGCTCCCCTACTGCTCCATCCCCGCTATGATGTCCTTGAGCTTGGCGACAGCGAGGCAGCATGAGCTATCGGCGGCGCCGTAGTACATCCAGAGCTCGTCGCCGCGCAGGAGGAGGCCGGTGGGGAAGACGACGTTGGGCACCAGGCCCGTGATCTCGTATGGGGCCTCGGCCTGGAAGACCCAGTGGCGGCAGCGGGCAACGACCTTGTACGGCCGGTCCTTGTCGAGGAGCGCGATGCCCGCGCGATAGACGAGCTGGCCCCCGTAGGCCTTCACGCCGTGGTACACGAGTAGCCACCCCTCGTCCGTCAGAACGGGGGGCGGTCCGGCGCCGACCTTGAGGCCGTCCCACGCGGGGCCGCCGAGCTCGGGCACGACGCAGTGCGGCTCGCCCCAGTGAACGAGATCGGGCGAGAAGGCCGACCAGATGTGCTCGATGCCGCCGGCATCGGGCCTGTGCAGCACGGCCCAGCGCCCGTCGAATTTCTTGGAGAAGAGCACGGCGTCCTTGTTGTTGGGCGAGAAGATCAGGCCGATCCGCTCGGCGCGGGCGAGGTCTTTGCTGCGCGCCAGGGCGACGGCGGCGCCCGTGGGCGAGTAGGCCGTGTAGGTGATGTACCACCGCTTCTCCTCGGGCAGGTAGGTGGCGCGCGCGTCCTCGCAGCCCCAGCGCTCGTAGCGCCATCGCTCCTGGCCGTAGCGCAGCAGCGGGTCGGGGTTGATCCGCCAGCCGGTGACGCCGTTCTTGCTGCGGGCCACGTAGATGCTCGAGCAGCCGACCCGGTCCTCGACGCGCAGCAAGAGCACGACCTCGTCGCCCTGCTCGGTCGCCCCGGGGTTCAGGACGGCAGCCGCCGGGAAGGGCAGGTCGTGGGTGGTGACGATGGGGTTCTCCTTCGCGCGGTGGAAGACCTGTTTCATTATCGCTTTCATTGGCAGACCTCAGTTTCCAGCAATCCAGCGACATCTACACGGGCTGCCGGTCGCGGGACAGCCCCTCGCTCGGGTGATAACCACATCACCTCATTGGCCGAGGCATCATATCCTATGGCGTACTGATACGACAAGGGCGGCGCGGTCTGAAGGTGAGGGGCTGCTCATCCGACGCCATCCTTCGCGCGTTGCTGCGTCCCCCGTGGTTGAGGACGAGGAACACAGGGAGCACGAGGCTTGCCACCCCGCACGATCGTGATATGATCCCGCCAGGTTGCATCACCCCAGACTGACCTCACCGCGCAGAAGGGTGCTATGAGCAAGGAGTTCCGGCTGGTGGAGCCGAGGTGTGTGCCGGCTTTTTGGGGTGGGTTTCGGCCGGCGGCGCTGGCGAACCGGGCGTACCGCGAGGAGGTGGAGGCGTCGGGAGACGGGGTGCCGTTAGTGCTGGGACTGGAGCGGGCGGACGGCTCGGTCTCGCGGTTCGAGACGACGGTGTTCCCCGACGGGCACGAGTTTTCTGGGGCGAACTTGATGTATGCCGAGCGGCTGCTCAAGTTCCTCCTGTGGCAGCGCGGCGGCTGGAAGGTCTATGTCGGCGGACCGAGGAGCATTGGGGACCACATCGCCAAGTTGTATGCGCCCGATGGCGCACGGCGTTTCGACTACCACTTCCTGGGCGAAAGCGTCTACGAAAAGCATTTTGAGGTGGTGCGGTGCGCGGCGTCCGAAGTCCCGGCAGAGCATGAGACCGCGCGGCCACTCGGCCGCCACCTCGACGGCTGCCGCATCGGCTTCGACCTCGGGGCGTCGGATCGCAAGGTCGCCGCCGTTATTGACGGCGAGGCGGTCTTCAGCGAGGAGGTGGTCTGGGAGCCGCGAAAGCAGAGCGACCCCCAATACCACTACAACGAAATCATGGCGGGCCTCAGGCGCGCGGCGTCAAAGATGCCGCGTGTGGACGCGATCGGCGGCAGTGCGGCGGGCATTTATATCAATAACCGTGTCATGGTTGCGTCACTCTTCCGAGGCGTGCCGAAGGAGCGGTTCCATAAAGTAAGGAATATGTTCCTCCGAATCGGCGACGAGATGCGCGTCCCGCTCGAGATCGTCAATGACGGCGAAGTGACGGCGCTCGCGGGCTCGATGTCGCTCGGCGACAACGGCGTGCTCGGCCTCGCGCTCGGCTCGAGCGAGGCGGCCGGCTATGTGACAATCGAGGGTAAAATCACCGGCTGGCTTAACGAGCTTGCGTTTGCACCAATTGACTATAGTCCGCACGCACCCGTCGAGGAATGGTCGGGCGACCGCGGTTGTGGCGCGTCGTACTTATCACAGCAATGCGCCTTCCGGCTCGCACCGAAAGCCGGAATCGAGGTCCCGGAAAACGTTCCTGATGCCGAAAAGCTCGAGCACATCCAGAAAGAACTCGACGCAGGGCACGAAGGCGCGCTGAAGATATGGCAGACCATGGGCATTTATGCGGGCTATGCGATTGCGCATTACGCCGCCTTTTATGACCTAAAGCACGTGCTCATCCTTGGACGCTGCACATCGGGAAAAGGCGGGCAAATCATTCTGGACGGCGCGACCGAGGTGCTCAAGACCGAGTTCCTCGAGCTGGCC
>CBDUSE010000243.1:0-3716 GCA_965369835.1 uncultured bacterium
CCGATGTCGCAAACGGGCCTCGCCGCCAATTCCGATGAAAACGGCGGTATAGGGTGGACGGATCAGCCCGATTCGATCATACGAAAGTGTAGCGGGGCAATCCCGAAGGGATTGAACACGAATAGCCCCGAGCGAAACTCGGAGTCAAGGACTCACGTGGTTCCCCGTCGGGGAACCGGCCCCCATTCCGCCTTTGCGAGGATACAAAGGGGAAGGGATTTAGAATTATACTGGTTTTCGACAGCCACGCGTCCAGATTCTTGCCTCATTAGTCTCGCTCGTGCTCAATTCGCCTGATTGCGTCTTGAGCGGCCTTGCGAACTTCGTCGTCGGGATCGTTCTCGGCGAGCTCCTCGAGCGGCTTGACGGCCTTCCCGCTCTCGATTTGGCCGAGCGCGTGGGCGCAGCATCTGCGCACGTAGGCATCCGAGTCCTTGAGGCCCTCGATCAGCGGCTTGACGGCCTTCTTGCTCCCGAGCTGGCCGAGCGCATCTGCTGCGCAACGCCGCGCGTGGGGATGGGGGTCGTTGAGTAGCTCGATCAGCTTGTCGAGCGCATGTCGTTCCTTGATTGCGCCGAGCGCGTGTGCCGCCTTTCCGCGCACCGCCTCGTGCGGGTCAGACAATGCCTGGATCAGTTGCTTCGACACGCGTTTAGCTTTCAGCTCCAGGATCGCCTCTGCCGCCTTCTCGCGCACGTGCCAGTCGGGGTCCTTGACCAGCGCTTCGGCCAGCACAGGACCGGCGCGCCGATCACCGATTGCCTTGAATGCGAGAATAATCGTCACGCGGTTCTGCCAGCCCGGCTCCTTCTTGAGCAATTCCGCCAGCGGGCCGAGCGCGCGCCGCTCGCGGATGATACCCAGCGCCTGGGCGGCATTGTTGCGCACGTCGGCGTGCGGGTCCCTGAGCGCCCAGACCAACGCCTGGCCCGCCGACTCCGCCTCGAAGCGCCCGAGGACCTTCGCGCACGTCGCGCGCACCTCGGTATCGCGGTGGCGCGTGAGAGCGTTCTGCATGATGCCGATGCCGATCAGCTTCGTGGTCTCGTCGGTGATGCCGATCTTCGCGAGGATCTCCTTGTCCTCGAAGTCGAGGAGCTGCCAAGGATTCTCGTCAGTGGCGCTGCTCGAAGCGCCTCCGGCAAGACCCGCAAGCAGGCATACAAGGAACAAGAATGTTGTTGAGCGGCTCAGCCTGATTGTAAGCGTCACTTCGCCAAGGTCCTGTTCAGTGTGTTAAATCGTCGTCTCTTCCCGTTCCCTCACGGGGCCTTGACCTGGCGGAAAAGACAACCACGCCCAGTGCGCCTATACCCATGAGGCCCCATCCTATTACGGAGGCAAGAGGAACGTCTCGAATCTGAAGCCCCATCATGACACCCAGACCTACCGCCAACAGCAGGCAGAAAAGGCGCCGTGCCACATCTTTCATCTTGCACCTCCCATGACCGCTGGTCATCCAAGGAGCAGCTGGCTCGACACAAAATTGTAGAGCCTCGTCCGTATGCTGGCAACCCCTTTGAGGTTCCATCTGCGTGTCGCGCTTGAGATACCACAACATTGAAAGCACTGCGCCAGAAAGGGTATCCTGTTCGTAGTCGTGAGCAGTTCGGAGTACCATTCCACGGATGACCTATGCCAATAGGACCGGCGCCGGAAAGGCTGATTGATCACACGCTCCTCAAGCCCGACGCGACGAGCGCCGACATCGAACGGCTCTGCGACGAGGCGGCGAAGTACGGGTTCATGGCCGTCTGCGTCAACCCGGTCCACGTCGAGCAGTGCGTCAAGGCCCTTGCCGGCACCGGCGTCCACATCGACACCGTCGTCGGGTTTCCGTTCGGCGCCAACATCACGCCGGTCAAGATGCTCGAGGCGTCATCGGCCATCGCCCACGGCGCCCAAGAGATTGACATGGTCATCAACGTCGGCGCCCTGCGCTCGGGCCGGCACGATGAGGTAGCCCACGACGTCCGCACCGTGCGCAAGGCGTGCGCCAACGGCGTCCTCCTCAAGGTCATTATCGAGACCGGCTACCTCGACGACGCGCAGAAGCGGACCGCGTGCCGGATCGCCCTGTCCGAGGGTGCCGACTTCGTCAAGACCTCGACCGGCTTCGGTCCGGGAGGGGCTACGCCCGAGGACGTGCGGCTGATGCGCCAGGTCGTCGGCCCCGAGATCGGCGTGAAGGCCGCCGGCGGCATCCGCGACGCTGAGACCTTCTGGACAATGGTCCGCGCCGGCGCCAACCGCATCGGCACAAGCTCGGGCGTCAAGATCGTCGAGGAAATCCGGGCTTCGGGAGGCCCTGAAGATGAATGACGCGGCGGAAGCGCGTGCCGAGGGGACCGTCGAGCGTGTGGACGCCACGCTCAGCCGCGTCCGGGTAGGGGAGGAGCTTGTTGACTGTACCGTCCGTCGCAAGCTCGTCAAGTTCTCGCGCGGCACGAAGACAATCGTTGTCGGCGACCGCGTCGTCACCGCGCGCACCGATAAGGGCGAGCACGTCATCGAGGAGGTGCTGCCTCGGCGCTCGAAGCTCTCGCGTCCCGCGGGCCGGGCCGGCCGCGGCGAGCAGGTCATCGTCGCCAACGTGGACGAGCTCGTCGTCGTCACTGCCGCCGCGCAACCCGAGTACCGCACCGGCCTCATAGACCGTTACCTCGTCATCGCCGAGCGTCTCGGCTTCCCCGCCGCCGTCTGCGTCAACAAGGTGGACCTCGTGCAGCACGCGGAGATTGAGTGCGCCCTCGGGTTCTACCGCGACCTTGGCTACACGGTCCTCTTCGTCAGCGCTCTGAAGAACACCGGTCTCGACGAGCTGCGCGAGCTGCTCACCGGCAAGACGTCCGTCCTCTGCGGCCATTCCGGCGTCGGCAAGTCGTCGCTCATCAACCGGATGATCCCCGAGGTGGACCTCGCCACCCGCGACGTAAGCGCCGTTACCGGCCGGGGCCGCCACGTCACCAGCGCCGTCACCATGCTGGCTTTGCCCGGCGTCGCGGGGCAAAGCGTCGACGACGCCGGAGGCTTCGTCGGGGTAAGCGAAAGCGGCAGCGTCGCCGGATACATCGTGGACACGCCCGGCATCCGCGAGTTCGGCCTCTGGGGCGTCAAGCGCGACGAGCTTTGGCATTACTTCCCCGAGTTCGTCCGTCTCGATGGCCAGTGCCGCTTCCGTTCCTGCGTCCACCTCGCCGAGCCCGGCTGCGCCGTCAAAGCCGCCCTCGAATCCGGCGCCATCGCCCCCTCCCGCTACACCTCCTACCAACGCCTTTACGAAGAACTCCCCGCCACCGAGTGGGAGCAGAAGTAGTGATGTAGCGCCGGCATCTTGCCGGCAGTGTCGGGGGCGTCACGCCCCCGGACGCATCCCGCGTCAGCGTGGTAGGCCGGGTAGGCGCTCCGTCTCGTCCTACGAAGCCTTGGCGAAGTAGGAAACCGCAGCGAAGGAGTGTCGCCCTCGCCGGCTCTCAGCGGAGCCGAAGATGCCGACCGAAAAACCGAAGATACATCAGCACCGAAGGTACACCAGGACCGAAGGTACGCCAGGACCGAAGATATACCCCTTCCTTAAGTAGGTATTGCCACCGGCTTCAGCCGGTGGTTGCCGAGCATCCCCCAAAAACTCACTAGCCGCCTTCAGACAACCTGCCCCACGGGCAGGCCGTCTCGACCATGGCCTTCAGGCAGTTGAGCTCAGATGGCTGAAGCC
>CBDUSE010000244.1:0-3687 GCA_965369835.1 uncultured bacterium
GCGGGGCTCAATCTCCTCCGCTGCCAAGTCTACGAAACGCCCCCTCGCGGGGCTCGGCGATCCAGCTCGACGTCAGTCTCCTCCAGCAGCGTGCTAGCAGTCGAAGTAAAGATGGAACTCGTACGGGTGCGGCCTGAGCCGGAGCTCGTTCACCTCGTTGGTGCGCTTGTACTCGAGCCACCGCTCGATCACGTCCGGCGTGAACACGTCCCCTTTGAGAAGGAACTGGTGGCCGGCCTCGAGCGCATCGAGCGCCTCGGCCAGGCTCGCCGGCACGCGCGGCACGTCGGCCAGCTCCTCGGGCGGCAGGTCGTAGATATTCTTGTCGAGGGGCTCGCCCGGATCAATCTTGTTCTGGATGCCGTCGAGACCCGCCATGAGCATCGCCGAGAACGCCAGGTACGGGTTGCACGACGGGTCCGGCGTGCGGTACTCAATGCGCTTCGACCTCGGGTGCGGGAAGTACATCGGAATGCGCACCGCCGCCGAGCGGTTGCGCGACGAGTAGGCGAGGTTTACCGGCGCCTCGTAGCCCGGCACGAGCCGCTTGTAGGAGTTCGTCGTCGGGTTGGCAAACGCGCAGAGCGCCGGCGCATGCTTGAAGATGCCGCCGATGTACCAGAGCGCCAGCTCGCTCAGGCCCGCGTAGCCGTTGCCGGCGAAGAGCGGCGTCTCCCCCTTCCACAGGCTCTGGTGCGTGTGCATCCCCGAGCCGTTGTCGCCGTGGATCGGCTTGGGCATGAACGTGACCGTGTAGCCGTGCTGCTTCGCCACGTTCTTGACGATGTACTTGTACATCATCAGCTCGTCGGCGATCTTCGACAGCGGCGCGTACCGGAGGTCAATCTCGGCCTGGCCCGCCGTCGCCACCTCGTGATGCTGCGCCTCGATCTTCATGCCGAACTCTTCCATCACCGTGACCATCTCGCTGCGCAGGTCCTGCAGCGAATCGGTCGGCGGCACGGGGAAGTATCCCTCCTTGTGGCGCGGCTTGTAGCCGAGATTGGGGTTCTCCTCGCGGCCCGAGTTCCAGATTCCCTCGTCGCTGTCCACGTAGTAGAACGCCGAGTGCGCCGTCGAGTCGTAGCGGATGTCGTTCAGGATGAAGAACTCGGCCTCGGGCCCGAAATACGCCGTGTCGGCGATCCCCGTCTGCTTCAGGTACGCCTCGGCCTTCTGCGCGATCGCCCGGGGGTCCCGCGTGTAGAGCTCCTTGGTGATCGGGTCAACGATGTTGCAGATCAAGCTCAGCGTCGGGGTCCGGCAGAACGGATCAACAAACGCGGTCGCCGCGTCCGGGATCACGAGCATGTCGCTCGCGTGAATCGCCTGCCAGCCCCGGATCGAGGAGCCGTCGAAGCCGAAGCCCTCCTCGAAGCTCTCCTCCTTGAGCTCGTAGACCGGCACGCTGAAGTGCTGCCAGGTCCCCGGAAAGTCCATGAACTTGAGGTCCACGATTCGGATTCCCTGCTCACGGCACAGTGTGATCACTTCCCTCGGTGTCATAAATCCTCCTTCCCTATCTCAACTCACAGACCGATGGAATGCTTGAGAGCCTGTAGGCGTACCGGGCGTCAAGGGGGCGCTCGTTCGAGCGGCGGCACGGCGGGTCACCCCAAACAGCCCACGCATGCCGGAGCGGCAATTTAGCGGCTTCCGTCCCTCGACTGCAAGCCTTTTGTCCTCGCAGACAGGCGCGATCAACCTGGGCAGGCGAGCGGCTTGACAGGCCGGGCCGGATACCGCACCCTGACGCCCGCACGAGAGGCAGGGGCATGCACCGGAAGGTCCTCGATACGATCCGGCGGCACAAGCTGCTGGCGGAAGGCGACCGCGTGCTCGTGGCCGTCTCCGGCGGGCCGGACTCCGTCGCGCTGCTGGCGGTGCTCATCAAGCTGCGCAAGCGGCTCGGCATCGAGTTGGCCCTCGGCCACCTCAACCACGGCCTGCGTGGCACCGAGGCCGATGAGGACCAGCGCTTCGTTCGCGGCCTCGCCAGGCGCCACAAGCTGCGCTTCCGCTGCCGGAAGGCGGACATCTCGGCGCGGCGGCGCGCTCAAGGCGGCTCACTCGAGGAGGTGGCGCGTTCGGCCCGTTACGCCTTCCTGCGCCGGGCGGCGAGGGAACTCGGCGCGCACGTGCTCGCCATAGGGCACACGGCCGACGACAACGCCGAGACGCTGCTGATGAACCTGCTGCGCGGCGCGGGGTTGCGCGGGCTGGCGGGCATCCCGATCTCCCGGCCCGAGGGTGAATTGCGCCTCGTGCGGCCGCTGCTCGAGGTGACGCGGGCCGAGGTGCTCGAGTTCCTCGACAAGAACGGCCTGAGCTTCCGCACCGACGCGAGCAATGCCGACACGAGCCTGACGCGCAACCGGATCCGCGCCGAGCTCCTACCGCAACTGGCCGAGCAGTACAACCCAAGCGTGGCGAGCTTGCTCGCCGGCACCGCCGAGCAACTGCGCGACGTGGCGGACCTGATCGGCGCCCAGGTCGAGCGCGCCACCGAGCGGTTCGTCCAGCCGGCGGAGGATGGATTTGCACTGCCCCTGCGCGCGTTGCGCCAGATGCCTCGGGCCGTTCGGACCGAGCTCGTGCGGAGCCTCATTGCCGACCGGTTCGGCCGCACGCTTGGGGCCGAGCAGGTGCGCACGCTCGAGCGGTTCCTCCTCGACCCGGAGCGACCTCACCCTTCGCTCGGCCGAGGCCTTGCTTGCGAGGTGGTGTTCGACCGCATGGTCATCAGGCGTACGCGTTCCCAGCGGCGTCACAAGCCGCTCGAGATCACCGTACCGGGAGTGACGGTCCACTCGACGCTCAACGTCGAGGCTACGGCCTCCCTCTCGCCGCGACCGGCCGACTGGAAGCTTCCCGACGGGCCGAAGATGTCGCTCGTCGAGCTGTGGCGGCGCGTCGAGAGCGGTGAAGCCCTCGAGCTGACTCAGGATTTCGATGCCGAGCGCCTCGGCCGCGAACCCCTGATCCTGAGGCCCCGTCGGCCGGGGGACGTGATGCAACCGATCGGCTTTGGCGGCGTCAAAAAGGTGCAGAACATCTTTGTGGACGAGAAGCTTCCGGCCGCTATTCGGGAGAAAGTCCCTTTACTGTGTCGCGGGAACGATGTAATATGGATCCCTGGTTACAGAATCGCGGACGCCTACAAAGTCACTGATCACACCGAGCGCCTGCTTGCGGTGCGACTGATGTTGCGGCCACGGTCCGGCCGGCAGCTCGGCGGCGCCGAAGCCGACTCGCGACGAGAATAGACTCATGAACGGTTCTCAAGAGCCCCGCCCTCCACGATCCCGGGCTTCCAGCGGCCGATGGTCGCTAGTGTGGTTGCTGCTCATTTTGATCCTCGGCGTCCTCACTGTCATATCTACTCTCGACCGCAAGAAGAAGTACACCCCAGGTTCGGACGAGATCTACGACGACATCACACGCGGCTTCATAGACACGAGCCAGCCCAAGAAAAAGCCTATTAGAAAGAAAGACATCAAGCTCACCGGCTACTACAAGCCCTGGGAGGAGATCGAACGGCTGATCGAGCAGCACGAGCCGCCGATCGCCAGAGCGAAGGGAGCGTACGAGGCCGCGGCGGCCACGCTCCTGGCCGTTGTGCAGGAGCGCGAGAAGGTGGAGGCCGGCCTCCGGCAAGCGCAGGCGGACGTCGAGCAAGCAAGCCTC
>CBDUSE010000245.1:0-3677 GCA_965369835.1 uncultured bacterium
CCCTCGGCCCGCCGACGCGTCCTCCGAAACACGGCTCAGGAGGAAGCCCCAGAGGGGCGGCAGTCGGTAGCCTGGCCCGTTAGCCCCAGGAGAGAGTGACCAAGACAACCCAGAGCCCCATAGGGGCGACACAAGCCGATCTACCGCTCGCGCATCACGGGGTTGGTGAGCTGACCGATCCCCTCGACCTCGACGGTGACCCGGTCGCTCTCACGCAGGAAGACGGGCGGCCGGCGTTTGAAGCCGACGCCCGGCGGCGTCCCGGTAAAGATGACGCTCCCCGGGTAGAGCGTCATGCAGCGCGACAGGTAGCTCACGAGATAGCGGCACGAGAAGGTCATGTCCGACGTCCTGGCGTCCTGCATCACGTCGCCGTTGAGCACCAACCTGACGCCGAGGTCATCCGGGTCGAGCTCCGTCTCGATCCACGGCCCGAGCGGCGCGAACGTGTCGACGCACTTCGCCCGCGCCCACTGCTTGTCGAGCCGGAACTGGCAGTCGCGCGCGCTCACGTCGTTGCCGCACGTGTAGCCCAGCACGGAATCGAGCGCGTCGGCCTCCGAGACGTTCTTCGCCTCGCGGCCGATGACGATCACGAGCTCGGCCTCGTAGTCCACCTCGTCGGGCGCCATCTTTGGCAGGACGATGGGCGCCTCGGAGCCCGTGATCGCGTTCGGCGTCTTGCAGAGCACCACCGGCGCCTCGGGCGGCGCCATACCCGCCTCGGCTGCATGCGCCGCGTAGTTCATGCCGACGAGGATCACCTGCCGCGGCTCGACCGGCGCGAGAAGCCTCGCCTCCGACCGCGCCACCGCCTCCCCCGTCAGCTTCCCGCCTTCGATGACGCGGAAGACATCGTCCTCGATAACCGCTTGGAGGATCCTGCCGCGCACCCCCGCGCCAGCGGGAACCTCGATCCTACCGATCCGCATGCCGTCCGTCCTTTCCCGCTCGATCAGGAGCGCGCTCGGTCAGTAAGGCCGGGGCCTACCCTACCCCTCAGGACGGACCGGCACAACCAAGTCTTGTCGAGAACGGGAAGTGTAGGGGAGAACGAGATTGGAGGCGGCACCCGGATTCGAACCGGGGATCTGGGATTTGCAATCCCGTGCCTTAACCACTTGGCTATGCCGCCCCGTACGCAGGCACATCTTATACGCCTGCTCAGCTTGTGTTGTCAACACGCCTCGCGCACGGAGGGGGCGCCTCCTCGCACATCCTCTGCGTGCTCTGCGCCTTTGCGAGAGACGAACCAGAATCTCGCACAGAGGCGAGGAGGACGCAAAGGGGCACACATAACATGTTACCCGCCGCATGCTATAATGCGCCAACATCGAGGCTGACCGGGAAGGACACCCAATGGCGTTCCGAGGCATTCTCAGCAAGCTCAGGACGGGGCTGAAGAAGACGCACGACCGGCTGACCGACCCCCTGGTGCAGCTGGTGACGGGCCGGCGTGTGGACCAGGAGACGCTCGACGAGCTCGAGGCCACCTTCCTCCAGGCCGACATGGGCGTCGAGACGACTGAGCGGCTTCTCGACGTCATCCGCGAGACCTATAAAGAGGAGAGGAGGGTGGAGATGGGCCGCCTCATCGAGCGGCTCGAGGCCGAGCTCGTGCGCGAGCTCGCCGAAGACGCCGCCCCCTTGAACGTCGCGCCCGCGCCGCCGACGGTCATTCTCGTCGTCGGCGTCAACGGCACCGGCAAAACCACGACCATCGCCAAGCTCGCCAAGATACTCGCTGACGACGGCCGGAAGGTCCTCTTCGCCGCGTGCGACACCTTCCGCGCGGCCGCCATCGAGCAGCTCGGCATCTGGGCCGAGCGCGTTGGCGCCGGCCTGGTCAAGCACCAGCACGGCGCCGATCCCGCCGCCGTCGCCTTCGACGCCACCGAGGCCGCGCTCGCGCGCGGCATGGACGCGCTCATCATTGATACCGCGGGCCGCCTTCACACGAAGGTCAACCTGATGGAGGAGATCAAGAAGATCCAGCGTGTTTTGGGGAAGAAGATCCCCGACGCCCCGCACGAGACGCTGCTCGTGCTCGACGCCACGACGGGCCAGAACGCGCTGCAGCAGGCGCGGTTGTTCAACGACGCGCTGGGGCTCACGGGCCTCGTGCTCACAAAGCTTGACGGCACGGCCAAAGGCGGTATCGTGATTACGATCCAGCGCGAGTTTCACATCCCCGTGAAATACATCGGGGTGGGCGAGGGCCTCGACGATTTGCAGCCCTTCGTCCCGACCGACTTCGCGCGGGCCCTGCTCGAGTAACCTGGGAGGTTCTTGGGATGTGTGGCCAGGCCAACGATCCGCACGAGACGTTCATGCGGCGCGCCATCGAGCTTGGCGCGCTCGGCAAAGGCACCACCAGTCCCAACCCCCGCGTCGGCGCCGTCGTCGTCAAGGACGGCCGCACCGTCGGCGCGGGCTACCACGTCCGCGCCGGCGAGGACCATGCCGAGGTGATCGCGCTGCGTGCCGCCGGCGACGCGGCGATGGACGCGACGCTGGTCGTGACCCTCGAGCCGTGCTCGACCCCCGGCCAAACGCCACCCTGTACGAACGCCATTATTGAAGCGGGCATCAGCGAGGTCGTCTACGGCACCGAGGACGCCAACCCGGAGCACGCGGGCCGCGGCCTCGAGCAGTTGCGGCAGAGCGGCGTGCGCGTCATCGGGCCGGTCCTGCACCGCGAGTGCGAGGCGCTCAACGAGGGCTGGTCGAAGTTCATCACCGAGGGCGTCCCCTTCGTCACCGTCAAGGCCGCCATGAGCCTCGACGGCAAGCTCGCCACCGCGACCGGTGAGTCGCACTGGATCACCAACGATATCTCCCGCGCGCGCGTCCACCGGATGCGCTACGAGACCGACGCCATCCTCGTCGGCCTCGGTACGGTCAAGGCCGACGACCCGCACCTGAACCCGCGTGGCGATTTCCCCGAGGAGCGATGCCCCTGGCGCATCATCGTGGACGGGGCGGCCGGCATCCCGCTCGACGCCACGGTGCTGACCGACGAGTGGCGCGAACGGACGATCGTGGCGACCACGCTCGACGCGCCCGAGCACAAACGCGAGATGATCGAGGAGACCGGTGCAAGTGTCCTGAGCCTCGATGGCGACCTCGACAACGTTGATCTTGGCGACCTCATGGTCGTGCTGGCCGAGCGCGGCATCGTCTACGTCATGATCGAGGGCGGCTCGAAGGTCTTCACCAGCGCCTTCAATCAGGGCATCGTGGACAAGGTCGCGCTTTTTTACGCCCCGATGCTCATCGGCGGCAGCGACGCCCCGCCGCTCATCGGCGGCACGGGCGTCTCGACGCTCGACGACGCCATCGCCCTGACCGATATCACCACCACCCGCCTCGGCGACGACCTCCTCATCGAGGCCCGCGTCCAGCAGTAGCCCAACGAGCGCGACCTCTCACCGCAGAGATCGCAGAGACCGCGGAGCAACACATGCCTCCGATGTAGGGCAGGTCCCCGCGCGCGCAGAACGCGCGACGCCCGCCGGGGAATCCTTCGTGGCCTTCGCGGAAAAGGAAGCTGCGCAGCGGCGCTTATCCTCAGAAGCTTCAGCGCAGGAGGGCCAGCCCGTGGCAACAGGCATCCACGCATTCCAAGAACCCCTCAGGGGCGTGATGTGAGTAGCCACGGGTGCAGGCCGCCTCCG
>CBDUSE010000246.1:0-3657 GCA_965369835.1 uncultured bacterium
TCCAGCGCGGCAGACGCGGCCTCCTCGGAGGCGTTCTCCGCCACCGCAGTCTCGCCAGGCGCCGTCTCGCTCTTGCGAGACCCCGCCTCTTTCGGCGGAGTCCCCTCCGCCGAAAGAGGCGCGTCCTCCGGCGCAGCCGCCTCGTCCGGAACGTAGAAGATTCGCGAGCAGTTCTCGCACTGCACGATCTGCTCGTAGTGGCGCGTCATGTTCTCCATCTGCGGGGTGACCGCCAGATGGCACCCGCCGCACGAGCGATTGACGATCGGCACGACGACCGCGCCGTTCTTGTTCGCAAAAATCCGCCGGTAGAGCCGGAGCACGCCCGCCTCGAGGCGCTCCTCGGCCTCTTTCTTGTGCCCGCGCGCCTCCTCGAGCTGCTGCGCGATCTGGTGGAGCTCGCCCTCGACTGCGGCGACCCGTTCCCGGAGCTTCGCCCGGCGCTCGGCGACCTCCTTGTCGCGCACCGCCGTTTGCTGCGTCTCCTGGTCAATCTCCTCGTACTTCTCCAGGATCTTGTCCTCGGTCAGCCGGATGGCCGCCTGCACGTCGAGGATCTCCTTCATCATCGCCTTGTACTCGATGTTGCGCTTGATGGCCGCCTGCTGCGCCTCGAGATGCGTCTTCTTCTCCTGACGCGACTCGAGATCGATCTCAAGCTCCTTGAGCGCCACCTGCAGGTGCTTGAGCCGGTCGCGTTCCGCCTCGAGCGCCGCCATCTGCTCGTCGAACTCGCGCTGCTCCGTCGCCAGCCGGTCCTGCAGCTCCCGCTCGCGCCGATCGAGCCCGAGGATCTCCAGGTCATACTTCTGAAGCACCAGCAGCTTTCGTATCGTCTCCTGCATCCACCGTCCGTTCGCTGTGTCCTTAGCCCTTTAATATACGAACGGAACCCCGCCCAAGTCAACGCCTTTCTGACGACCAGACCCCGCCTCAGTCGCCCAATGTAGGGCGGGTCGCCCTCGGCCCGCCGTCTTATCCGCCCTCCCGCCCGCCGAAGCCTCGGCGAAGTTGGGTCGCCCCCGCTTGCCCTGAGCGAAGCCGAAGGGGCCGGCGCAGCGAAACACATTGAGGAACCTGTTGCACGACACCGGCCCCTCATGCTAACCTGTGGGCGTGTCAGGCTGCACAGGATACAGCCACAACCTGAAGCTGCACCGGTAGCGAACACCCAAACATGCGCCACCGTTCCGTGGCTGGAGGCAGACGGGGACGGCAAAGAAGCGCGCATGACAGAAGGCGCTGGCTCTTCGGCAAGGCGGCGGTCCGCTTTGTGAGTGCAGCAAAGGCCTAAAGCGAAGGAGCACGTGCGATGGGCGGAGGTCAGGCAAACCAATGGGATACGGCGCGCCACTCCTACGGCCAGTACCAAGCCTACATAGAGTTAAGGACTGACAGATGCGAGCTTGGCCTGCTTGACCTCCTGTATGTCAGGAACTTTAAGGGAGGTCATGCGACGACCAATGAGCCTACTAACATCCTTGACAAGAAGCTAGAGAGTTACACCGAGATCCTGCGGTCGGTTCAGCGTCAGTTCGGGGGCAGGGACCTTCGGGAGCTTAATGACGGTGAGTTGAACAAGCTGATACGCGAGTGCCAAGGGTTTCTGCGGCTGGCCGCGCCGGGGCCCACGCACATAGACGGCTTTGGCGCAGTACGGACCTCGGCCTTGCTCCACTTCCACTTCCCGGACCTGGCGCCCATTTTGGACCGGCGGGTGCTCATCGGAGCAGGGATAATCCAAGCTGATGAACAGGCCCAGGAGCAGCATTACCCCGCACTGATCACGTACGCCTGGCGCGATCTGAGAGCCAACCCGGACAAGACCCTCACGCAGCTTGATAGGGAGTTGTTCATTGACCCCTGATCGCGACACGCGCTGGGCGAAGGAGGGCCTGGAAAACATCCAGTTAACCGTCCACCTTCAATGATCAAGTTTGAACCGTCAGTGAAAGGAGGACCGTCATGGCAATCAACTACGCGCTTTACGAGAATCACCTGACGACCGACCCGGCCGACTTCGCCGCCCAGGTGGACATCACCGCCTCGGCCGACACCGAGGCCATCGCCGACCGGATGATCCAGCAGGGCTCGACGGTCACCAAGCCCGACATCCTCGCCGTCATCGAGGACCTCGTCCAGGCCACCGAGAGCTTCCTGCTCGAGGGCTACCGCGTAAACATGGCCGGCCTGTTCGAGATGTTCCCGCGCGTCAAGGGCATCTTCAACGGCGCGGCCGACACCTTCGACCCCGCCCGCCACTACGTGGACGTCGGCGCCAACCCCGGCAGCCGTGTCCGCGAGGACGTCCGCGCCCAGGCCAGCGTCGCGAAGCAGGAGACCATCCTGCCCGCGCCCGCGCCGCTCGAGTACGTGGACCTCGGCTCCGGCGAGACGAACGGCCTGGTCACGCCCGGCAACATCGGCACCGTCAACGGCCACCGGCTCAAGTACGACGACACCCAGGCCGACGAGGGCATCTGGTTCGTGTCCGACGGCGGCCCAGAGACGAAGGTGACGCTCGTCCAGAAGAACAAGCCCGGCCAGCTCGTCTTCCTGGTGCCCACGCTCGCGCCCGCGCCCTACTACCTGGAGGTCCGCGTCCAGTTCTCCAAAGACGGTCCCGTACGCACCGGCCGCCTCGACGCCCAGCTCAGCGTACTCCCGTAAAACACCTGTATGTGAAGGAGATGCATAAACAAGGCGTGTAATGAGTCACACCCAAGCTGTCTACGCCGCCGACACAACTTATCCCGGCCGCCTACTCAACTTGTGTAGGGCCCCCATACGCCAGGTATGGAGCCCCCATACGCCAGGTACGCGACCCCCATACGGCAGGTATGGGGCCCCGACCTAAGTTGGGTGCGTGTCGGACATAACTTGGGTGGGGCCGGGGGTGGGCACGCGGCGGTCTGTGTGTTATAGAATATGAGCCCACCGCCGCCACACCGCGAGCTCGGGCAGGGCGCGGAGGGACAACGGTCTCTCCTGAGCGAGTAGGCGGCTGGGCGTGGGAAACGCGGAGGGAGGACGACCGAATGCGAAGCAAGCAAGCGCTGGAGAGCGAGGCGGACCACGAGCGGCTACCGGCTGACATCCACGAAGGAAGTCCATTCTACCGTACGACCTTGCCAATAGCGCATGCCCGATCCTGCGACTGCGGGCCCACCCACATAAACTGCATGAGCGCGAAGGAGTGGCTCAAGAGCCAATTGGGGGTTTGGCAATTCTTCTACGAGGGTCGCGACATCAGAGACAAGAACGTGCATCCGGCAACGTTTCCGATCGCGCTGGCTAGGAAAGTGATCGAGCTCTTCACACATCGAGGCGAGCTTGTTCTCGATCCCTTTGTAGGTAGCGGCACAACCCTAGTTGCGGCTGCCGATACAAATAGGAACGCGGTGGGCTTCGATCTGCAGAAGGCATACGTGACACTCTGCGCAGAGCGCCTTGGCAACAGCAAGGACCTGTTCAATGACTGCTGGCAGGTTGCCGTCGAGGATGACGCGAGGAACATACCGGCGTATCTGAAGTCCGAAAGCCTGTCGCTGATTTGGACATCACCCCCGTAAGCTAATCTTCTCATCCGCAAGCGCAAGAACTAGTCTCGGCGCGACAGGAAGAATGAGCAGCTAGGCAAAGTCGAGCAGTACTCGC
>CBDUSE010000247.1:0-3647 GCA_965369835.1 uncultured bacterium
AGGTGGTGAACGGTTTCCTCAAGCGCGTGAACGCCGAGGATTTTTCGAGGATGCTCGCCTCGGAGCCCGAGTTGCCGGGCCCTCGAACACGCCGCATCCTTGACACTTCCTTACAATGAATCGTCCCCACCACGCTTTCTCTGATCGAGGGCAAGAACTTTCGTTCCCGCGTTGTCGAGCCGATGTTGCGAGAGCCATCGAGTATGCTATGCTGCCGCAACGATGGACGAGGGATGGAACGACTCAAACCATTTTAGCACTCGTATTGGATCTGCTCTGCCCGGATTTCGTGCCGGGCGGTGCGAGCCACGGTTGAAGGAGACAACCGATGCAGCTCAGTTCGTTTAAGGCGGAATCGAAGAGCGGCACACTCGAGGTGGACCGGAACACCGCCGGCGGCCCGCTCTGCATAGGGGGCCTTGCCTACAAACGCGGCCTCGGCGTCGAGGGGCCGTGCGAGATCGCGTACGCGGTTCCTGCCGGGCAGAAGCGCTTCGCGGCCTGGGTCGGCGTGGACGACGAGGACAGCAACGCCGAAGTCGTGTTCAAGCTCTATGCCGATGGCGAGCTTGCTTTCGACAGCGGCAAGCTCCGAGGCAGGCGGCGCGAAGGGCACATGAACCTGGATCGCCCGGTCGGCGTCTCCGTGCCGTTGGCCGGGGTGAAGCAGATCAGGCTCGTCGTCGAAGGCAACGGCCTGGCCGACTGGGCCGACGCGCGCTTTATTCCTGAGGAGCAATCGGCTTGGCCTTGGCCGGCGCCCGTGCCCGCACCGAAGGGCGCGCTGACCCCCACGCCGCCGATGGGGCTCAACACCTGGAACAAGTTCGGCGTCAAGATCAACGAGAAACTGATCGTGGAAGTCGCCGACGCGATGGTCAGCACGGGCTTGCGGGACGCCGGTTACGTTTACCTCAACCTCGACGACGGCTGGCAGGGCGATCCCGAGCGCAACGATGAGGGCAATCCCGTGTGGGACAAGGAGAAGTTCCCCGGCGGGATGAAGGCCCTGGCTGACTACATCCATTCCAAGGGCTTGAAGTTCGGCATCTACTCGCGGCCCGCGTGGGTCGGCGGTTACGAAGAGAAAGCGGCACGGGCCTTCGCCGACTGGGACGTGGACTACGTCAAGTACGACTTCAGCGAGCAGGACGCCAAGCGAGTAAACGGGGCGCTGGTTGAGGCGGTGCGCGCGGCTGGCCGGCCGATGGTCTTCAACGTCTGCGAATGGGGCCTCAACCGTCCGTGGGAATGGGGCGCGGAAATCGGCGCTCAGTGCTGGCGGACGACCTTCGACGTGCTGGACAGATGGTACGACGAGGTTGACAAGAGCCCGGGCCTGGGCCTGCTCAAGGCCGCCGATCAGACCGAGCCGCTCGGGCGTTTCGCCGGATCCGGGCGCTGGAACGACCCGGACATGCTGATGAGCGGTGTCCGCGGCGAGGGGCACCTTCGGGGTGGGTGCAACGACACCGAGTACCATACGCAGATGAGCTTGTGGTGTCTGCTGGCCGCCCCGCTGCTGATCGGCTGCGATGTCCGCCACATGGACGAGGCCACAAAGGGAATCCTGCTGAACCGGGAGGTCATCGCGATTGATCAGGATCCGCTCGGCGTGCAGGGCTGGCGGGCGCGCAAGCTGGCCGAGCGCGAGGTCTGGATGCGCCCGCTCGCCGACGGTGGCCTTGCCGTGGGACTGCTCAACCGCGGCGAGACGCCCACCGTGGTCACTGCTCGCTGGAGCGACCTGGACATCACGGGCAGGCACCGCGTGCGCGATCTGTGGGCGAAGAGGGACCTCGGCGTCATCAACGACAAGATCGAACGCGAAGTCTCGCCCCACGAAACCGTCCTGGTGCGGTTATCACCGGTCAGCGAATGATTCGGTAGCGGCTCGCGAGGACGAAACTCTCGACGAGGAAACGCCTGCTATTACGTGGCTCAGGCTCCGCCACAATGCGGCCGGGAGAAGCTATGCAGGCGCGGCCTCAGTTGCTGCGCATGTCGGCGTCGCTGAGGCCGAAGTGGTGGCCGATCTCGTGAATCACCGTCTCGCGCACCTGGCGGCGCACCTGCTCGGCGGTGCGGCAGATCGCGAGGATCGGCCGACGGTAGATCGAGATGCGGTCGGGGTAGAGCGGCGGCGCGCCCTCGTGCCGACGTGTGCGCGGCACGCCGTGGTAGAGGCCTAAAAGAATCCGGCCGCGCTCGAGCTTCATGCGCTCGACGGTCTCAGCGTCGGGCTCTTCCTCGACGACGATCTCGATGTTCTCGAGCTTTCTCGCAAAGATCTCCGGCAGACCAAGCACCGCCTCCTCGACCAGCGCCTCGAACTCCCCCCGGTTCCATGCGCCTCGTTCCCGCCGCAGCCTCAACGCTTTAGCCCTCCCGATCTCATTGGACCACGATACTCGAGCTTTGCCACGCGACGCAACGCCCTTCGTGGAGACCGGTGGCCGGTGTCTCCTTCGATAGTCGCGGCCACCCGACGAACAGGAGAGAATAGCCACAGATTTCGCGGATGAGCACGGATCGGAGAGATCAGGATCAGCGAGAAGCTGGTTGAATCGGCGGTTGATCTGATTCCTCGTCCTGTCATTTCCGCTTGCGTCATCGGGTGCCGGCAGGGTAAGAGGCGCGAGGCGACCGGAGAATCCGCTTGACCTGGCAGATTGGGCATGGTATCCATAAATGGAAGGCCGGCAAGAAGGTGCCCGCGTTCTCAATGGCTACGCAGGGTCTTCCGGCGGCCGGATCACGCGCCAGCCGACACTGCACCACCAGCCTATTGCGTGCATCACCTTGCTACGAATGAGGAGAGGCCTATACGAGCGTTGCTCCTGGTAATTCCTGTTCTTGGGGCGCTGGCATTGGCCAGCCTGGTGATACCGGCTACCATACTGGGTCAATCCGGGTTGCGAAGCCATGACATAAACGACACCGTAACCGGCGGTATCTACTGCCGGGATTTTGCAGTACATGAGGCTCATAAACGTTGTAGTTTTGCACCACCGGAATGAGTTAGGAGGCAGTGATGTTCGTCATGAAAGCCAAGGGCTTCACGCTGATAGAGCTGCTGGTTGTGATCGCGGTCATCGCGATCCTCGCTGCGTTGCTCCTGCCCGCGCTCAATAGCGCCAAGGGCAGGGCCACCCTGATCTCGTGTATGAGCAATGCACGGGGCCTTGTCCAGGCGATCGGCGGCTACACCACCACCTCGGACGACATCCTGCCTCCCGGCAAGTACGGGCACCAGGGGGGCAACCCCGTGATGAAGTGCTGGATGAACCTGCTCTACGAGGGCAACTACGTGGACGATAAGAAAGGCTTCCAGTGCCCGGCCGACGACGTAACGGACAACGAGGCGGACTACTACGACTACGGACCCCCGTGGCCTTGGTGGTGGGCCTCTTACGCGTACTCCATGCAGATGTGCGAGCTTTTCTGGGGTTCACACAATCCGGGTGTCGCATGCCTCTCCGTCCATCAGGGCGTCGAGCACGCGCAGATCCTGCTGGGCGAGTCTGAGCGCAACTTCATTCAAGGAGGATGGTTCGGCTGGGGGGACGCCGATTCTTTCAAGATGACCTACGAGCACCAGTTCCCATTCCGCCGACACAACGGCAAGTGTAGCTACGTGATGCTCG
>CBDUSE010000248.1:0-3637 GCA_965369835.1 uncultured bacterium
GTCTCGGTCGAGCTGACGCGGGAGCTCGTAGACCTGTTCACCGGCAAGCCGGTCGCGGGGAGAGTGGTCGTCGGGCCGCGCGACCTCTTGCTACTCAGGGAGATGAAAAAGTGCCGTTGACACTGGTGTTCGAGGGCCGATAGCATCATGTGTCCCAGCGCGGGTCGTGCGCGCAGTGTGTGCTGCGTGACCGGAACCGGCGTGCCGGCAGCCGATTGCATCGCCCTGGCTGGCATGGAACTTGTTATTTCATGGCTCACGCGATCTGGTCAGCGGCCCCTTTGGCTCGCCAGTAGCGATGTTCTAGCGGCCGGCACGAGCCTGTGGGCGGTATCTTGCAGGGAGCGCCTATCGAGTCAGCCGACTGCAGGCTGAGAGGTGCCCGATCGGGTTGATCGGGGACCGGAAGCAGCCGGCAGCGCGTTTTTGCTGGACGAAGCAGCCGGGAAGCGGACATATTTCACAAGCGATAGCAGTGATGCAGCTTGCGCTGTGAGCATTGTGACAACGTCGTCTAGAGAGACCGTCCTCACGACCGAAAGTGTCAGCCTACACCCTTTTCATTGTTTCCGGCATTATTGCGGTTGATTGCGCGCGGTGCTTCATCGTGCAATTTCGCGATGTTGTATCGAGCGAGGTGCGGAAAGCCCTGTCTGTTCGGGCGCCATGCGCAATAGATAGGGATAGACCGGTCATCTGAGACGTCACACGAGGCAACGAGACCAGGAACAATGACCAGGAACTCGCACGGTCGGAAGTCCAGGACAAGGAGGTCCTTGGATAACGACCCGGGACGCCCCATCCGCGATGTGCGCCGCGCCTACAAGCGCCCTCACCACGGCGAGGAGTGGGAGCACGACTTCGGGGATGCGGGGGTTGAGGAACTCGAGGACTTCGACGCGCTGAGCGACATCGAGGAGAGCGAGCTCGACGCCCTCGAAGAGTTCATCGAACCCGAAGAAGAGGAACACGGCTAACGACCTGATCTCCTGCGCGTCACACGCGCGCAATCGCCCAGCCCAACCGCCGGCGTCTCATTGCTCATCCGCCTGAGCACACCGAGGCCGACGTGTGTCCCTGAGCCGCCGGGGTGAGCCCCCGGAAGCCACTTTCCGGCCCTTTTTGCTTCCGCTCGGACCTTCGCGCGGTCTATAATTATAGGTTTGCTTCACTCTTCGAGGGCCCGGTATGCGCGAGAAGATCGTTATTCGTGGCGCGCGCGAGCATAACCTGAAGAACATTGACCTGGAGATCCCGCGCAACAAGCTCGTGGTGATTACCGGCCTGAGTGGCTCCGGCAAGTCGTCGCTCGCGTTCGACACGATCTACGCCGAGGGGCAGCGCAAGTACGTCGAGAGCCTCTCGGCCTATGCCCGTCAGTTCCTCGGGCAGCTCCAGAAGCCGGACGTCGAGCACATCGAGGGCCTGAGCCCCGCGATCAGCATCGAGCAGCGCAGCGCCGGCGCCTCGCCGCGCTCGACGGTCGCCACCACCACTGAGATCTTCGACTACCTCCGCCTCCTCTACGCCAACGTCGGCCGGCCGCACTGCCACAAATGCGGCAAGCCGGTCTCGAGCCAGACGGCGCAGGAGATCGTGGACCGGATGCTCGCCCTGCCGGAGGGGACACGGCTCACGGTGCTCGCGCCGATGGTGCGCGGCCGCAAGGGCGAGCACCGCGACGTGATCGAGCGCCTGCGCAAGGACGGCTACGTCCGCGTGCGCGTCAACGGCGAGATTGTCGAGCTCGCCAACGAGATCAAGCTCAATAAACGGCGCAAGAACACGATCGAAGTGGTCGTGGACCGGCTGGTGGTCAAGCCGAAGGCCCGGTCGCGGCTCAGCGACTCGATCGAGACGGCGCTCAAGCTCGGGCAGGGGCTCGTCGTCGGCTCCGCCTTGAAGGAGGACTGCCTCTACAGTACGCTCAACGCCTGCCCGGACTGCGGGATCAGCTTTGAAAAACTGCTGCCGCGCCATTTCTCGTTCAACAGCCCGTACGGCGCCTGCCCGCGGTGCCACGGCCTCGGCACCATCGAGCAGATTGACCCGGACCTCGTCGTGCCGGACTGGTCGCGCTCACTTAAAGAGGCGGCGATCCTGCCTTGGCAGCGGCGCGACTCGGCCCAGAGCGTCTATCGCAACATGCTGCTCGAGTCGCTCGCCAAGCACTATAGCTTCAGGCTCACTGTGCCGTTCCGCGATCTGCCCGAGTCGGCCCAGAATGTGATCCTCTGGGGCTCGAAAGGCGAGGCGATCGAGGTGAAGCTCTGGCAGAGCGGAAGCGGGCCGGTGCACACGATCAGGAAGTCGTTCGAGGGCGTGATCCCGAACCTTGAGCGGCGCTACCACGAGACCGAAAGCATGCACGTGCGTAAGTGGCTGCGCGAGTTCATGAACGTGCTCGTCTGCCCCGAGTGCGCCGGCAAGCGGCTCCGCCCCGAAAGCCTCGCCGTGCGCGTCAGTGACCGCTCGATCATTGAGGTCACCGCGCTGACGATCGAGGAGGCGATTGATTTCCTCGGGGGCATTGAGCTAACGAAGCACGATAAGATGATCGCCGATGAGATCCTCAGAGAGATCGTCGCGCGGCTCAAGTTTATGCTCGACGTCGGCGTCGGGTACCTCACGCTCGACCGCCGGAGCGGGACGCTCTCGAACGGTGAGGCGCAGCGCATCCGGCTGGCCACCCAGATGGGCGCCGGCCTTGTCGGCGTGCTCTACATCCTTGATGAGCCGAGCATCGGCCTGCACCAGCGCGACAACCGGCGTCTGCTCGACAGCCTGTGCGAGCTGCGTGACCTCGGCAACACGGTCATCGTCGTCGAGCATGACGAGGCGACCATCCGGGCGGCGGACTTCATCGTGGATCTTGGGCCGGGCGCGGGCCTCCACGGTGGCGAGGTGGTCGCCACGGGCACGGTTGACGACATCCTTGCTGAGCCGCGCTCGCTCACGGGCCAGTACCTGACCCGGAAGCTCCGAATCGAGGTGCCGCGTAAGCGCAAACCGGCCGATCCCGCGGCGGTCCTCATCCTCAAGGGCGCGCGGGAGCACAACCTCAAGGACCTCACCGTCAAGGTCCCGCTCGGCCTATTCGTGTGCATCACGGGGGTCTCCGGCTCGGGCAAGAGCACGCTTGTGAGCGACACGCTGCTGCACGGGCTCCGCAGGATTATCTACGGAAGCCGCGACAAGGCGGGCGAGCATGACGACCTGCTCGGCGCCGAGCAGCTCGAGCGGGTCGTCATCATCACCCAGAGCCCGATCGGCCGCACGCCGCGCTCGAACCCCGCCACCTATACCGGCGTCTTTACGCTCGTGCGCGACCTCTTTTCGCGGCTGCCCGAAGCGAGAGTGCGCGGCTACGGGGCGGGACGCTTCAGCTTCAACGTGAGCGGCGGCCGGTGCGAGGCGTGCCAGGGCGACGGCGTCAAGCGAATCGAGATGCACTTCCTGCCCGACGTGTACGTCACGTGCGACGTCTGCAACGGGCAGCGCTACAAGCGCGAGACGCTCGAGGTACGCTACCGCGGAAAGAACGTGTTCGACGTGCTCGAGATGACTGTCGAGGAAGCGCTCGAGTTCTTCAAGCACGTCCCCCACGATGAACTACTGGGAACATACAGGAATTTTC
>CBDUSE010000249.1:0-3637 GCA_965369835.1 uncultured bacterium
CGACGTGCTCGCGGCGCCCGCACGCTTGTGGCTCTACCTGCTGCTAACGGGGCTATGCCTGGCCGTCTACTTCGCATCCCTGGCGATGGCGTATCGGAACGGCGATATGTCAGTCATCTACCCCCTCGCCCGCACGGCCCCAATCTTCGTGGTGTTGCTGGAGGGACTGTCGCAGAACCGTTGGCCCACGTTCTTGCCGGGGTTGGGCATCGCGCTGGTCGTAGCCGGGTGCTTTATGCTGCCGTGGAGGCGTATGGAGATCGGGCCGAACGGGCTGGCTTGGAAGAACTACGCGAATCGGGGCAGTTTGTGGGCCTTGGCGACTGCCCTGGCCTCAACGGGTTACACGGTTATCGACGACCTGGGTATGGATGTGATGAACGAAGTGGCCCCGGAACTGCGGGGGGCGTTCATGTACGGCTACCTGGAGTGGGCATCGGCGACAGTGTTTCTCTTACTGGCGGCCTGGGCCGTGAAGGGCTTGGGCGCAATCGGCCGGGTCTGGCGCGCGGAACGTGGTCGCGTGCTCACGGTGGGGCTCCTCATCTTCACAACGTACCTGCTTGTTCTCTGGGCGTATCTGCACGCTGAGAAAGTCGCTTACGTGGCCGGCCTGCGGCAGTTTTCGATCGTGCTCGGCGTCCTCGGCGGGGTGCTGTTGCTCAGAGAGAGCGGCGGTCGCATTCGTGTGTTCGCTTCGATCGTGATCGTGGCCGGGCTATTCCTGATCGGAGCGGCGGGCAGGCCATAGCGTCGCAGCCGGGGGGTCTGCCGCAGGTTTACCGCGTACCCCGGTGTGAGGGGGAGTGTCGCCGTTTGCCTACCACGGTCAAAAACGAATCGTGGTCTGAACATAGAACAGGTCGCCATCGTCGGCCGGGCCGGTGTTCCCGACGAACGAACCTGGGAAGAAGTGCGAGTACCCTGCCTCCAACTCGACACGTGGATCGATCCTGTACCGCACGCGCAGCTCCAGCTCCTGTCCAACGAAGTCGCCACTGTAGCCGTCCGGGTCGTGCCGTTTGGCGTTGACCCAGGCATCGCTGTCGCTGGCCAGCCAGTACGCTCCGTACGACGTATCTACGCGCAGCTTCGATGTTGGGCGAATCGTCAGCCTGATCTTTGGACTGATACTATTCTGCCACGCGAACAAGTCCGTTATGGAGTAGGGATGGGTTGCCTCGAAGAGTCGATCGAAACGCTCGCTGCGGTTGTCATCGGGATCGCGGTCGCCGCTAGCGTACAGCGTCGAGAGGCTCAACCGCGGCTTCCAGGCATGCTCAAATGTGTAGCCCACCTCGCCGTAGAGCGCGAAGGCCCGTTGTCTGCGTTCCCCGTCCTCCCCGAATTGGAAGGCCGTGTCCAAATCGTAGTCGAACCGCGTGTCACCGACGGGGCCGAACACGTGCAAGCCGAGCGTGTGAATCTCCCGGTCGGCCTGCTCGCGATCCTTGCGATCCTCATCGAGAATGAAGTAGTACGGCTCGAGGGTGACGTGCTTGGACCAGCCCCGCCAGGCCCCGACGAGACCATAAAACCAGCGCTCCTCGTCGGCCCGGTCGGGCGACGTCATGCGGCGCTCCACCGGTTGAACCGCGAAGAAATCGAATTGCCATTCGGTGGAGGGCTGCCCAAGCCGCAGCCGAAAGCCGTCAAACGAATTGGTCGTGTTGCGCCAACGGTTGCGGCCAACGAGACGACGATCGACATATTCGAGCGTCATTCGCCCGGCCCGTAACTGGAGCGGATAGCCATTGCCGAGGGCATCCTCAAAGTACAGTTCGGCAAAGGCCTGGAGGAAATCAGCTTCGTCCACGTCCCGATTCCGCTCGGGGAAGTCGCTATGGAATTGGCGCGAATCCTGAAACTCGATCCCGAAGCGGAAGGGGTCCAAGATTTCCCGGACGCCCAGGTAGACTCGCGACCGGAGCAGAAACTGATGATCGTTCTCCAGATCAGGGCGCCGGTTATCCCGGCGAAGCTCGAAGCGCGTGCGCTGCTCGAGCCCGAACTCCAGCCAGTCCAGCTTCTCCAGGCCGGGAATGCCCGACTTGTCCAGCGTCTTGACATAGCCCGGCGGTTCCGTATCCAGCCGGACCCCCCAGGCCTTGGAGGTGTATGGAGCTGGGTTCTTCGTTCCGGCGTCGCTCTCCTTTGGCAGGGGTGCGGTGTCGGCTTGGGCTTCGCCAGGCTGTGCTTGGGCAGGTCGGCTCGTCTGCGCCAGCAATCCAGAACCGCTGGCGAAGAGAATCGCGCCCGTCAGTATCGCCTGTCGGCAGTAACGAACAACACCGGTCTCATCCATTGAGCCACTCCTTAGGTTGTCTGGAGAAGCAAGTCGTCACCTCGGTACCTCAGCCATCACCGGACTGCAGGTCACCGTGCTACATCAAGACGGTGCCGCGAAAACCCAGCGGCACCCGGTGCCCCATCATACTCAGGATCGTGGGCGCCACGTCGTAGATTGAAGCGTCCTGCCGTGCCGTGGAGAGTGAAGGATGGGATAGTATGTACAATCCCTGCTGGGCATGGTTAGCGTCGTCCGGGCCGGTGTCGTTTTCACGCGTGTAGATGTCAGGGTTGCCGATGGTGCCGACGCTGCGCCAGCGCAAGTCGCCGAAGATAACGAGCAGGTCTGGCGGGACACCGTTGACGTTTTCGTAGAGGGCCTCGGGCTTGTACGCGCGCGTGCCCAGCGGAAGCCCTTGCGGGTCTAGGAGCGCTTCGAGCTTGGCGATCAGCTCATCGCGCAAGGCCTCGTACCGGGACTGCGGTACGGTTCCGGTCGGCTCGCGCCCCTCGACGTTGATGAAACAGCGGCCGTAGTAGCCGCCCTCACCCCAGACCTGCGTTCGCGACCAGTCCACGTCCTCGAATCGGAACCGCTTCGGTTCGGTGACCGGCTCCTTCATCACTAGCAGGCCTTCACGGATAAGCCAGTCATTGAAACACACGCCGCCTTCCAGCCGCTTTGAGCCGTGGTCTGAAACGACCCAGACGGCGGTTTTCTTCAGATCGATTTCCGCCAACAGCTCCCCGATCAGGCCGTCCAGGTGCACGTAATAGTCGTGAATGACGTTTTCGAATGGGTTGCCGGGCGTGTAGCGGTGGTGCTCCGAATCCATGAACTGCCAGAAGCCATGATGGATTCGATCCACGCCGATTTCGACCATGAAAAACAAGTCCCAGGGCTTGGTGTGCAACAGATGCCGGCAGACTTTGAAGCGCTTGCTGGTCATGGTGTAGATCTGCTCCCGCAGCCACGCCTTGTCCTCCGTGCGAAACTCGGGCACGTCCACCATGTACTCGCCGACGAGTTCCGCGATTTCCCGCTTCAATCCCGGTGGATGCGTATAGTCGCGCTCGATGCTCGGCGTCAGGAAGCAGGTTACCATGCAGCCGTTCGGAGGCCGCACGATCGGGAAGGTCTGGGGTACACCGACCGCGATCGTCTTCTTGCCGGCCTTACCGAGCAGATCCCAAATGCGCTGCTCACGGATGTCCAAGCTCGTCGCGGTGCTGAGTCCGTCGTAACTGTAGTCCCGGCGGTTGCGAAAGCCGTAGACGCCGAGTGTGCCCGGGTCCTTGCCGGTGGTCATGCAGCTCCAGGCGGGCACGGTAATCGGAGGCAGGCAGC
>CBDUSE010000250.1:0-3580 GCA_965369835.1 uncultured bacterium
GGAATCGCACCCGCTGAAAACCAACGCCTTTCCACGGCGCACGGGACGCCATACCCAGTTCTTCCCTTGAGCCCGCTCTCAAAACAAGAGGATTGTTGTTCCCGGCTACCACCTACCCGCCGCTGACGATGGCGAGGACGCCCTTGCGGACGAGCATCACGCCGAGCGCGGCGAGGAAGAGCATCACGAGCTTGGAGATCGCACGCAGCCCCGCCGAGCCGAGCGCCTTGGCGATTTGCCCCGCGAAGCGGAAGACCACCCAGAGCAGCGCAATATTGACCGTGAGCGAGAGCAGCGTCGGATAGATGCCGTGTTGCTGCACCATCAGAAGCGCGGTGGTGAGCGTGGCGGGACCTGCAATCAGCGGCGTGCCGAGCGGCACGACGCCGACCATGCGGCCTGAAACACCCCGTGCCTTCTCAACCCCAGCCATATCCAGCAGCGCGAGCACGAACAGGATCGAGCCGCCCGCAATCAAGAAGTCGTTCTCCGAGATCCCCATGAAGCTGAAAATCGCGCGGCCTGCGACGACAAACCCCATCGAGAGCGCAAACGCAGTAAGCAATGAGTCCCGGGCGATCACGCGTCGGTCGCGCGGCGGGAACTCCTCGGTCAGCGAAAGGTAAAGAGGCAGTGTCCCGAGCGGGTCAACCGCCACGAAGATCGGCACAAACGCTGCAATAAACTTGGTCCAGAACTCTGCCATGCGCCGGATGCTAGCCGACAGCGAACATCATGGCAAGGCTTGAGCGCACCCACGCAACTGACCCCTCGCCAGGGACCTCACGCACAGAGGCCGCCGCGCCGGGAAAGGCTCAACGTCGCCCCGCTAGCGACCGCGACCGCGGCCGCCGCCGCCGCCGCGGCGTCCGCCACCGAACCCGCCGAAGGACTGCAAGCCATTGTCGCGCAGCGTCTCGGACGGGATGCTGTACTTCTCAGCGATCTCGCCGACGCCGCGGGAGTTGTCGAAGAGCATGGAGCGATCGAGCTGCCTCTCGACCGCGTCCGCATCGTCGCTCGCCAGCGCGTTGAGCTGCTGCTCGTAGAAGCGGCGCATCCGGTCGTTGGTCTCGGCATTGATCCGTTCGGTCAGCCTGGCGTGGTAATGCTCGACCTGCTCGTCGGTCGCCATGTTCGCGCGGGCCGCCACCTGCTCCTGCAGGGCCTTGACATCGGCCACGAACTGCTCGCGCGTCGCCTCCTCCTCGATCGTCGCAGCATGTTTGCCTGCGAAGCGGTCCAGGCGCTTGCTCAGCTCGGTGGAATCGCCCATCGCCTCCCACGTCTTGCGCGGGTCGCGCAGCTCGGCAAGCTCCTTGTCCGAGTCGTACTCTTCGCGCAGCTCCGCCACCTCGTCCCGCATCTTCGTCAATTCGACGGCCAGCGTTTCGAGGTCCGCCTCGATCAGCTCGACGGGCACTTCCTCCGCGGTGGCTCCTTCGGCCGCCGTTTCGCCCTCCGCCTCCGCTGTGGTCGTCGCTGACAGGGCTTCTGCTTCGGCGCGTTCGGCCCTACCGCTGCCCGTCAGCGCGAGGTCGAGCTGACCCCTGAGCTCGAACAGGTCGGCGTCAAGCTCGTTGATGTCCCCGCGCACTCGGCGCATCTCTGCGGCGAGAGCCTCCGTCTGCTTGCGCACCTGGCTGAGCTCCTTCTCCTGATCGGCGCGCAATTGCTCGATCTCTTTCTTGCTCGAGCCGCAGCCGGCCAGAACCGCCACGGCGGCCACAATCATAAAGACGATTACCTTTCTCACTGATCCCATGCTCCTTTCTCCCGCGTTCTCTGTGCCCGCTGCGGCGAGACGCCGCATGTTTCCCTACATTTAACGCGCCGGGTGATGCCAAGGTTTAGAGACAACGTCGAGCGATGCGCGACCGGCCGGCCGCCTCGCTACCGCCAGCCGTAGGCGCCGCCGTAGGTCTGCAAGCCGTTGTCGCGCAGTTGCTCGTTCGAGATCTTGTACTTGCTCGCGAGCTCCTTGAGGCCCTGGGTAGTGTCGTAGCGCTGGAAGGTCTTGAGCTGGTTCTCGACGACCCTGTCTTGTCCCGTGTTCAGGGTGCGAAGCTGCTGCTCGAGCCACTGGCGCATCCGCTGGTTGGACTCGGTGTTGATTCGTTCGGTGAGTTTGGCCCGGTAGCGCTCGGTGAGCTCCTCCTTCGACAGGCTTTCACGCGCGCTGATCTGCTCCTTGAGTTCGGCCACGTCGGCCACGAACTGCGCGCGTGTTGTCTCGTCCTCGATCGTGCCGGACCAGTGCTTGGCGAAACGGTCAAGGCGCCAACTGAGCTTCTTCGGGTCGTTCATCGCCTCCCACGTCTTGCGCGGGTCGCGCAGATCGGCGATTTCCTTCTCGGTGACGAGCTCGAGGTGCAAGTTCGCCACCTCGGCCCGCAGTTTCGCCACCTCCTTGGCGAGCCCTTCGAGGTCCTTCACCTCGATCGGCTCGATCGGCATTTCCCGGGCGGGGCCGACTTCAGACGGCGTACCTGCCTCGGGCGGCGATCCCAACTCGGCATCGGTTCCGCGCCCCCCGATCAGGCCGTAGTCGAGCTGACCCTTGATCTCGAACAGCTCGCTGTCGAGCTCGCCGACGACCCGGCGCAGCCGCCCCACCTCCAGGCTGAGCGCCTTGAGCTGATCGCGCATCTGCTCGAGCCCGCGCTTCTGCTCGGCGCGCAACGCTTCGAGCTCTCTCTTGTTCGAGCCGCAGCCGGCCAGCAGCGCCACCGCGATCGCAATGGCAAAGACAATCGCCTTTCTCATCGGTCTCGTGCCTCCTGGCTCCCGGCCTGCCGGCGAGTCATCCACGCCGCCGCCTCGAATAGGTGCGTGACCGGCACCAGCTCGACCTCGCCGAAGTCGAAATCGCTCAGCACCCCCAGCGTCGAGGGATGAAAGTGCCCGATGGCGATGGCGAGCCCCTGCGACCGCGCGACCCGGCATGCCTTCTGCAAACGCCTGCGAATCGCCTTGCGGGCACGGCTGTTGTCGAGAAAGTCGGCGTTGCGCACAGCGCACGGCACACCAAGCTCGTCGGCGACCCGACGGCACACGGAGTCGCCGATTGTCAAGCTATCCACGAACGGCAGACCGTGCGCCCGAAGCTCGAGCAGCACCGCGCGCATCGTTTGCTCGTCGGCGGTGGCCTTCGAGCCCATGTGGTTGTTGACCGCCGCCACGTACGGGACCGCCGCGAGGTTCTCGGCCACCGTGGCGCGGATCGTCGCCTCGCCCATCCCGACGCGCACCGCGCCCGGCCCGGGATCCAACGCTTCGCCATCGTCGCGCTCGAGCGGCTCCATCGGCTGGTGCAGCATGATTGTGTGGCCCGACTCGTGCAGCGCCTCGGCACACCGGTGCGCGTGCTCGGTATGCGGCAGCACGGAAAACGTGATGCCCTCGGGCAGCCCCATCGCCGTCTCGAGGCCGCGCGTGCTGTAGCCGACGTCGTCAATGATGATCGCCAGCCGCGCCGAGCCGGGCGCGCGGCGGTGCACCTCGAGCCAGCAGACTACCTTCTCGGGCACGCGCACCTTGAGCTTCACGAGCAGCGAAGGCTCCTCACCCTCCTCGCCGC
>CBDUSE010000251.1:0-3556 GCA_965369835.1 uncultured bacterium
CCCCCCCCCGCCGCGCGGCGCCCGGGGCGGGCTCCGGGGGCGGGGCGCCCGGCGCCGGCCCCGCGCCCCGCGGCGCGCGGGGCCCCCCCCGCCCTACATCGCTCCGTCGTCGAGTGTGCCTTCTGTTTCTTCTTCAGCCTTCGTCGGCACGGCCGCCATGGCCATGCCCATCGTTAAGTATAGCATCAAGGTCACGTCGGAGTCTCCGAGGTTGTACTCGACCAGCCCGTTCACAAAGAACGCCACAGCCGCGAGCAGCCCGCCGAGGAGGATGGGACGCGCCAGGTCGTCACGCGGCATACGGCGAAGCCGCCGCACGGCCCACAGGCCGAACGCTGTGAACCACCACAGGAACGCACCCACCGCAAGCGGGGTAGCACAGACAGCGAGCTCGGCGATCGTGCTGTGGAAGTGCACCTTGTCCGGCAAGGCGTGGTACACATCGGGCGGCACGTACTTGCTTGTGCGCAGCACGTGGTAGGAGCAGCCCGGCCCGACGCCGAGCGGGTAGTCGCGCACGACCTTCGGCACCGCGCGCCAGAGCATCAGCCGCTGCCCGTCGTCGCCGGCGATTGTCTGGACGATGCGGCTGCGCGCCGATGGGACAAGGGCGCCGGCAACGATGAACGCCGCCACTATGAGCAGAACGGCCCGCCGCCTCTCGACGACCGCGAGAACAAGCAGCGCCGCCAGGCACGCGATCCACGCCCCTCGCTTCATGTTCAGGATGAGGTTGAGCCCGAGGATGATAAGTGCCGCAATGAGAGCAACTCGGACCTTCCTGTTGCGCGCCGCGAGCAGCAACGCCAGCGCGATCGGCACGCCCATCGCAAGCTGGCCCGCCTCGCTCATCGAGCCGAGGTCCGGCAGCCAAAACCGATCGCCCCCGAGCCGGCCTTCGCGCTCGAGCCGTTCGACCCGGGCCTTCGAGACGACGAGCGGCGCGTGCATCGCCTTGCGCTTGGCGACCATGATGCCGCGCCAGGCAAGGGCGTACAGCGAGAAGAGCGCAAGGCTCGCGACGAGCACGAGGGCGAGTCGTCGCAGCTTCACCTCGTCCCGGAGGTTCGTGGCGACGAGGAAGATCGCTACCAGCGTCCTAAGCGAGGCCAGTTCGCGCATCGTCTCGTGGCGGACCCATCCCCTCAGACATGCGACGAGAAACAGCAGCACGAACACCAGGAGCGGCCAGCCGACCGGCTTGCCGACCCAGCTTGGCTTGCGCTCGGCGACGGCCTTGACGATCCACGCGAGCACGCCGATGCCGAGCGCGATCTGCGTGCCCGACACGCCCCACGGCAGGAAGAACGCGTAAAGACAGACCGAGCCCCAGATGATTTTTCGGCAGATGTCAGCGACTCTGGGCACGCTCGTTTCTATACCTCGTCACGATCCCAGCAGCATGACGAGCGGATTATACATGCGCACGTGCGAGGAATCGAATCCTTTGGCGTGCGGGGCAAAGAAACCTTGACGCGGGACGCGCGGAAACCTACCTTAGTCGAGCGCGGCGGGCGTCGCCGCGGCTCATGCACCCGCGGGCGGTTGGCTCAGTTGGTTAGAGCGCGTGCCTTACACGCACGAAGTCACTGGTTCGAGTCCAGTACCGCCCATTCTCGCAGTTCTTCTCCCCTCGTTGAGGCTCTGGTTTGGCGGTTTGGGAAGATAGAAACAGTGCGGGCTGCTCAGAAAGCCACGAGAGCCTGATTTGGCTGCCTTTGTTCTGAAGCCTTCTGCCCTGAAAGGGCTTAGTAGAGCAGCCCAGGGCAAGCGCAGCGCCTTCTGCCGCCGACCTCGACGCTCAGGACGTACCCGACGAACAGCACGAGCACCGGCACGCCGACGATCTCGCGCCAGGACCGGCCCGCTACGACCAGAATGAGCGCGACCAGGCCAGCAGCGCATAGTGTCCAGACGTAGGCGCGGGGCAGGCGCATGGGCGGACCCTCGACGTTACCGGAACAGCCGCCACAGACCGCGCGCCGTGACCTTCCCGGCCACCCGACGCGCTATCCGCCAGCCGACCTTGCCGCGCCGGACTGCGTTCACGTCGCCGAGTAGCCGCGCGAGCCAGTAGAGGAATCCTCGAAATGCCATGCTCCCTGCTCGTTGTGTTGTAGCACTTCCGAACCTGCGGTCAATCCACAACTCATGGTTCAAGCTCCACGGTCGCCTTGAAGCCCAACACATTCCGTTCGTTGCCCGTATCGTACCACGGCACGCCGAGGATTTCGGTGCCATGGCCGCTGCGGAAGCGCACCAGCACCTCGCGCCGCAGCGTGGCCGCCTTGGGCGGGCCAGGGAGGAACGGGCCGACCCGCAGCAGCTTGTCGTACAGCCCGCCTGGCCCGAACAGTTCCTGGCGCACGTCAGCGTGGATGCGGCCCATGTCCGCTGGCGTGGCCAGGCGCCACTTTCGTTCTGGCTGCATCAGTCTCACCGGAACCAGCGCCACAGGGCGCGCCCCGTGAGCCGCCCCGCTGCCCGTCGAGCGATTCGCCGGCCCACCCGGCCGCGACGGACCGCGTTCACGTCGCCCAGGAAGCGCGCCAGGCGATAGAGGAATCCTCGAAAGCCCATCGTGACCACCTTTCGGCCGAGCCTACCACGACACCGCGCGCTGCGCCAGACTGCCGCGTCCTGACGCGAACGCCTTGGTCTGAGGGTCAAGACGGCGGCCCCCTCGAAAAGCCCGTCCTGGAGCATCCTGGGGCGTTTTTCGGGATCGCAGTTACCACCTTGAGGCCGGTCCTGCGCGAATCAGGTAGATGATGAAACCGGCGAGGCACACGATGGTGCCGATGCAGCCGCCGATCATCCCATTCACCTCGTCGGCACCAGGAGCCTCTGGTGAATATCCTTTGCCAAGCAGCCCACCTATCATCCAGCCAACTCCAGCGAAGATTCCACAGATGATGCTCCCCGCTATGCTGAGTCCGGCAAGCCCGACCAGGACCGTGAGGAACCACCCGGCGGTGTCACTCATCGCAACGAGAGTTGTGCTCATCGACCAGCATCCTCCTCGTCGGCTTCTTCTCGAGGTTCCTCTTGCTGACGGCGCCGTTTCGCTCGATCGTCGCGCACCACGGCGACCACGGCAATAATGAATCCGCCTATCAAGACTTCGGCGAGTAGTATCGTGACAAGAGCGCCAGCGTCTATTACACGGCGCGGGTAGCCCGTTTGCGGCGGCGACAGAAGCGTGATGAAAAGTGCCATCAGGATCACCAGCATCACGATCTTCTGCAGGAGATTGAACTGGTCAAAGAACTTCATGGCACCACCTCCGTCTGCGGTTCCGAACACGGCCACAGCCTACCACGCCGCCGCGTGCTGCGCCAGATCATTCCGTGGGGCCGCTGGTGGGACCACCACGAGCCGCAACGTGGCGTTTCGTGGAGTCACGCGGCGTTGCGCGGTGTTTGCGCAACTCACTCCACGACAAAGGGAAGGTGCGGCCAAGCTCAACGGTCGCCGCACCTTGCAAAAACGCCTTCAGTCTGCCTTACACGCACGAAGTCACTGGTTCGAGTCCAGTACCGCCCATTCTCGCAGT
>CBDUSE010000252.1:0-3529 GCA_965369835.1 uncultured bacterium
TCGGCGGGCTCAAGAACACCCTCTACGGGCTGACGAGCAGCCCCATCTACATCCTCCTTCTCGATGCCGTGCTGATCGTGCTCACGGCCTCGATGCTCGACGCCTTCGAGATCCAGCTCCCCGCCTTCTTCCGAAACAAGGCGGCCGCCGGTCGCAGCTCGGTGACCGGCCGCGCCGCGGCCGGCGTGATCGGCGCGTTCGTCATCGGCCTCGTCGTGGTGCCGCTCGCGTTCGCGTGCACGGCCCCCGCGCTGGGCCTGATCATCCCGTTCATCGTCGGAAAGGCGGTCGGGACCGCTGTGTTGGTTATGGTGGTCTTTGGTCTCGGCCTCGCCCTGCCGTTTCTCGCCGTGGGAGTCTTTGCGGGCGCGCTGAGCGCCATGCCGCGCGCGGGCGCCTGGATGCTCGGCATCAAAAAAATCTTCGCCCTGCTGCTCGTCGGCGTCATCTTCTACGTCTCCCGGCCGCTGACCAACGCTTTCCCCCACACCACCGGCATGCTCGCCGGCGCAGCCTTTGTCGCGATCGCCATCGCCCTCGGCGTTTTCAGGAAACGCCTTGAGTCCGCGTTCAACCGCGGCGTTGCCGTCATTGCCCTCGTGCTCGGCCTATACATCGGCGTTGGCTCGGTCCTCGTCGAGGCCGGCAAGGTCGAATCGTTCCCGCTGCACGGCCTCGTGCGCTATCCGGAGGTAGGCGAATCGGCCGTTGCCTGGCGGTACGATCTCGATGCTGCCTTCGAGGAGGCGAAGCGCGACGACAAGCTTGTCATGGCCTACTTCTGGGGGTACAACTGCCTGGCCTGCACGGAGTATGCCATGCGCATCTGGGCCAAGCCTGAAGCGGCCGAGGCGCTACGCGATTTCGTCCCCGTCAAGATCAACGTGGACGAGTAGCGCCCTGCCCGCTACGCTCTACAGCCCGCGGGAGTGTTCAACGAGGAGGCATGTCAATGCCTGACTACGACGTGGTGGTGATCGGTTCCGGACCGGCCGGGTATGCGGCGGCGTTTCGCGCCGCGCAGCTCGGCGGGCGCGTGGCGATGATCGAAAAGGACGCAGTGGGCGGCACCTGCCTCAACCGAGGTTGCATCCCGACGAAGTCGCTGCTCGAGGCGGCGACGGTCTTTGGGCAGATGCGGCGCGCCGGCGAGCTCGGCCTCGCCTGCGATAACCCACGTGCGGACATGGCGAAGCTCGTCGAGCGCAAGAACCGCCACGTGGCAAAGCTTCGCGCCGGCGTCGAGCAACTCGCTAAAGCCCACGGCATCGAGACCGTGGCGGGCACCGCCACAATCGCCGCAAAGAACAAGGTGAGCGTCCGGACCGCCGGCAGCGAGCGGACGCTCACGAACAAGGCGATCATCATCGCTACCGGTTCCGAGCCGCAGGAGCTCGACGCCCTGGCGTTCGACCACCGGACCGTGCTCTCGAGCACAAGCCTCCTCGATCTCGACACGATGCCCGAGTCGCTGCTGATCGTCGGCGGCGGCTACATCGGCTGCGAGTTCGCCACGCTCTTTGCGAGCCTCGGCGCCAAGGTGACCATTGTCGAGGTGCTCAACCAGCTCGTGCCGGGCCTGGACGTGCGCATCGCGCGCACGCTCCAGGCGAGCTTCAAGAAACGCGGCATCACGCTCCACCTCGGCACGAAGGTCGAAGAGCTCGACGTGCATGACAACGGCGCTACGGCCATGCTCAGCAGCGGCGAAACGGTCGAGGCCGAGAAGGTGCTCGTGAGCGTCGGCCGCCGGCTCAACTCTGAGGGCCTCGGTCTCGAGACCGTCGGCGTCAAGACCGACAACTGCGGCACGGCCGGGGTCGGCCGCATCGTCGTTGACGAATGCCTCGAAACGAACGTGTCAGGCATCTACGCCGTCGGCGACGTGACCGGCAACTGGCTGCTCGCCCACGTGGGGCATCACGAGGGCCTCGTGGCCGCCGAGAACGCGATAGGCCGCGGGCCCACGGGGGCCGTGCGCACAATGGACTACCGGGCCGTGCCCGCCGGCATCTACACGCACCCAGAGATCGCCACGGTCGGCATGGACCAGGCGCAGGCGACGGCAGCCGGGCGCGACCTCGTCACGGGCCGCTTCCCTTTTGCCGCCACCACCAAGGCGGTCGTTGCCGACGAGACCGAAGGCTTCGTCCAGGTCGTGGCGGACGCCGGCACGAAGCAGCTCCTCGGCGTGCAGATCATCGGGCCGCACGCCACCGACCTGATTAGCGAGGCCGCCGTGCTTGTGCGCATGGAAGCGACGCTCGACGCGCTCGTCGAGACGATCCACCCGCACCCGACGCTGAGCGAGGCGCTCATGGAGGCGGGGCTCGACGCGCTCGACCGCCCGCTGCACACCATCTCGAGAAAACGCTAGCGCCCTCCACGGAGAGAAGAAGAAATGAACCACAGATTTTCACAGATAACACAGATCGGATTCTTCGCTCCGATGGCTCTTGGCCATCGGACCAGATCAGTGAGAATCTGTGTAAATCTGTGGTGAATTCCCATGACTGAACGGCGGCGATTTCCCCCGTGGCTTAAGAAGCGCCTCCCGAGCGGCCCCGAGGCGGCGCAGACGCGCCGGCTCATCGAGGAGCTCGACGTCGCCACGGTTTGCCACAGCGCAAGGTGTCCGAACATCTGGGAGTGTTACGCGCGGGGGATCGCGACGTTCATGATCCTCGGCGACGCCTGCACGCGGCACTGCCGCTTCTGCGGCGTCGCCAAGGACACGCCCGGTCCGCTCGATCCCGACGAGCCGCGCCGCGTGGCCGAAGCGGTCAAGCGCCTCGGGCTGCGGCACGCGGTCATTACTTCAGTCACCCGCGACGACCTCCCCGATGGCGGGGCGGCGCACTTCGTCGCCACGATCGAGGCGGTCCGCGCCGCCAACCCGGCAACCACCATCGAGGTGCTCACGCCCGATTTCCTCGGCGACCGCGACGCGATCCGCCGCGTGGTCGAGGCGGGGCCTGCCGTCTTCAACCACAACGTCGAGACCGTGCCCAGGCTCTACTCGACGGTCCGGCCCGAGGCCGACTACGAGCGCTCGCTGGGCGTACTCGTCGCAGCGAAGGCGCTCGCGCCGGCGATGCTCACTAAGTCCGGCCTCATGGTCGGGCTGGGCGAGACGCCGGACGAGGTCGAGGCCGTCCTCGCCAACCTGCGGAGCGCCGATGTGGACGTGGTCACGATCGGCCAGTACCTTCAACCGACGAGACAGCACCTCCCGGTCGCGGAGTTCATCCCGCCCGAGGTGTTCCGGCAGTACGAGGCCCGCGCGGCCGAGCTAGGGTTTGCCGCGGCCTTTTGCGGCCCGTTCGTGCGAAGCTCCTACCGTGCGGGCGAGGTGCTGGCGCGGAGCAGCCAAGCGCGTGCGTCAAAGCACGTTGGGACAAATCCCAGATAACACCTTGACAGCGCATTTGCCATCAAGTAAGAGACTCGCGCCTCGGCGAGAAATGACCCGGTCGGCAAAGCTCGTGGCAGAAGCCGCCGGGTAGGCATGGACCTTGCATGCGGGATT
>CBDUSE010000253.1:0-3494 GCA_965369835.1 uncultured bacterium
AGCAAGAGGGTTCCCCTCGTCCGAGGCGTAGAGGATCGCGGGTTCGAGCGCGTGCTCGAGCGGGTCCGCGTGCAGGCAGCACGCGCTGACGCAGTCCGGTTCCTCACCGATCAGGCCAAGAACGTAGTGCCCACCCCGATTGCAGATGGGCGGCTTGCCCTGGTCGAGATAGACGCGAAGGTCATCCCAGGTCACTTTGTCGGCGTTGCCGGCACCTTGCTCGCGGGCCCATTCGTACTTGACCGCCTCGAGCATGATCAGGTTCTCGCGGCACGGGGGGAGGTCCTCGCGAACGCCCGGCGTCCAGTCGCTGATGAGACAGATGTACGGCGAGAAGTGCTTGCCCGAACACCGGCACTTCGAGAAAAGCGCCGCGCTCAGGACCATCATCGTGCCGAAAAACGTGATCGCGGCGATTACGATGCACCTGACCAGCTTCATGGACCCTCCGTTCGCACACGATTGCTCGCATAAACAGGGCCCGCGAAAGGAGTATCGGCCTGCTTTGCGTCTGGTTGAGCGGGAATCGTTCGCGTGCCATGACGAACAGCCTTGCGCCCCGGTGGCGGGGGGGCTAGATTCGCAGCGGTATGGGAAAGCAAGGAGACAGCGCGACGTGGCCCTCGACGGAGCGCCGCAACCGGCGTTCACGCGGGCTCGACCTCCTACCGACTCGGCAGATTCTGAAACTGCTCAACGACGAGGACGCTCGAGTTGTGCCCGCAGTGCGCCGGGCGATCCCGGCCATCTCGCGCGCGGTGGAGCTTGCCGTGGCGAGGCTCTCGTCGGGCGGCAGGCTGTTTTACGTCGGCGCGGGCACGAGCGGACGGCTCGGCGCGCTCGACGCCGTCGAGTGGAACCCGACATTCGGCGTCCCTGCCTCGATGGCGACCGGCATCATCGCCGGCGGACGGCGGGCGCTGACCCGGGCAATGGAGGGGGCCGAGGATACCGATGGCGCCGGCGACCTTGAAGCGGCCGGCGTGCGGCCCGCCGATATCGTCGTCGGGATTTCGGCGAGCGCGCTGACTACCTTCGTCCTGACGGCGCTGGCGTGGGCGAAGACGCGGGGCTGCGCGACGGTGCTTGTCTGCTGCACCCGGATCGCGCGGCCGACGTTCGCCGATGTGCTGATCAACCCGGTTCCTGGCCCGGAGGTGCTCACCGGCTCGACGAGGATGAAGGCCGGCACGGCGACGAAGATGGTGCTCAACATGCTCTCGACCGCCATGATGGTCCGGCTCGGCAAGGTCTATGACAACCTCATGGTGGACGTCAGGCCTACGAACGCAAAGCTGCGACGCCGTGCCGCCGTGCTCATCGAGGAGGTCGGCGGTGTGCACGCAAGGCGTGCCGAGGCGCTTCTCGACGAGGCGTGCGGCAACACGAAAGCCGCCATCGTCATGGCGAGGCGCGGCTGCAGCGCATCGAAAGCGCGAGTGCTGCTCCGGAAGCACGGGGGCCGCCTCCGCGACGTCCTGCTCGGTTAGACAGAAGAGGAGTGTAATATGGACATCGAGGAGTACGAAAACATCGTCCGTGCATCGGGCGAGTGGTACCGGCTCAAGATCGCACGCGGCAAACCGTCGTGGGCCGACGTGCAGGTCGAGGACCGGGCCCTGGCGACGCTCTTTGTACCGTCGAGCGTGGACACGTCGGCCGGCGGCGATATGGTCGGGCCGCCGGCCAACTGGGACATGCAGCGTACCGAGGAGACGTGCGTCATCTCTGCCGAAGGCACAAGCAGCGTCTGGAGCCGCAAGCGCTACACATTCGAGTGCGCGGACGACTGGTTTACCTACGGCCTCGAGGTGGAGGGCTCAGGTCGAATCGAAGCGCTGCGCTTCTTCGAGGGTTTTTTGAGGGGATCGCTCGACGACTACCTGCTGAAGCCGGGCGACTTCCTCGAACAGAAGGACCCGAAGCGGCCGCTCAAGGAGTGGCTGACCGGCTCGATGGCAGGCTTTGAGGAGGTGTTCAACCCGGAGCCGGTGCGCACGTTCCGGCAATGGCTCCCGCCGTTCGAATGCGCCGACATCGGCGTGGCGGACTCGCGCCAGGATGCCGGCGGGAGCTGGTTCTTCACGCCGGCGCCGCTCTGCTACTGCGTGCGCACCGGATCGAAATGGGTCGCCATCGGCGTGGCCGCCAATCCCGGTGAGAACAATTTCGTCAACTTCGAATACACCGGCGGCGAGCTGTTCGGCTTCCGGCTGGCCTACGACGGTCACACGCGCGTCGAGGGAACGTGGCAGAGCCCGAAGCTGGTCTTCCTCATGGCGGACAACGAGTACGAGGCGATGGAGCATTACGTCGGGTGGCTCCGGGAACGCGGCTACGTGGCCGTGCCGCAGCGCGAGGTCCCGTCGTGGTGGCGGCGTCCAATCGTGTGCGGCTGGGGCGAGCAATGCCACCTGAGCCGGCTGAGCGGCGGCAACGGTCCCCGCACCTACGCGACCCAGGTGGTCTACGATCGTATCGTGCAGCTTGTCCGGAAGCAGCAGGTACCGTTCGGCACGCTGATTATTGACGACAAGTGGCAGGACTTCTATGGCCTGAACCGGCCGGACATCGGGAAGTGGCCCGAGCTGCGCGGCTTCATTGACCGCATGGCGGCCGAGGGCATCCGCGTCGTGCTCTGGTACAAGGCGTGGGACGTCGAGGGTGTGCCGCCCGACGAGTGCATTCTCAAGGACGGCGAGCCGTTTTGCGTGGACCCGACGAATCCCGCGTTCGAGCGGCGCCTGCGCGAGCAGGTGCGGTTCATGCTCTCGGCCGACGAGGGGTGCCTCAACGCCGCCGGGTTCAAGATTGACTTCACGGCCGAGATCGCTGCGGGGCCGGGATGCCGGTTGCACCAGGACGGCGTCTGGGGCGTCGAGTTGCAGAAGCGGCTCCTCTCGATCATCTACTCGGCGGCCAAGGCGGCGAAGGCCGACGCGCTGGTCATCACGCAGACGGCGAACCCGTACTTCGGCGACGTGACCGACATGCTGCGGCTCAACGACATCTGCTCGGACTTCCGATCGGTCGTGCCGACCATGGAGCACCGCGCCAAAGTCGCGCGGGCGGCGTGCCCTGAATGGCTTATTGACTGCGATAACTTCCCTCTGTCACACTTACCGGCGTGGCGCGAGTACGTGGAGCGCCAGCCCGCGCTCGGCGTGCCCTCGGTGTACTATCTGACTTCGCTCCACGCCGAGGGAACCGAGTTCGGCGAGGCCGAGTACGAGCTGCTGCGCCGGGTCTACGGCGAGTACGTGAGCCGGCTGGATGACGGCGGGAGCTGAGACGCGCAGCTCGGGCGTTGGCCAAGCCGAACGGCTGACTAGCAGGCTGCTGAAAAAGACCGACGTCCGGTTGAATCGTTGAGCGCTCAAGGGCGTTTGGGAAGAGCCTATCAGCGAACAGCAGGATTCCGAAGCCCCGCAGGGGCGGATGGTAGTAGCCTCGGGCGCCAGCCCGTGGAACAGGGCGACAGAAAGGACAGAGCC
>CBDUSE010000254.1:0-3476 GCA_965369835.1 uncultured bacterium
ACCTGCTTGGCCGTCGCCCAGCTCCCGCCGCTGTACTTCGTTTGGATGAGGCACTGCTGGTCGTTGCCGCTGTCCCAGGGAGCGCTGACCACGTACAGGTCTGTGCCGTCGCCCACGATGCACGGGTCGTAGAACCCCCCACCGGGGATAGCGGTCGAGTGAGGGTTCCAGGAGATCGGGGATGTCGCCGACGAGTAGACCTCAATGTCTTCGGTGACGTCCTCGATGCTCACCACGTACAGCGTCGTCGTGCCCACCAACGTGATCTTGGGCTGGTTGTCGGTGGAGACGTCCACCTTCGCGCTCAGCGTCGGCGCCACCGGTTCGTACGTGTAGAAATCCGACGACGCGTCGGCGCTGCTTTCCCACACGATATAGATCGTAGTTCCGTCGGATACCGCGTTAACATGCCCCCCACGCGCGGTTGCATTGGCGATAATGGTCACCGGGCCGGTCCAGGAGCCGCCGCTGTACTTGTAGTAGTACATGCCACGGTCCGTGCCGGACTGCCCGCTGCTGACGATCGCGTAAATGTCGGTGCCGACCACGACGGCGGAGCAGACGCGCTGGTCGAAGTTCGCTGGGCGAGACAACGCCAGCTGCGTCTCGGAGGCGCCCGCCAGTCCGGCAATCGTGCTCGCCGTCTTGTAGTACACCATGTAGGTGTCGTTGTCGGGGTTGTAGCCCACGCCACGGACACCGCCCGTGGTGGTGTTGTCGCCTTTCGTGTAGAACAGCCAGTAGTTCGACCCAGACTTGACGATGGACGGGTTGCGGTCGTACTCGCTGTTCGCGGTGAGGTTGGTTTTCGGGCTCACCTCAATCGTCGCCGGGCTCGTCGGCAACGGCGGTGACGGGGGTAGCAAAGCCGGCCGCCCCAGTGCCGCCGTGACCAGTACAAGAGCGACTGCGCAAGCCGTTAGAGTGACTACACGTTTCATTGTTCCTCCTCCTTCGTTCTCTGTCCTTTCGTGGTTCTTGGTCACTTGCCATGCGTTGTGCAGTGTGACCATCAATCAGAAAGGCCCAGAAGGCGAGACGGCGCGATCCTCACCGGCCTGCCGGCCAGCGTGGTCGCGGTCGTCGCCCTGCCCTTCGGTGTTGCGGTTCTCACGTGCTGTTGCTGTGTCGCCGCTCCCCTCGTCGAGGGTTTCCTCGACGATGCGCCGGACGGTTTCGTTCTCGTCCTGGCGGAAGGATGCGAGGACCTCCCTGTCCCTGATGTTGCCGAGGGCGGCGGCGAGGAATGCGCGGCGGCCGTCGTCGGAGGCGCGCCGCATTTCGGTGACGATGACGGTGGCGGAGTCGCGGGTGCCGATCCGCGCCAGGCCGTAGGCGGCGGAGCGGGCGAGCTCCTCGTCGGGGCTTTCCGTGAGAAAATGCTCGAGCTCGGGGATCGCGTCGGGGTTGGTCACGTTGCTGAGCGCCTCGACGTACTGCGAGCGCTGGATGTCGTCGTCGGTTTCGTAGTAGCGCTCGACCCAGTCGGTGACCGCGCCCTCGCGGGCGAGTTCGCCGAGTTTTCTTCCCGCGTGGACGCGCTGGGAGATCTCTGGTACGGACTCAATGAGGTCTGTGAGCTTGTCCTCCATGCCCGGGCCGGCGCCGTCAACAATGCCGCGGGCGACGATGTGCTGGCGGTTGTCCTTGTCCGTGCCCCACATCGCCACGCGCACGGTCTCCCAGGCATCGGGGCTATCAATCAGCACGAGGACCACGATGATCGCCCGGAGCTCGGCCGGATGTTCCGCGGTTTCAAGAAGCTGTTCCAGGTACCTGACCGAGTCGGGGCCCAGCTCGGTGAGCTGTTTCCTGGCCTTTTCCCGACTGGCGCGGTCGAGAGAGCACGCGGTTCGAACGAGCTCTCGGACGCGGGTCTCGGTTTCGCCAGACCAGGTACGGGAGGAACCGGCAGCCGTTCGTGGTAACGAGGCCGGCGAGGACAAGTCATCACCGCCGGAGACTTCGCCCCGGTTCGATTGGACTTCCGTGCTCGCCGGTAGGGCTGGACGTTGCGCCTTGTGCCGCCCGGTTGGCAGAATGAGCTTCGCGACAACTAAAGTGACAAGGACAACAAAAGCAAGAAGGATGAGCCGAGTCCTCTTGTGCATCTTGTCATTCCTCCTCGGCGCTGCCGCCCACCTGCCCGGTCCTCACGGTTCCCAGGCAGCCTAGGCATGAGGTGGCATGTCGTCTGAATCCCCAAGGGCCTCAGCAGCATGTCAACGGGAGTTCGCCTGCCAAGCCTACGCACCAAACGGATTATAAGGAACCCAACACATACGCAGTTAAAGACTTAGCGCCTTTTCTTCCACCCAGGTGATCGGGCATTCGTTTACCAAGTGAGGTGAGAAAATGCGCTCACCAGCCTGTGCCTACCTCGAATAGGTTATAATTGTATGAAAATATCCCGCCGATGTCAAGAGAAAAAGCAAGAAGAAAAGTGTGCTCGAGTGTACTAGTTTCGCGTCACTCTAATATTATTGGGTATAGTCGCTTCAGCTTGATTCGGGCGTCGGCCGTGGTGAAGCGCCAGTCCACTGTGGCCCGGGCGGCGTTGCGCTGCCGTTGCCAAGCGGCGACTTCGCGCGCGAGCGTTGCCTTGTCGGCAAGGCGCCGGTTGAGGCATTGGCGAGCAAGCACGCCCAGTTCGATCTCGGCCATGTTGAGCCAACGTCGGACTTCCTGTCCGCGCCATGCTTAGGAGTGTAATGGATGTCGAGCCGCTCGAGCAACCGCCGGGCCTCTTGAGGTTCGAAGACCTCGTAGAGGACCGCGCCCGTGTGCGTGTTGAGGTTGTCGAGCACCAGGGTGACCTGTTCGGCCTCGGGATAGCGCCCGTCGAGCAGCTCCTTGATCTGCCGCGCCCCGTCGGCCGTGGTGCGGCGGTCGGTCACCGACACCGAGCGCCGTCCCACCAACGGCTCGCAGAACACAAAGAGGTTGCACACCCCGTTGCGCTCGTATTCGTAGTCGACGCGCGCGGGCCGGCCCGGTGCGGCCACGATGCGCTGGCGCGTCTCCTTGATCAGCTGCTTGCTCGTCTCGTCCATGCACACCAGCGGCCGACGCGGGTCGCGCGGGCGCCTGTAGAGGCTCAGCACGTCTTCCATGGCGCAGACAAAGGCGGCGTTGGCCTCGGGCGGGATGCACCACTGCCGATGCAGCCAGGGCTTCAACTCGTTTTTTTTTAGCGTGCGGCGCACGGTCTCGTGCGAGACGCTCTCGACGTACCCGAGCTCGACCATCCGCTCGGCCAGCAAGCGCAAGCTCCAGCGGCTGCGTCCGCGCGGGGCCTCGCTGCAGGCGAGCGCCACCAGATGGGCTTCGACTTCCCCGGCGACTTTCTTGCGCGAGACCTTCTGCCGATACGGATGGCGCTGCAAAACCGCCTTGAAGCCTTCTTCCACTAGTTGCCGGCGCACGCGCTCGAACCCGCGATCCTCTACGCCTCGGACGAGGGGAACCCTCTTGCT
>CBDUSE010000255.1:0-3457 GCA_965369835.1 uncultured bacterium
TCCACGGGCTGGCGCCCGAGGCTACTACCACCCGCCCCTGCGGGGCTTCGGAATCTTTCCGTTCGCTGATAGGCTCCTACCAAACGCCCTTGAGGGCTCAACGATTCAATCGGGCGTCGGTCTTTTTCAGCAGCCTGCTAGACGCGTTCGTAGTTGACGCCGGGCTCGCGTCCCTCGATGCGGAAGAGCGGATCGGCGGCGATCAGCCGCTCGAGCGCCGCGTCGTCGAGGTGGTGGTAAAAAACCGGTCGAGCGAAGCCTGCGTGGTCGGGCGGCTCGACGTAGCGCCGCAGCTCGGGGTCGGCCGTGACCTGGTCGGTCATCGCCGCGGTCGGGTAGAGGCGCAGGTAGGCGTTCACGCCCACCGTGCTCGGGCGATGGCGGCGGAAGAGCTCGATCGCGCGTCGCGGCGCGTCGCCCGGTTCGCCGGGCAGGCCGACGACGAGGTCTACGGCCGCCTTGAGGCCTGCACGTGCAGCCAGGCTGAGGAAGGAGATGGCGTCCGACTCCGCGTAGGCGGGATCGGCGCCGTAGAGCGACACCGTGTCGGCCGAGAGCGTCACCAACGAGCAGCCGGAACGCGCGAGGAGCTCAAACAGTTCAGCGTCGTGCGGCAGCGGCTTCATGTAGAGCGTCCAGTCAATCGGAAGCGCCCGGGCGAGCAGCTCACGCAGGAACGCCTTGCAGTGCGCCGGCGACTGGTTGAATTCGCTGTCGCAGCAGAAGAGCGGCGTGGCGCCGAGGCCGACGAGCGTGGCGATCTCGTCCGCCACGATCTCGGGTTGTCTCGGCAGCACGGGACGCGCGGCCTCGGTGCAGAAGATGCAGCGGCCTGTGCATCCTTTCTGGGTCTCGAAGCCGAAGCGCGCCCCGGCTTCGAGGTAGAGCGCGAAGTCCACGAGATCGCCGCGCGTATGGCGCTCCTCGGGATCAGGCCAAGTGGCCCAACCGTCTATGACCGGCGGCGCCTCGGATCGTTCAGCCGGAAGCTTCTCGAGCAGCGCCGGCAGTGCCGCTTCGCCCGGCCCGTCAATGGCGTGGCTTGCCCCGAGATACCGGCGGACCTCGTCGGGCATGGTGGCGACGCCGCTGCCGCCGATGATCACGGGTACGCCGGCTGCTTGCGCGATCTCGACAAGCGCGGCGATCTCGTCGAGGAAGAACTCGTTGGTGTGATACAGGACTGTGTCAACGTTGCGGACGGTCAGCGCGAGCACTTCCGGGCGGGTCTCGTCGAGGGATTTTTCGAGCGCCGCGCGAGGGTCGGCGGCGAAGCAGAGGTCGAGCAGCCGCGTGTCGTGGCCGGCCCGCGCCAGCGGCGCCACGAGGTATTCGAGCCCGACCGGTGGCGTTGGCGGCTGCCGGTAGCGGTTCGGGTTCACGAGCAGCACGCGCATGGGGGCATCCAGCGGTGTTTCACGCGAAAGGCGGCATCCCGACCCGAGCGGCCACACCGGGCGGCCGGCCGGCTCATCCGTTTGACTGGCTTACGGCTTCTCGAACAGGGCGGGGACGATGCGGTTGACCAACAAGCGCTTGGCGACGGGATCGAGGCCCTTCGTGAGGAGGTTCGCCAGGGAGTCGTTGATCCGCCTGTGGGTGAAATCGTCGTATTTGTCGTCTTCGCCCTCGCGCTCCTTCAGCTCTTTTTCGAGCTTCCTGATGCCGTACTTCTCCTTGAGCTGGTCAACGTAGCGGGCCCACTCGGTCTGGAACCTGGTGCGGGTCATCTCGTAGTACTGGAGCATGATCGCGTCGGGCTTGCCACGGCCGGCGGTTGCCTGGAGCGTGCGTACCAGGCCCGTGAATTGCTCGGTGCCGCCGTAGTTGAGGAGCATGTGGCCGAGCGTGCCCGCGGTGGCGAGGTATTCGCGGCGACTCTTTTCCTTGGTCGGTACGCTGCGCTTGTTGACCAATGTCGAGAGCTTCGGCTTGTCGGAAACGTAGATGAGGTTGTCGGTATTGAAGCCTGCCTGATACTCATGGTAGGTCGCAAACAACTCGATCAGCCAGATCGGCAGCGGCGCGCCCGCTCCGCGGCGATTCCTGGGCTGCACCGCGTACTCGCGCAGCACGAGGGTTGCGAGCTCGTGGACAACCAACCCCTTCATCGGGGGCGTGGTGGAGCGGAGGCTGTAGTCGAGGTACACAAGTCCTGGGCCCGGGCTGAACGCGACGCTGTCGGCTGGCTGGCCGTAGCGCTTGGCATGTTCCTTGAAGGTCTGCCCGCTGAGCAGGTAGATGCGGAGTCTCACGTTGGGCTTGAACGGGGGCTCACCCCTGGCGTTGATCAGGCTGCGGGCGACCGCGTTGTACAAGTCCTCGGTGAGCTGGAGGTCGAACCGCTCGGCGTTTCTGGGATCCTGCGCGTGCAGGATGCAGTGCGGGGAGACCCGGGAATCGTACCCGTTCGGGATTTCCTCGAGCGTGCTCCGCTTGACCCAGCCCTGGCGGACGGTTTCCTCGCCTGCCTTCTGGTAGCTTATTGCGACCCACTCGCCGTTGACCCGGCCGGTGGTGACCTTTGCGCCCATAGGAAGCGTTTCGATGACCTCCTTGGCGCTCTTGTGGACCTGGGCTGCCTCCATAATAATCGCGGTGGCGCCCGCAGCAACGCTCGCGGCGAGGCACAGGGCAAGCACCGCGCAGCAAATCGTGATCCCCTTCATGGCCGTCTGTCCTTCCACTGTTTCCGCAGCGCCGTCGAGCCGCGCACACACGGCTCCGTTCACTAATACGTCACGGGCGGCGATAAGTAAAGGCGGTTTTTCTCCTGGAATCCGCGCGCGTCGTAGAAGGGCCGCGCGGGAGGCTCTGTTGCCCGTGCGGATCGGAGATGCAGGGAGCCGCCCCTGGCCCGTGAAAAGCCTTCACAGGCTAAGTCGGGTGGGCTATAGTCCGCGCGAGCTTCCCGAGGGGCCTGTTACTAACGTGGCTGTCCAAACAGAAAGCCGGATCGCCGAGGAGACGATCGAGGTCTCCGTCGTGATGCCCTGCCTGAACGAAGCGGAGAGCATCAGACGCTGCATCGAGAAGGCGAAGAAGGCGCTCAGCAAGGCGGGGCTCAAGGGCGAGGTCGTCGTGGCGGACAACGGCTCGGATGACGGGAGCCCCGAGATCGCGCGTGCCCACGGCGCCCGAGTGATGCACGAGGCCCAGCGCGGCTACGGGAGCGCCTACCAGTGCGGCATCGAGGCGACCAGGGGCAAGTACATCGTCATCGGCGATGCGGACGATACGTACGACTTCGGCACGATCGAGCGGTTCATCGAGCCCCTGCGCGAGGGCTACGACTTCGTGATCGGCAACCGGTTCCAGGGCGAGATGGCCAGGGGGGCGATGCCGAAGCTCCATCAGTACGTCGGCAATCCGATCCTGTCGGCGGTGCTTCGGGGGATGTTCAAGACCTCGATCGGGGACGTGCATTGCGGGATGCGCTCGTTCACCCGGGAGGCCT
>CBDUSE010000256.1:0-3445 GCA_965369835.1 uncultured bacterium
ACGTCGGCATTATCCGGCCCCAGTTACGGGCTGAGGATTTCCGGCTGCGCGGCAAGGGCATGTCGAGGCAGCGCCTCAAGGCGATCAAGAAGGCGTTGCGGACACTGCACACCCTCGAGACGATGGCGCAAAACATCTACAAGTTCCAGCTCACGAAGAGGCGCTCGGAGCTGAATCACCAGCTCATCGCGGCGATGTGCAACGAGATGACGCACCTGCAGGACTTCCAGGTCAAGCTCTACGAGTACGGCTGGAAGCCGAGCAAGTTCCGGTGGATGTACTGGCTGGTTGGGTGGGCGTTCGGCACCTTCTCGCGGCTCAGGGGTGTCAACACGATTCTCAGGACGGGGATCTGGGTCGAGTCGAAGGCGGTTGATCACTACGCGGAGCTGCTCGAGACGGTTCCGTGGGACGACGAGACACGCGCGATCGTCGAGAAGGACCAGGCGGACGAGCACGGGCATATCAGTCGCTGGCGGACGCTGCTCGAAGCACGTACGGCCGGAAAGGAATCCTAGCAGGCTGCTGAAAAAGACCGACGTCCGGTTGAATCGTTGAGCCGTCAAGGGCGTTTGGTAGGGCCGATCAGCGAACGGCAGGGTTCCGAAGCCCCGCAGGGGCGGATGGTAGTAGCCTCGGGCGCCAGCCCGTGGAACAGGGCGACAGAAAAGACAGAGCCCCTTGGGGGCGATTCAGCATGGTGTGACGTCAGACTCAATCGCCCCTGACGGGGCTCCGGTTTTCTCAGGGCGCCCGAGACCACGGGCTTTCGCCCGTGGCTACTCCCAGTCGCCGCTGGGCGGCTCACGGGTGGGCCGGCAAAGGAGGATCTTTCGAGGCAAGCAGAGCTATTTCGCTCTCGGAGCTCTGGCTTTTTTCAGCAGCCTGCTAGGGCGAGGCGCACGGAGGCGGAAGCCCTTATCAGGCTGCCGCGAAGCGGCGTCTCCGAAGTCTCTGCGATTTCCGCGCCTCCGTGCGAGAAGGAAAGGAACCTCTCGCAAAGGCGCGGAGGACGCAGGGGGCGGACGCGAGCTGAGCTACCATGCTTCGGCGGGCGGCTGACCTGCGGTCAGCTTGGGGCGGCCCGCCCTACAACGCTTCAGCGGGGCCGGCGGGATCTGCCACACAACGTTTCGGGGGGCCATCGCTTCCATTCTGAAGTGTCTCAATTCCCTATGTCTGCGCGAGATCGGGATGCGCCCAGGTGCGTCTCGGGGAGGGGCTTCAGCGCAAAAACGCTTGACTGGGACCGCAGCGGGGCCTATCTTGCCGAGTTGGAGATGGGGGCCGGAGGTGCAGTTGGGGAGGCCCCAGGCGACGCGATGATCCGCAATAAGGCTCAGATTCTTGATTACCTAGTCAAGAAGCTCAAGAGCAGTTGTCCCGATGTGGAGGAGGCGGCGCTGGTCACGGACGAGGGGCTGGTGCTCGTTTGCACCTCGGACAACGGCGAGCAGAGGGACCGGCTTTCGGCGCTGACGGCGGCCGCAATGCGCCAGACCTCACGCTCGGCCGAGGGTCTCGATCTAGGCGAGACGAACTTCGTGATCATTGCCGGCCAGAACGGCAACCTGTTCATGAAGTGGATTGATGACCGGAGCTTCTTGGCCGTGACAATCAAGCGCAACGCGGACTGGCGCGCGGTGCGCCGGCTCGTGGGCCGGACGGCGGTCGATATCCGCCACATCGGCGAGGTTCGCGGGAACCTTGCCTCGACGACGCGGCTCGGCTGAGCGAGCCGTCAGCGCCTTGCGTGAGCAAGGCGTGGGCGGCCCGCGTGTCCGAGCCCACAGCGACGTGCCCGAGCAAGCCGTCCGCGTCTCAATCAGTTGAGCCGCTCGCATCTCCCAGGGATTGAGTACCCGGCGCGGCCGACGCGGCCGCCGTTTTGCATGGGCGGCCGGGGGGAATCGGCCCCGGCCCGATGCGTGAACTCGAGGAGACAGTAGATGGAGCAACGTGACGTTGGCCAGGTCCGCGCCCTCGCCATGTTCGGCCACGGCAACTGTGGGAAGACGATGCTGTGCGACGCGATGCTGTTTGCCGCCGGCGCCATAAACCGCCTCGGTAGCATCGAGAGCGGCACGACGGTGAGCGACTACACCGATGAGGAGAAGGCGCGCCAGATCAGCATCTCGACGGCGGCGCTGCGTTGCGAGTGGAATGACACCACGCTCTTCATGCTCGACACGCCGGGCGCGGCGGATTTTTTTGGGGAGGTGCTGAGCGCGGCGCGCGTGTGCGACTGCGCGGTGGTGGTCGTTGACGGCGTCAGCGGGATCGAGGTGCAGACCACCAAGGTGCGGCGTCTGCTCGAGGCGCGCTCAGTGCCGATAATCTTGTTCGTCAACAAGCTTGACCAGGAGAATAGCGACTTCGGCGAGGTCGTCACGAGCCTCCGCGAGGGCTTCGGCGCTCAGTGCGTGCCGGTCCAGTTCCCGATCGGCAAGGAGAAAGCGTTCTCGGGCGTGGCGAACATGGTCACCGGCGCCGGGCAGGACGACGCTCCCGATGAGGTGAAGGCGCAGATCGAGAAGTACCGCGAGCCGCTGGTGGACGCGATCGCCGAGGCCGACGACGCGTTGCTCGAGAAGTACCTCGAGACCGGCACGCTCACCGACGAGGAGTTCAGCGCGGGCCTGCGCGCGGGAGTAGCCGCGGGCAAGGTGGTGCCGATCCTGTGCGGCTCGGCGACCCGCGAGCTCGGGGTCAAAGAGCTGCTCGACACGATCGTCGCGGTGGCGCCGTCGCCGGCCGATCGCGGCGAGGTCAAGGACAGCGAGGGGCGGTCGTTCGCGCCGACAAAAGACGCGCCGCCGACCGCGCAGGTATTCAAGAACGTGACCGATCCGTTCGTCGGGCAGCTTACCTATTTGCGGGTGTTCTCCGGGGTGATCAGGTCGGACACGGAGGTGTTGAACGCCACGCGCGACCACAAGGAGCGGTTCGGCAAACTGCAGCTCGTCAACGGCAAGGAGCTCGAGCCGGTCGGCGCGGCGATCCCGGGCTGCATCGTGGCGATCACGAAGCTCAAGGACACGCACGTGGGCGACACGATCTGCATGCCGGGCACGGAAGCGCTGTACGCGCCGTTCGAGTTCCCGTCGCCGGTGGTGGCGTTCGCCGTCCACCCGAAGTCACGTGGCGACGAGGAGAAGATCGGCAGCGGCCTGCCGCGGCTCGCCGAGGAAGACCCGACCTTCCATGCCGTGCGCAACGCCGAGACGCGCGAGCTGGTCATCGAGGGAATGGGCGACATCCATCTCGAGGTGATGATGGAGCGGCTCAAGTCGAAGTTCGGTGTCGAGGTGGGCCTCTCGACGCCGAAGGTGGCGTACAAGGAAACGGTCAAGACCCAAGCCGAGGGCTCGTACCGGCACAAGAAGCAGTCGGGCGGCGCGGGCCAGTTCGCCGAGGTGCACATGCGGCTAGAGCCGCTGCCCCG
>CBDUSE010000257.1:0-3442 GCA_965369835.1 uncultured bacterium
GCAGCATGTACGCCAGCCCTTTCGACCGGCTCAACGACAGGAACACGAACGGCACGAGCCACAGCAAGAGCAAGAACAGGCCGCGAGCCTTTGCCTCGTCGAGCGACCGGATCGTGAAAGACGTCGCCCGCATGATCGCGTACGGCAGAAAAAACACCCAAGGCGCAAAACCATAGAGGAACACCGGGACGTAGTACAGGGCGGGGCCGGCGCGCTCGTGGAGATCGCTCGCGACGCGCTGAAGCGTCTGGAACTCCACAAAAAACCGCAGCAGGCCCGGGTTCTGGACGCACACGACGACAAACCACGGTAGCCCCACCGCGCAGAGCGTCGCAGCGGAAAGCCAGGGCTTCGCCGCGCGCAGCTCTTTCCAGCGCCCGGTCAGCACGACAAACACGAGCGCCGGCACGACGACGAACACGAAGATCAACGGCCCCTTCGTTATGAAGCCGAGCCCGATGAAGAGGCCATGGAACAGCGCGCAGGCGCCCGTGCGATCGCTGTGCACCGTCGCCCGCACGAGGAAGTACACCGCCCAGCACGTCCAGCACGCCAGCAGCATGTCGGGCGTTGCCAGGCGCCCCATCACCACGAACAGCAGCGACGAGGCGAGCACGATCCCGCCAAGCACGCCCGCCCGACGCCCGAAAAGCATCCGCCCGATGCCGCAGAGCGCGATCACGCTCGCCACCGCCGCAAGCGCCGACGGCAGCCTCGCGGCGAACTCGGTGAGCCCGAACGCGGCGAACGACGCGGCGATCGCCCAATACGTCAGCGGGGGCTTATGCCAGTGCTCGATGCCGCTCAAGCGCGGCGTCAGCCAGTCGCCGGACTCGAGCATCTCGCGAGCCACCTCGGCGTAGCGTGCCTCGTCGTGCGAGGAAAGGAGCCGGCCGCTCAGACCGACCATGCTTGAAACGAGGAGCAGGACGAGGAGCAAGCCTTTCAACCAAGGCTCGATTCGGGAAGCCTGCGCCGGGTCAGGCGAGCGTCTCTCAACCCCGGCCGGCCGCATCATCCGGGTGTTTGTCCAAAGAGTCACGGTCCGGGTGCACGTAGAGCGAATCGCCCGCCTCGACGGCGGCGGCCTTGTCGAGGCGGCGCTTACGGCGGATCAGGACAAGGTTCCGGCTGTAAACAAACAAGCCAACGCCCTGCCCGATGATGATCGGCACGGGGGGCCTCTCGAGCCCGAACAGGTACACGAGCAGCAACAGCGCCCCGCCCAGGCTGATCCACCAAAAATACACCGGCACATAGCTGTGGCCCCGTCGCTCCGATGCAAGCCATTGGAACAGGAATCGCGAGAAGAACATTCCCTGCGCGACGAATCCCAACAGATCCCAGAGATCGAGCTTGAGACCCCAAAATGCCACCGCAGCCTCGTGTGCGAACAGCGAACCGATTGCGCTCATCCCTCTTCCTTGATCGTGTAGTCCAGCCGGCGTTTCTTCATCCACATGACCGCGTGCAGGTCCTCCCGGGCCTCGCGCGTGCGCTTGAAAAACGTGTACTTGGTCTTGCCTTTCGCGCGGGGCCGGTGGTTGACCTTGACCTCGGCGACGCGCCAGCCCTCCCACTCGAACAGGATCGGCAAGAACCGGTGCATCCCCCCAAAGAACTTCAGGCCGTCGAGGCACTCGCGCTTGTACACTTTGAGCGAGCAGCCCACGTCGTGAAACCGGTCGCCGAGTCGCTTCTGGCGGTAGCGCCTCGCGAACGACGCCTGGAACCGCTTGAACGCGGTGTCCTGCCGGTTGTGGCGCCAGCCGACCACGACGTCGTACTCGCCGATCCGCTCGAGCATCGCCGGGATGTCGTGCGGATCGTTCTGCATATCGGCGTCCATGGTGATCACAAGCGCGCCGCGCGCCGCTTTGAACCCCGCATCGAACGCGGCGGTCTGGCCGCAGTTCGCCTCGAACGACACGTACCGCACCGCCGAGTTCGCCGCCGCCAGTCGCTTGATGACCTCCTCGCTGCCGTCGCTGCTCCCGTCGTTGACGAAGATCACCTCGTAGGCCCTGCCGACGCCGTCGAGCACATTGCGCAGTTCCGCCCAGAGCGGCTCGAGGTTCTCCGCTTCATCGAAAACCGGAATGACCACCGATAGCTCCGGCATGAACTAGGCGCCTCTAAGTTAGCGCATCCTGGACACGATGACGGCGGGCGCGCCTCACGTGCCGACGCTAATGGGGTAAAGGTACTCGCGGAGCTTCGCTACCGCGGAACAGATGGCGAGGTGGGTGTGCTCCGGGCATGCGGGACACTGGACGTTCTCCGTGCGGGTGATCACCCGCCCGAACTCTCCTTTTATCTCGACCTCGCAGCTCGGCACCTCGTAGCGACGGGTGACGATCACTTTCACCGTCGTCTGGTGCAGCCCGAGCCCCGCGAGCGCCAGCGTCATCGCGGCGTCGGCCACCGTCGGAAAACCCTTGCACGCATCAGCCGCCTTCCCCTCGAATATCACCTTGTCCTCGGTGCCCGAGTCTATGTCCACGTCGTGCTCCTTCACGTAAGGCGCATCCCCGATCAATCTGGGCGGCACGCGCGAGGTGAGCGTGATCGAGGAGATCAAGCCCTCCGCGCACGCCTTCAGGGCGTCCACGCCCGCAAGCATGCCCGACGGGATCAGCAGCTTGCCGTCGCTCTCCTGCGCCTGCGCAATGATCTCCGGGTGCTCGGCGAGCCCACCGACACTCGTGACCAGAATGTCGCGGTCCACGCCCAGCGCCCGGGGAACGAGGGTCTTGACCGTCTCATTGTTCGCCGTCTCCACGATGAGCCCGACCCGATCAATCAGGTCCTCCACGGTCCCGAACATTCTCACGAACGTGCCCAGGTACGACGCGAGCGATCCGGAGCGCTCGAAGTCCACGTCGTACACGCCGACGATCTGCGCCCGTTCGTGGAATTTCTTCGTGATCGCCGAGGCCAACTCGCTCCCGCGATCGCCGCACCCGACGATTCCCACGCTCACCAGGTCCCGCATGCGACCCTCCTCTGCTCTGCTCCGCACCAAATGGACCGCGATTATAGCAAACCCCCTCAGCCCGTAAACCACAAACGCCGCCCGGCGAGAGAAACGCTTCCCCAGCCCCGAATGAGCCGGCAGGCTGCTCAAGAAGCATGCTAACAGGCTGCTGAAAAAAGCCAGAGCCCCGAGAGCTAAGATAGCTCTACTTGTCCGAAAGATCTTTCTTGCGAGTGCACTGCATGAGCCGCGCAGCGGCGACTGGGAGTAGCCACGGGCGCAAGCCCGCCGAAGGCGGGCAAGCCCGTGGTCTCGGGCACCCTGAGGAAAGCCGAGCCCCGAAAGGGGCGATTGAGCCTAACGCCACACCGTGCTGAATCGCCCCCAAGGGGCTCTGTCCTTTCTGTCGTCCTGTTCCACGGGCGAGCGCCCGAGGCTACTACCATCCGCCCCTGCGGGGCTTCG
>CBDUSE010000258.1:0-3425 GCA_965369835.1 uncultured bacterium
ATGCCCGCTCGGAAGCGCAGGATGCGCGCTCGGAAGCGCAGGATGCGCGCTCGGAAGCGCAGGATGCCCGCCCGGAGGTGGAGGAGGACCAGCCATGGTGCTCAGAATCAATGACTCGACGATCGAGCTGGTGCAGGACGACATCACCGAGATCGAGACCGACGCGATCGTCAACGCCGCCAACGCCCAGCTCCAGCTCGGCGGCGGGGTGGCGGGCGCGATCCGGCGCAAGGGGGGGCCCGCGATCCAGGCCGAATGCGACCGCCACGGCCCGATCCGCGTCGGCGAGGCGGCGATCACGACCGCTGGCAACCTCAAGGCGCGCCACGTCATCCACGCCGTCGGTCCATGCATGGGGATGGACCAACCCGAGGACGAGCTGCTCGAGAGCGCCACTCGAAACTCGCTCAAGCTCGCCGATGAGCACGGCCTTACAACCGTCGCCTTCCCAGCCATCAGCACCGGCGTCTTCGGCTACCCGGTCGAGCGCTGCGCCACCGTGATGCTCGAGACGGCGATCACATACCTCAAGGGTCGGACACGGCTCAAGCGCGTTGTCTTCTGCCTCTTCACCGCAAGCGACTACGCCGTCTTCGAGGCCGAACTCAAGAAGCACGGGGCGGGAGAAAGCTGATGAGCGGTGAGCGCATTGACCGCAGCCGAGTGCGTACCTACCCGATCCGCGAACGCACGCACAAGGTGCGCCTCGAGCACCTCGGCGCGCTGCCGAAGGACGACACCGTCGCCGCGCTCATCGAGTCCATGCCGCATCTGCTCGGGGCCGAGGCGCTCCGTGGCTTCATCGAGGCGGTAGTCGCCGCACACACCAAGGGCAAACCGGTGCTCGTTGCCATGGGCGGGCACGTCGTCAAGTGCGGTTGCAGCCCGTACGTGATCGAGCTGATGCGGCGCAAGGTGGTCACCGGCATCGCCATGAACGGCTCGACGGCGATCCACGACTTCGAGCTTGCCCTGATCGGCCAGACCAGCGAGGACGTCGCCGCTACCCTCGAGGACGGCACCTTCGGCATGGTCGAGGAGACCGGCCGGCTCATGAACGAGGCGATCGCCGCCGGCGCCGCCCAGGGCCTCGGCGCCGGGCGCGCGCTGGGCGAGGCGATCATCAAGGCCGATTTGCCGCACCGCGACGTGAGCCTGCTCGCGGCGGGGATCGAGCTCGGCGTCCCCGTCACCGTGCACATTGCCATCGGCACGGACACCATCCACCAGCACCCGAAAGCGGACGGCGCAGCGCTCGGCGAGACAAGCTTCAAGGACTTCGAGCTCCTGACGGGCCTGGTAGCGGGCCTCGGTGACGGCGGGGTCTATATCAATATAGGAAGCGCGGTGGTTCTGCCGGAGGTCTTCCTCAAGGCGCTCACCGTCGCGCGCAACCTGGGCTACCCGGTGCGGGACTTCACCGCGGCGAACTTCGACATGATCCGCCACTACCGGCCCGCCACCAACGTGGTCAAGCGCCCCGTGCTCGCGGGCGGCACGGGATACGATCTCACGGGGCACCACGAGATCATGATCCCGTTAGTGACCGCGGCGATCCTGGCGCGTCTCAAGAAATAGGGGGCCGGAGTCGAGTCGTCCATCCCTGTTGACAAGGGCGGTCCCAGAAGAAGAGGATTCGCCACCAGCTCTCAGCGATTCAGAGTTGACAGGTCAGGTATTGACAGGAGGCCCAAGCTGGGCTATATTATGAATGCTTGGTATCCCTAGCGCCGGCAGGTGCGGCTGCCGGTTCCCCGGCTTTTCAGAAAAGGGTGATCCCGCATGAGCAACAGCGACTACGCAATCGAAGTCCTTCTCGGCAAACAGATCGTCACCGAGGAGCAAGTGGAGAAGGCACGGCAACTCGCCGCCCAGCAGCGGACCTCGCTCGTCCGGGCGTTGCGCGAGCTGAAGTTCATTGACGGCGGCACGGTGGCCAAGGCGATCGCCGATCATCTGGGCTACGAGTACGTGGACCTCTCGACCATTGACATCCAGCGCAACGTGCTCAAGATGGTGCCCCACAGCGAGGCGCGCCGCTACCGGGTGATCCCGGTGGATATGCACGACAACACGGTCGTGGTCGCCGTGGCTGACCCGATGAACCTCAACATGCTCGACAACCTGCGCCATGTGCTCAAGACAAACGTCGAGCCGGTGGTGGCCGACGAAGAGGAGATCGCCCGCGCGATCGAGCGCTACTACGGGGTCGAGGAGGAGCAAATCACCCGGATGCTCGAGGAGATCAGCTCCGGCGATATTCGCTTCTACCAGGACGACGGCACCACCGTGAGCGCCAGCGAGCAGGCCGCCCAAGAAGAGGAGGCTGCCGAAGAGGCGCCGGTCATCAAGCTCGTGAGCCTGCTCATCCTCGAGGCGGTGCGCCACCGGGCCTCGGACATCCACCTCGAGCCGCTCGGGCGGCGCTTCCGCATCCGGTTCCGGGTTGACGGCGTGATGCACGAGATCCAGGGCCCGCCGCGGCGGCTGCAGGCCTCGGTGCTGTCGCGCATCAAGATCATGTCGAAGATGGACATCGCCGAGAAGCGCCTGCCCCAGGACGGGCGCATCATGATCAACGTGCTCGGACGCGACCTCGACCTGCGCGTCTCGGCGCTGCCGGCCCAGCACGGCGAGTCCATCGTGCTGCGCATCCTCGACAAGGAGAGCCTGCTGCTCGGCCTGCCCGAGCTCGGGTTCTCGAGCGAGGACCAGCGCACCTACGAGCGGCTCATCCAGTTGCCGAACGGGGTGCTCTTGATTACCGGCCCGACCGGCTCGGGCAAGACCACCACGCTGTACGCGTGCCTGAACTTCATCAACCGGCCGGACCGCAAGATCATCACCGTCGAGGACCCGATCGAGTACATGCTCAGCGGGATCAATCAGGTCCAGGTCAAAGAAGGCATTGGTATGACATTTGCCCGCGTGCTGCGCTCGATGCTGCGCCAGGCGCCGAACGTGATCATGGTCGGCGAGATCCGCGACTTTGACACCGCCGAGATCGCCATCGAGGCCTCGCTCACCGGTCACCTCGTCTTCTCGACGCTGCACACCAACGACGCCCCGAGCGCCGTCACCCGTCTGGTTGATATGGGCATGAAGCCGTTCCTGGTCGCCTCGTCGCTCCAGTCGGTGATGGCCCAGCGCCTCGTGCGCCGGATCTGCCCCGAGTGCCGCGAGCCGTATGCGCCGACGAGCTGGGATCTCGAGGCGTTCGACCTTTCCGACGACAAGCTCAAGGACGCCACGCTCTACAAGGGCGCCGGCTGCCGCGCATGCAATAACACCGGCTACCGTGGCCGAGTCGGTATTTTTGAACTGATGACCGTCAACGAGGAGCTTCAGAAACTCGTCTACGAACGTGTGTCGAGCGCCGAGATCAGCAAGGTCGCGCGCCAGATGGGGATGAAGACCTTGCGCGA
>CBDUSE010000259.1:0-3395 GCA_965369835.1 uncultured bacterium
CTACCAAACGCCCTTGAGGGCTCAACGATTCAACCGGACGGCGGTCTTTTTCAGCAGCCTGCTAGAACCGGAACTCGCCGCCGATCACGACAAACCCGTACTCGCTCTCGATCTCATCGAGGCGGGCGCGTCCGATCGGCTCGCTGCTGAAGAAGAACTGGGTGTCGGTGCCGTCGCTCCCTTCCATCCGGGTATAGCCCACGCCGCCCCAGAGCCGCACGCTCGACGAAACGGCGTACTCGTAGCGCACCTGGAGGTCGAGCCCCCAGCCCGTGGCGTCGTGGTCGAGCGCCTTGCCCCGGACGATCCACTGCCCAAAACCGTCCGCCGCCACGTACGGCAGGACAGCCATGTACCCGCTGATCGTGCCTGACGGGCCGGTCGCAATCTCACCCCGCACCCCCACGCGCACGCCATAGAACTCCATGTCATAAGTGGCCGCCAGGCCCTCGAGGTGGTAGTCCACCGGCCGGGCATTCTGGATCACGGTGTTGACGTCGGAAACGCTGAAGGTGGCGTCCTGCATGTGGTAACCCGCGAAGAGGTCAAGCCGCGTCCGGCCGCCCCACTCGCCGGCGCCGTCGTACAGCCGATAGGACACGTCGAGGGTGAGGAACACGTTCTCGCCGTCGGTGCTGCTGAAGCTCTTGGTGTACTCGAGTGAGGTGATGTCCCAGGCGTAGTCCGTGTCCACCGTCGTGCCGTCGAGACTGCCGCTCGTGCCGTAGCGCAGGTGCACGCCGAAGCCTCGGCCGATCTCGTCAATGCCTGACTCGAGCACGAAGTATGTGCCGTCCATCGGGAACTCGAGCACGGAGCTGAACCGGCCCACATCAGGGTCGAGGCCGCTGATTCTGAAGCCGCCATCGCCCCAGGCCGTCATGACGCCCGCGCCGACGTAGAACCCCCCGACGCGTGCCCTCGCAGTCGCCGCACCGGGCGCGCCCTGGGCAAACCCAGCGACCGGCACCACCAGCAGCGCCGCGACTGCCGCGATAATCAGCCCTCCCTTCATTGCACCCACCTCCGCTCTGTTGCGCCACCTCGGCATCACCCGCAGGAACTGAAAAAGGACCGTGAAGGGCTCCAGCCACCTCACGGCCCTGAATTGTCTAAGTGCGGCGGCGCACCCAACGTCGCGCTGACGCACCGCGCATGCCGCGCCGGGCACGCCTCACCAATAGATCTTCAGGCCGATCGTCCCGACGAACCCGTCGTACGCCACAGGATCGGTCGTGGTCAGCGCCGGGATCCCGGAGAACCACTGCGTAACGTCCACGTCCGTGTCGCCGGCGCGGTAGCGCACCTCGGCAAAAAGCCCCAAGCTATCCGTGAAGCGGTATTCGGCGCCTCCGCCGATGTGCCAACCCCACGAGTTGTCTACGTCGCCGTTGACCAGCAAGACGCCGGTGCCTCCGAAGTCTATGTCCGTGAGGAACACATCCAGCCCCCCGAGCACATACGGGCGCAGGCGCGCGTTCGGCATGAATGTGTACTTGACCGACACCTGCCAGTCGTCAATACCCAGGGCCACGGTCTTCGCGGCCCCATAAGTGTCCTCAATCTTGACGTGATCGAAGGCCAGCTCGAGCGAGATCGCCGGGCTGATCCAGTACTCGGCCGAGAAGCCATAGCCATAGTCTGTATCGAATCCGAGGTCCTCGCCAAAGTAGCTCCCGGCACTGGCGTCAATGCCGTCTATCGTGTGCCAGCCCAGGCGCAGACCGATCGCAAACTTCGGCGGCCCCTCTCCGAAGTAGGCTTGTCCCATCACGTCCCCCCGAGCAGGCCCCGAAGCCAACAATGCACAAATCAAGCCGACGAAGAGTACCACGGCACTCCCTTTCATCTGTCTCTCCTTTCGAGTCTCGTCAACACCGTTTCGCGTGCGCTGCCCTCTACCACCAGGATGGCCGTCCCGGCGGTTCCCTCCATGTGCTACAGGCCGTGGCGCATCAAGAGACTCCCTACCAGAGAGTCTGCCGATCGGCAAGCCTTTTTTCACACGACGCCGCCCATCTCACGCGACATCATCGTGTCCCATGGCGTGAAGGCGGTACGGCTTTTTGCCTCGCCACAAGAACCGCGCCCCCCTATAATGTGAACCAGACAAACCAGTCGTGGAGGGGAACCTCGTGAGCTTCTGGAGCGAGCGGAACGTGATGGTCACCGGCGGCGGCGGCTTCCTTGGCTGCCACGTCGTCGAGCAACTCCGCAAAGAGAGCGCCAAGCGCGTCTTCGTGCCCCGCAGCGCGACCTACGACCTGCGCGCCTGGGACGGCATCGAGCGCGCCCTCGACGAGGCCGAGCCCGACGTGGTTATCCACCTCGCCGCCATCGTCGGCGGCATCGGCGCCAACCGCGAGCGGCCGGGCGAGTTCTTCTACGACAACCTGATGATGGGCGTCCAGCTCATGGAGGCGGCCCGTCGGCGCACGGTCCCGCGTTACCTCACCGTCGGTACGATCTGCTCGTACCCCAAGTTCACGCCGGTGCCGTTCAACGAGGACGACATCTGGAACGGCTACCCCGAGGAGACCAACGCCCCCTACGGCCTCGCCAAGAAAATGGCGCTGGTCCAATCGGCCGCCTACCGCGACCAGTACGGCTTCGACGCCGTCAACGCCATGCTCGTCAACCTTTACGGGCCGGGCGACAACTTCGACCCCGCCTCCTCACACGTCATCCCCGCCCTCATCAAGAAGTGCATGGACGCGATCGAGGCGGGCGAGAGCCGCATCGTCGTTTGGGGCACCGGCAAGGCCACGCGCGAGTTCCTCTACGTCGAGGACGCCGCCCGCGGCCTGCTGCTCGCTGCCGAGAAGCTTACCACCTCCGAGCCGGTCAACATCGGCGCCGGCTTCGAGATCTCCATAAAAACCCTGGTCGAGCTGATCGCCCGGCTCACCGGCTTCTCGGGCGAGCTTGTCTGGGACACCTCGAAGCCCGACGGCCAGCCCCGCCGCTGCCTCGACATCTCGAAGGCCGAACGCCTCCTCGGCTTCAAGGCGACCACGCCCTTCGAAGACGGCCTCACCAAGACCATCGAGTGGTACCGCACCCAACGCGCCACCACCCGCGTCCCGTAGCCCCCCGCGCAAGCACCAAAGGAATGCACCTCGCCATCTCCGTCCAGAGTCCTCGTCAGAGGACGGCATGTTGGTAGCTACGGGTGTGAACCCGTGGAAGAAGGTCAAGGAAACCCTTGAGCCCCCGCAGGGAGCGGCATCAGGCCCTTGCCCAGATCACGGGGCGAGCAGGCATTTCTCATACGCCGAGCGCGCGAGGGCGCTCGATGCGATGGAACTGCATTCACAAGAAGCCGTTCTGTCGCTGACCTCAAGCGGCCTGATCCAAACACGGTGTCACATGAAGCGATTCGGATTTTGGTCTTC
>CBDUSE010000260.1:0-3385 GCA_965369835.1 uncultured bacterium
TCGGAGAGGCAAAGAACAGGTAGTAGATAACCGCGCCCTTTCGGGTTCGCATTGGGATCGGTTCGGGGATATAGGAGAATCCAGCGACATCCTTCAGGCGCTTCTTGAAAGCCTCGACAACAGCTTCGTTGGTATTCTTCTCTTCGTACCCGAAGAGATTCAGATCCGTTGTGTAGGCCGCGTCCTTCCACGACTCGTCGCCCCAGTAGCAAGTCAGCCTAGCCGCCTGCTTGGGCGGTGTCTTCGTGGGGTCTCTCCATAGAACATTGCGGTTCATATCACCTATCGGGAAGTTTAGGAATATCTCGACTGACTTCATCCCTCCAGCCGTTGCGATGACCTCCCATGAGAGATGTAGGCCATAGGGATCAAGAAGACACAGTGCCCTGCGGTAGTCACGATAACGCGCTCTCGGAAAGACTCCCTGAAGGAGGACTTCATTGCAGTCAGCCTCATAGATGAACACGGAGTCCTCGTCGTAGCCCTCCGGGGTACTGGTCTGGATAATCTCACGGAGAGTTTCCGTCTTGCCTCGATCGAGATCTATGAAGTGGTACTCCGTGAATGGAGGATCAACGCCGAGAGCCACAACGGGTGAGCCTGGTACAAGATCACCAGACGTTCGTGATCGGTGAACTCCGGAACCACAGAAGCCATCGATGTAGATGTGTCTGAGGCCTCGCTGGTTCGTCAGTATCGCGGAGTACGCCGTCGCGTACTTGCGGATGATCTCGAGTTTGATCTCGGACCAGTATCCGATGTCGTCGATGTGGGAATCGGTTGCTTCGGTCCTCGGCACGTCCTGTTCCTTTCGAACGCCAATCCTAACGGACCGCGTATCAGCCGCCAGCGTCAAGGTTGGCGCGGCAGGTGCGTCGCGGGCGTCAGCCCGCGGTGCAGTCGGCGTGACAGCCAAGCTCGTCGGATGCATACGCTAGCCAGGTGCCACTGGCTGCCAGGTCAACAACCAGTCGAATTCGAACTTCTCTGTCACGCCAATGATCCAAACGTCATCGACCAAACTAGGCCACGAGGCCATGCGATCGTCGAGATCGCCCCGTTCGTCGTAATCAGCAAGCAGATCGACCATACCTTGAGTTTGTTCCTTGCGGTGGAGCTTGGGAGAAGAGAAGTCAAGGAACTCTGTTCCGAGCAGGCGGCGGTAGACACCGGTTGCCGCGTGCGAGAGCACGAGAGCTGCAACCCTGCGGCCTTCGGCTTCCTCGAGCTGCTCGGCGAGATCAAGGGCTCTAAGTTGCAGATAGTCAACTGAGTCGTACATGCCCCGCCAGAACCCACCGTTTTGACCACGTCCCGCGGCGAGAACAGCCTTGAACTCAGCCAACTCCTGCCCGATGTGCTTCGTCTCTATCACATGAGGGCAGCCGTCCTTTTCAGCGATGATGTCGTGGGACGCGCCCCAGCATTCCATGTTGGTGACCCGCCACCCTTGCCGCTCAAGCCAGTGGGCGAGCTGCAGTTCGGACAACCGACCATAGAATATCTCGACGAGACGGCGGCGCTCCAAGGGGTCATCTGCGACAAGCCAAGTCTCACGCAAGTCCGTCACGTACTGCTTGCAGGCCCTTGATGAAACCACTCCGCACTCGAGAAGGAATCGCTCAATTGGGCGCGTGACGTTGCCCAGGTAACCGCGAGCCAGCGCGAGCAGGGATACAGAAGCGTGATTGGAGCCGTCTGTGCGCGTAGGACCGTCGAAGACGCGCTTCCAGACTACCTCTGGGAGCAAAACCTCCCTGAGGGCAGGTGAACCTGGCCTGGCTCTTGCCATGCATTCGACGGCCTCGCTGATACTGAGCTCTTCCATTGTTGATCTCGTCTGATTGAGTCGGGTCGCGGAAGCCAGCACGCACCTGACGGACCGCGTATCAGCCGCGAGCGTTAGGGCTGGCGCGGCAGGTGCGAATGCAGCCGGTGTGACAGCCAAGCTCGTCGGCTGCATACGCTAGTTAGGCAGCAACCCATCACCCCGGCCATCCCTCGCTCAACCCCAACACCTGTCGGGGATGCACTCCTTCTTTGAAATCCCAGTGATCACCTGCTGGGACGCGTCGAGTCAGCGATCGAAGTGGACCGGTCAGCTCGGCACGTGGCCACGGATTGAGAACGAGTTGAACGTCGCGATCAGCCGCAGTCCATGGAGTCAGACCGGACGCTACTAGCACTGCACTGACACGCGTGTTGCAGGGCCCATTGGGACCCAGCCAGACTCCATCATGCGCGAGTTCATAGTGACCTGACTCCACTGGCTCTCGCGGATTCCAGACATAGGGCCTCGAGCTGATAAAGGCCTCGAAAATGTCATCCTCATCGACATCCCACGCTTCGATGTTCACCGCTATTACATAGGGATTGCTGATCTCGTCGTACCGTGTAGCCTTTCTCTTCACTGCACGCTTCAGAGCCTGCTTGGTGTTGCTGGCGCGCACGCCGAACGAGTGCAGCAGGATCACCGCTCGATCTGGGTCGTCGAGCGCTTCGGCGGGCTTGGGGATCGCTGTGAACCGCAGCGTCCAACCGTCATACGTCTTCTCAAGCACTGGGAGCTCCTCTAGGCGCCCATCATCGTAGGGGCCCTTGATTTCGGAGTAGTCCAGTCCTCCAATCCAGCGAGCGAGATCGCTGGAGATGTGCTTCGCCGACGGCGTCTTCTTGGGGCGGCCGCGTTCGGCAATGTCAATCCAGAACTCCCTTATGTTCAGTGCATTGATGGCATCGTAGACGCGGCGCATGCCAGGAGCGGAGCTCACCTCGCCCGGAGACATGTCAGATGCAGTTGTCGCCTCAACGATGAGCGAAGGAGCCGACACATGGGCCGCAAGGAAGTCCGGTGAGCGCCCCTGTGGGTGACCGAGGTCCGGGTGCCACTGCATCGAATAGTCAAGCCCTGCAAGGAGTTCACGCGTGTACAGCTCGAAGAAGGCGGCGCGGAAGCGATCATCGTCCCCAGATCTCATGTGCCGGCACAGCCTCGGCCTCTCATCATCGGGTGCTCGTGCGATCCAATTCTCAAGCAGCTCTCTGACCGCCGCAGCAGCAGGCCTGCTGGAGCGTTGCAGGAAGGAGTATGCGGGCTCCGCCTGAAGATGAGGTCCTTTGTACTTCCGCTCTACATCAGGAAACAGCAAGCGAATTCCTTGAGTTGCTGCCTAACTACCCATTATACAGCCAACACTCCAATCATGGCCCCGTCCATCAATCGGAGTACAGACGCGGCCTCTGCACTCGCTTCCCACAGTTAGGCCCTGAGAGCCAAACTCCGCCTAACTCCACTATACGCGGATCTTGGCGCCGAGGAGAGGGGGGCCGCGAACCAGTCTACAACAACAATCCCCCCTCGTGCTTGAGAAGCCACTGCTTTCGC
>CBDUSE010000261.1:0-3366 GCA_965369835.1 uncultured bacterium
GCGGCTCGTCGGGGAACACCGCACGTGCATCCGCTGTGAGAAATCCGGGCTAAAAGCTCCAGGCCTCCTCCACCCGACATTGTTGCGGTCATTGGCCCTTGAGGATCCAGCCCCTCGAGCCACCGAGCATAGGGAGTCGGCGGCGGATTGCCTGGGAGGAGTTTCTCCTGCGCGAGCGCAGGTGTCAGCACGGCAATCAGGCCGAGCATGACAATGAGACAGCACCAGCATTTCATGGTTCCGACACCTCCTTGTACAGTAGGGTTACAGGTTACTGGACGCGGGGGACGAGACCTGGAGGGACCTGCGTAACCCGGGTGTCGTTCACAATGCTGATGCAGATGCAGATACAGAACTCCCCCCTCGCCCACCATTCCACAACCACATATCCTAACATACCCGTCCAAGGTGTCAACAGGACAATGAGAAATAAAATGGAGTATTCCTTGCCATATTGACCAGGCGCACAGACCTCGGCCGACGTCCGCCTCAAAGGGGAGCCGCACACCTGTTGTCTTGCCGCGCGAGCCCGGTCGAGTAGCAACCGATTGACAACGGAAGGCGTGGGCCATAGCGTAGGCGGCGAGCATGTCGGAGGGCGGCGATGGGGTTGATGGAGCTTATCCGGGCGCGGCGGAGCGTGCGGCGTTATGCCGACCGGCCGGTCGAACGGGCTCTTGTGCAGGAGTGCCTCGAAGCGGCCCGGCTTGCGCCCTCGGCGGAGAACGCCCAGCCGTGGCGGTTCGTGGTGGTGGACGATCCGGAGGTGAAGGAGCGGCTGGCGAAGGCGGCGTTCTCCGGCGTGTATCGCCCCACCCGCTTTGCGGCCAAGGCGCCGGTGCTTATCGCGGTCCTGGCCAAGCCGGATATCATCGCCAATCGCCTGGGGAAGGCGATCCAGGGCACGAAGTACTACCTGATAGATTGCGGGATCGCGTGCCAGCAGTTCGTCCTGCGCGCGACCGAGCTTGGCCTCGGCGTGTGTTACGTAGGGTGGTACAGCAAGCGCGGCGTCCGGCGTGTGCTCCAAGTGCCGCGTTCGCATGACATTGTTGTCCTTCTCTCTGTCGGGTATCCCGAAGGAAAGCCCGGAAAGTCAAAAGCGAGGAAGGAACTGTATGACCTTGTGTCGTACAACCGTTTCGGCGGGAAGTAGCCTTTAGCCGCCTACATCGTTCGGTTCGGGTTCCCCGCAAACCTGGGGTCGGGTTGATTGCCGCGTGCCAGGGCTGTTGCCCGCACAGGAAGGTCGGCTCGCGTTGAATAATGGCGTGCACGATCCGTCGAATTTACTGGGGCAAACGGTGCGCCATTAAAGGAATGCGCGGAATGAAACGTTGGGGTCTTTTTCTTGCGGTGCTTGCCGGCGTCGTGGCGGTGGCCGCGACCGGGTGTGACGACGAGAGCTGGGGCTCGACCCGCCTCATCGTGATCAACAACACGGCCGACATGGTCCTCGTCGAGGTGGACGAGCATGACGACGGCGACATTGACGTGCGCGCGACCCTCGGTCCGGGCATGCAGGTAGACTGGGTGCTCGACGCGGGCTGGACGGTCGTTTATGTGGATGGTGACGGCGTCGAGATTTTCCTCGACGATGAGTTCGACGGCGTCTTCGAGATCGCCGATGACTAGCCGCTGTTTTGTCGGCATTGGCCCCAGATCGCAAAGATCGGCACCGATCACGCGGCTAATGGCGTTTGAATCAGTGTTGACCTGTACGATCTGTGGCGGATTCTCCTTTTAGCGCTGCATCTTGGCGCCGAAGAAGGCGCCGGCGAGCGAGGCGCCGAAGTCAATGAAGATGAAGTCAATGAGGACCAGCGTCATTGTGAGCTCGACGCCGAGCAGGAAGACCAGAAGCGCCCCATTGACCATGGCGATGATTACGGCGACCAGCAACCCGTGGGTCAGTTCGGCGCTGTAGGACTTGTAGCCGGCGAAGAAGCTGCCGGTGACGATGGCGGTCACCTTCACCATCACCGAAAACCAGATCATGTCGGGCCCGAGTAACCAGACGAGGACGTACATGCCGCCGTTCCACATGGCGAGCGCAATGAGCGCGCCGAGGACGACGGCGCCCCAGTTGATCCCACCAACGACGTACTCGTGGCCCCTGGAGGCCTGAAGGTTGCCGACGACGATTTCGCTATGACTGATCGGCGTGTGGCATACGGGGCATGCCAGCGATCCATCGGGGACCGGTCTCTGGCAAATGGGACAGAAAATCATCGCTCTGTTCCTCTCGTAACCAGAAGGCGATCTTGAGACAGCTCTCCGTGTCGGGTATCGGAGAGACGCCCGCCCCGCCTGAGGGAGTTTCATAGGGAGGCCAGACAGGATAACAGGATCAACTGGATTCCATGATCCTATAGATCCCGGTATCCCGTCTAGGAGATCAGCCGTTCACGTGGTAGTCCTGGAGGGCGCGGACCTCGACGGGGAAGGCCTTGATCGCCTCCATGGCGTTCACTGCGGTGGCGGCGCCGCTGATCGTCGTGTAGCACGGGATGCCGAGGTAGGTGGCCGTTGAGCGGATGACGGCCTCGTCCTTGCGCGTGATCCGCCCGGCCGGGGTGTTGACGACGATGGCGATCGCGCCCTGGCGAATCATGTCGAGCACGTTCGGGTGGCCCTCCTGGAGCTTGCTGAGTTCAATGACCTCGGTGCCGAAGTTGCGGAGGACCTTCGCCGTGCCGGGCGTCGAGTAGATCTGGAAGCCGAGGCGCTCCATCTTCTTCGCGATGAAGATGACGTTGCGCTTATCCTCGTCGCGCACGCTGATAAACGCGTTGCCTTCGGTCGGGAAGCGGCCGCCTGAGCCGAACTGGGTCTTGGCGTAGGCGAGGCCGAAGTCGCTGTCGAGGCCCATCACCTCGCCGGTGGACTTCATCTCGGGCCCGAGAATGATGTCCACGCCGGGGAAGCGCACGAAGGGGAAGACGGCTTCTTTGACGGCGAAATACGCGATCTCCTTCTCGGCGGTGAGACCAAGCTCGTCGAGCGTCTTGCCGGCCATCACGCGCGCGGCGACCTTGGCAAACGGGATGCCCTTCGCCTTGCTCACAAACGGCACGGTGCGCGAGGCGCGCGGGTTGACCTCGATGATGAAGATCTCGCTGCCGCGCACGGCGCACTGGATGTTCATCAGCCCGACGACGCCGAGCTCGGTCGCCAGCGCGTAGGTGAGCTGCTTGAGCTCCTCGACGATCTCGTCGCGCAGGCTGTAGGGCGGGATCGAGCACGCGCTGTCGCCCGAGTGGATGCCCGCCTCCTCGATGTGCTCCATGATAGCGGCCACGATGCAGCGCGTGCCGTCGGCCACGGCGTCAATGTCCACCTCGACGGCGTTCTCGAGGAACTTGT
>CBDUSE010000262.1:0-3349 GCA_965369835.1 uncultured bacterium
ACCCCCCGGCGCTCTTGCTCGCGCTTCGGCTTGCTGATCAAATGCTCCGTTCCACGCGGCGCGCGCACTACATCAGAAGCGTGTGCGCCGTGCTCTACGCAGCCATCGTCGTGGGCTATTCGGCCCGGTGCGCCCGCTGGGTTACGCGTACGAGTCGAAATGGGCTTGGATATGCGGGTACGCTGTGGACGCAGTCCGAGATTTTAGAACACGTCAAGGCCCTGGATCCTGAACGCCCGATCTACACTAACGTCCCGTATGCGATCTACATTCTCACGGGGAGAGGCTCCTCACGCATTCCCCAGCGGGGTGGAAGTTCGAGAGAGCTCGACAGGCTGCGCCGGCGGCTCGAGGAGCGAGATGGTGTGTTGGTTTACTTCTTCAACGTGAAACGGCCGCGCTTCCCCACGCCGGAGCAACTGGAGGGCAAGCTGCCACTCGAGGTGCTTGTGAAGGCATCTGACGGTATCATTTACAGGGTCGCCGGCGAGTAGATGGAGCCGGAGGCTCCGGGTTCCTTCTCGGCGGGCGTGTCGCTTGCGGCAACGTGCTCGAAGAGCATGAGGATGATCGGTGCAGGACCGCGCACGATCGCCGGCGGATAGTCGAAGCTGCCGTACGGGGGGTAATCGCGGCGCTTGACGAGGCGGTAGTCCGGCCGGCGCATGAAGTAGCGCGTAATCCTGGACCGTGGGGCGCGGGCCACGACAAGCCAGACGCGCTGCGGCGGCTCGCTCCAATTGAGCGCCGCGACAGTCTGCTCGTCCGTGCGGTGGCCGGCAATGTAAGTGATGGGAGCCCCGCCCCGGTACGAGTTGCGCAGTGTGCCGAGCAAGAAGCCCGGGCAGAGGACAATACGGTCGCCCGACCGTTCATCGTTCATGATCTCCTGGGCGCACTCGCGCCAGTGCGCGCGCATCGGAAACGCCTTCATCGTCTCGATCGCTGGCACGCTGCACACCACGCAGGCGGCGGCCAGTGCCACGCGCAGCGCCGCGCGCGGCGCCGCTATGATGCCGCCGGCGATGAGCCAGCAATACACCGGCAGGGCGCCGGCCATGTAGCGCGCGAGGAAAAGAGGCTTGCCTATCTGCGCGAGCACGAACGGCAGCACGAAAACCGAGCCGAACCACAGGACTGGGAGCCAACCCCAGCCGCGACCGGCAGCCCCCGGGGCGACCGGCGCCGCGTAGCGCGACAGCGCCGGCAGCGCCTTGCGCACGCGCGGGCCGGGCCGCAGCACGGACGCCTGCGCATGGGCGACAAGGCCCGCCGCGGCGAGCACGGGCATCAAGAAAAGCGCCACAAGGTTGATGCCCGTCGCGCCCGGCAGGCGGCTCGTGACCGGCAGGTAGGGTGGAATGCCGAAGAAGTCCTGCAGCGCTGAGACCGCATAGGAAGCACTCGGGGGCCTGGGGATATAGAACGGATTCCACGTCCACGGGACCCTCCGGACGCCTAGAAGGAATTGCGGCACGTAGGCAACGGCGAGCACGGTGAGAAGCACGAACCAGCCCCGGCTCAGGCGGCGGCGCGAGATGAGCACCGCAAGAGTGTGAAACACCACGATGATACGAACTGGTAGTGCGAGTAGGCGAGCGCAAGTAGAGCGATGCCGTAGATGACGAGTCGGCGCGTGCTCCAGTTCTCAAGCAGCCACACAAGGAGCAGCGTCGTGAGCACCGAGAGTGCGATGAACAGGCTGTACGCGCGCGCCTCCTGGCTGTAGTAGACACGCTTCCACGAGATCGCCAGCAGCAGGCCGGCGAGCAGCGCGGTGGGCCAGCCGTTGACCCGGCGCACGAGCACGATCAGCAGCGCGACCGCGGCGACGCCAAGCGCGGCCGACGGGTGGCGCAGCCCCGCCTCACTGTCGCCCGCGATGCGGACCCACACGTGCATCATCGCGTGGTACAGCGCCATGCCGTTCTGCCAGTGTCGCCCGTGGCTCAGTGGCCGCCAGGCATACCCGCGCGAGAACACCTCATCGTACCACAGGCCGTCCCGACCCATCCCCTCGAGACGCAGAAATGCGGCGAGGGCCACGATGGCAACGGCGCCGATGAGCGCCGCGAGCACGGCCCAGTTGTGCCAGCGCGGGGTCGCATCAGCGCCCGGTGTGGTAGAATGCTCCAAGCCGGTTTCCTATCTACTTCTGTTGTGAAGCAATAACGCTGCCGTGACGCCAGCGAGTAAACACTATGGGGCGCGCAACTTCAAGAGGCCGAGGGCGTTGGGCTGCATCTGACGCTTGGCCGCTGGCAGGGCACATTATCGCTGGGGCAGGCTTGATGGTGGATTGGACGCCGTATTGCACGCCGGCCGCGAGGAGCTATTGGGAGTTGCGCTCCTGTCGCCTTTCGGCAGGGAGGTTGGAACAGCCTGATCGGTTTGTGGTTCGATATTCAAGGATGGTCGAATACAGGGGACAAGGCACATGCCGAGGAGTAGATCAATGAAGACAGCTACGGGGCTCTTGTTGGGTTTTCTGGCCGCCGTCTGCGCGGCCGCCGCCTGGGGCGAAGAACCCGGGGCGACGATCGCCGAGCAGAGCGAGGCGCTCAAGGCGGCGTTCCTGCGCCACTATGCGCCGGTCGAATACGCGGTCGAGCCGAACGCGCCGCAGGTGGAGCTTCCGCTCGATACGAGCACGGTCGCGAACCGTGAGCAGCTCGGCGAGATGCTGCCGTCGAAAGCGGCGCAGGCGATGCTGGCGAAGAACGGATTCGTCGTCGTGGAGGGGCCGGGCACCGATCTGTTCGGCGAGGCCTATTCGCGGCTCAAGAACAAGAAGATACCGATCGTGGTGACGAGCGACAGCGTGCTGCACCTCTACCACGTGCTGTTTGACAACGCGCTTAAGGAGATCGAGGAGGAGCTTTTCTTCGACGATCTCAAGGTGCTCTGCGAAGGGATGCTGGCGAAGAGCGCCGCGCGGCTGCGGCTCAAGGGCCGCGCGGATCTGCTCGTCGAGGCCGACACGGCGACGCTGGCGTACTTCGGCGTGGCGATGCGGCTGCTCGACCCGGACTGGGAAGCGCCCAAGGCGGTGACGGCCGTCGTGGCCAGGGAGATCAAGCTGATCAAGGCGCATGGTGGCCTCTCGGTCAGCCCGCTGTTCGGCTACAAGGAGGACTACTCGCAGTACGTGCCGCGCGGCCATTACACGCGCGAGATCAAGCTGAAGCGCTACTTCCGGGCGATGATGTGGCTCGGGCGGATGGCGTTCCTGCTCAAGGGCAACAACGAGACGATCGCCGACGCGCTCGTTGACGAGGCGATGGCGAACCGCCAGACCGCCCAGGCGCTGTTCATCAGCCGCGACCTTACCGCCGACGACGAGCTGCTC
>CBDUSE010000263.1:0-3324 GCA_965369835.1 uncultured bacterium
GCGGCTGGCCATCGGGTACCTCTTCAAGCTGCGCAACCTTCCGGACGCCCCGCCCGAGATCGGCGAACGCCTTGTCAAACTCGGCACCGAGGGTGACCTGAAGATCCGCCTCGAAATCGCCGTGAAGCTGATCCAGCAAGACGCACCCGGCACCTACCGCATGCTGCTCGAGGGACTCGACTCGGACGACGAGGAGACCGTCATCGTCGCCGCGAACCATGTCGCCAGGCTCCGCAGCGGGGGGCGTATTGACCCGCTCACCGCGACGCCGGAGGAAAAAGCCGAAGCGATCAAGGCTCACCGCGCGTGGCTCGAAGAAAAGCTCGAGGAGACCGAGGAGGCGCCCACCGAACAAGAGCAGGCAAGCAAAGGGGAATAGGCGACTGTCCTATTTCTTGAACCACGGAGGGCACGGAGAATACGGAGTAAAGACAAAAACAAGTTCTCCGTGTTCTCCGTGCCCTCCGTGGCAAGACTTGGAAAGGATATATCCGTAGAAGAGACGCCGCTGATTGACTGCGAGGACAGCCCGTGCGAAGCGGTGATTGGCGCAGTCGGCATGCGGCCCGGACCTCACAAGAGCCTGCAGTGAACAGAAACGGCGCTCACCGTCGAACAGCCAGGCCGATCCGCACAAGGCGCCCGCGCCGAACGGGCCACGCTCTATGGCGGCCACTCGTAGAGCTTCCGCTCATCGCTGCCATCACGGCAGGAGGATACCTCGCGCTCGACACGCTTCTGCGCCACAGCAAGGAGAATCAACGGCGGCCTGCCGACAATGGCGGGGCAGTCGTCACCGACTGGCAACCGCCCCTCGACGAGTGGCAGCAGCAAGGAGTCGAGGGGTGGGAACTTCTCCTCGCCGAAGCCTGCAAGGGCATGCCCGGCTACATCGTTGACGTCGGTCGTCCGGCGCGGCTCAAGCTCACCGAGTTGGGGCCCAGGGTCCGACCGCTGATCCTGGAGAAGCTCGAGAGCCACAACTACGCCGAGCGCATCTGCGCCATCCAGGTGCTGGGATCCGTCGGCGAGTCGCCGGGGCGCGTCGCGCAGCTTCTCACGCACGAACTGAAGCGCGCCACGTTGCGCCGGCACGAGATCGGCGCCCTCAAGTGCGCCACGACCCTTCCCACGCCCGAGCCTACGGTGGGCCACCTGAGCCTCCTCGCCCTTGGCTCAAAGCATTCGCGCACTCGCCGGCTCGCGGCGGACTATCTCCTCCAGTTGCGGAACCATCCAAGCGCCCCCGACGATCTCGCCCGCCGCCTCCTCGCGTTGCTGGACGACACGGACGTCAAGACACGCCTGCTCGTCGCCAGCCGCCTTGCGAAGGAAGGGGCGCCCCGCAGCTACAAGACGCTCCTGGACGGGGTGAACTCGACGAACCGCGAAACGGTCCTGCTGGCCGCGTACTACGTTGCACAGTTGCGAAACCGGCCACACGTCGTCCCATGGAAAGCAACGAAAAGGGAGGTGGACAAGGCGCTCGAAGAGCACCGCAAGTGGCTCGAGAAAAAGCTGAAATCGGCGCACCGCCCATAGAACGCCCTGCGCTTGTTGCCAAGCATCCAGCGCCGGACGAGGCAGCCGGAGATCACCTTACGCAGCGGCGCCACACTCGTTATTCGGCCAGCTCGCGCTGCTTGATGATCCCCATAATCTCCTCGGCCGTCTGCGCATTGATCAGCGCCGAGCGCATCTCAGGGTCGCTGAGGAGGCGAGCAAGCTTGGCGAGCGCCCGGACGTGCGGTCCGGGATTATTTTCCTCGGCAATCAGCAGGAAGATGATCTTGGTAGGCTTGCCGTCGGCCGACTCGAAGTCGAGCCCATCGCGCTTGATGCCGAGTGCCGCAGTCAACGTGGCGACCGCGCTGCTCTTGGCGTGCGGCACGCCAACGCCGTCCTCGAGACCAGTGCTCATGGCGCGTTCGCGCTCAAGCACCGCATCGAGCACGGCGTTCCGGTCACTGATCCGGCCTGCGCTCTCGAGTGCGTCAACCAGTTCTTCGATAGCGGCGTCCTTGGTCTCGGCCTGAAGTTGCGGTAGAATCGAGCTCGTATCAAGCAGTTCGTATAGGGCCATCGCAAGGTCCTCAACACATGTTCCGCCGTGGCCAACGCTGCCGCACCGGGGCTCGCACCCAAGTGCGGCGCACTCTAGGCCGACAGGACAAGGAAGTCAAGCGAATCCTCAACTGTGAAGGAGGCGAGACTGGAGTATGAAAGGAGTCGTGCTGGCCGCCGGCAAAGGCGTCCGGATGCGTGAGCTGACAACGCACTTCGCCAAACCGCTGCTCCCCGTGGCGAACAAGCCGATCCTCGGCTGGACACTCGAAGCGCTGCACGCGGCGGGCGTGCGCGAGGTCCTCCTCGTGGTCCGGCACCTGCAGGAGCAAATCCGCGAGGTCATCGGCGACGGCGCCGCGTTCGACCTGCGTGTCGAATACATCGAGCAGCCTAAGATGCAGGGCACCGGCGAGGCGGCAATGTGCGCGCGCGACTTCACCGACGAAGAACCGTTCGTGCTCGCCTTCGGGGATATTCTCACGCCGCCGCCGAATTTCCCCGCGCTCGTCCGCAAGTTTGAACGCACCTCGCCCGACGCGATGCTCACGACGCGCTGGGTCGAGGACCCCTCGGCGGGCGCGGCCGTCTACATCGAGGACGGCGTCGTCACCCGCATCATCGAAAAACCACCAAAAGGAACCGCCACGACGCACTTCGAGAACGCCGGCATCTTCGTCTTCACGCCGATCATCTACGACCTGCTCGACCGGGTCGAGCTCTCCACCCGTGGCGAGTACGAACTGACCGACGCGCTCCGCATGCTGACACACGAGGGCACGACGCTGCGCGCCTTCGAACTCGAGGGGTTCTGGTCAAACGTCACCTCACCCGAGGAGCTGCTCCGCACCAACCGCCGGATGCTCGTGCACCTGCGCACGATGGGCCGTCATGCCGAAGCGGTCGGCCTCCATCCCTTCGCCGTCGCCGATGAGACGGCAAGGGTGGGAGATTGCGTGATCGGCGAGAATGTCTGCCTCGGGCCCGGCAGCACAGTGGGCCACAACGCCGCGCTCACATGGGCCGTACTTTGCGAGGGCGCCTCGGTGGGCAAGGACGCAACCGTCGAGTACGCTTTTCTCCTGCCGAAAGCGAGTGTTCCCGACGGCGGCACGGTCATCGGCTCGCCGGAACACATAAGGATTGTAGCCCCCCAGCCGGCCGGCTAGCGATTCGAGTGGCGTGGCCGCGCGCGAACGCGCGGCGGCCCACGCCGCTCCTTTGCGGCCGGCGAGACAGGAGGTTTAATCAGCGACTGGG
>CBDUSE010000264.1:0-3298 GCA_965369835.1 uncultured bacterium
CGAGTACATAGAGCGGGGCGGCTACGAGGCGACGCGCAAGGCCCTGACCGCCATGACTCCGGAGCAAGTCATCGAGGAGATCAAGGCCTCCGGGCTCCGAGGGCGTGGAGGTGCCGGATTCCCCACCGGCATGAAGTGGTCCTTCGCTGCCGGCAACGAGGCCGATCAGAAGTACGTGGTCTGCAATGCCGACGAGGGTGATCCGGGCGCCTTCATGGACCGCTCGGTGCTTGAGGGTGATCCGCATGCCGTCCTGGAGGGCATGCTGATTTGCGGCAAGGCCATCGACGCGACCTTCGGCTACATCTACTGCCGGGCCGAGTATCCGCTCGCGATCAAGAGGCTCGAAATTGCGATTGAAGCACTCCGCGGGAGAGGGCTCCTCGGCAAGAACATCCTTGGTTCCGGATTCGATTTCGACCTGAAGATCAAGCAAGGGGCAGGGGCTTTCGTGTGTGGCGAGGAGACGGCCCTGTTTGCCTCTATTGAGGGCGAGCGCGGGATGCCCCGGATCAGGCCGCCGTTCCCGGCCGAGAAAGGTGTCTGGGGCAAGCCCACGAACAACAACAACGTCGAGACGTACGCCAACGTGCCCTGGATCATCGTTAAGGGCGCGGCAGCCTATCGCGCGTACGGGACGGAGAAGTCGCCCGGCACAAAGGTCTTCGCCCTGGCGGGGAAGGTCGAGAAGGGCGGCTTGGCCGAAGTTCCCATGGGGACCTCGATCGAGGACCTGGTCTTCAAGATCGGCGGCGGCATCAAGGATGGCAAGGCGTTTAAGGCGGTGCAGATGGGTGGGCCGTCCGGCGGCTGCATTCCGGGACACCTCAAGAACACACCGGTCGACTTCGAGCACATTCCCCAGACCGGCGCCATCATGGGCTCCGGCGGGATGGTGGTCCTCGACGACACCATCTGTATGGTGGACATCGCGAGGTTCTTTCTGGATTTCACCCAGAAGGAGTCCTGCGGCAAGTGCACCTTCTGCCGGATCGGCACGAAGAGGATGCTCGAAACCCTTGAGCGCATCACGAGCGGTGAGGGCAAGACGGAGGACATCGAGCGGCTGAAACACATGGCCGAGCAGATCAAGCAGGCGAGTCTGTGTGGGCTGGGGCAGACCGCGCCTAATCCCGTGCTTACGACCGTGAAGTATTACGAAGACGAGTACCTCGCGCACATCGAGGACAAGAGGTGCCCGGCCGCCAACTGTCCGGCGCTCGTGTCCTACAACATTGATGCGGAGAAGTGCACGGGCTGCACCCTCTGTGCGCGGGCCTGCCCGGTGGACGCGATCTCCGGGGACAAGCAGCAGCCCCACGTCATTGACCAGAGCGAGTGTGTTAAGTGCGGGAAGTGCATTACCTCCTGCAACTTTGACGCCGTCTACAAGGCTTAGGAAGCTCCGATGAGTACGGTACGCATTGAAGTAAACGGAAAGCCGGTCGAGGCCCGCGCGGGGCAGACGATTCTCGAAGTCGTCGAGGAACAAAAGCTCGACACCATCCCCACGCTTTGCCATTCACCGGAGTTGACACCTTACGGTTCGTGCTTCGTTTGCGTGGTCGAGGTCGAGGGCCGGCCCGTCCTCGTCCCGTCGTGCGCCACGAAGGTGGCCGAGGGGCTCAAGATCAACACGAACAACGCGCGGGTGCGCGAGGCGCGCAAGACCGCGCTCGAGTTTCTCCTGTCCAACCACTACGCCGACTGCGTTTCGCCCTGCATGCAGGGGTGCCCGGCCGGCGTCGACGCCCAGGGGTACATCGCGCTGGCGGCGATGGGCGAATTCCGCAAGGCCGTCGATCTGGTGCGCGAGACCAATCCTCTGCCGGCGGTATGTGGTCGGATCTGTGTGCGGAAGTGCGAGGTCGTCTGCCGCCGGGAGGACGTCGAAGAGCCCGTGGCGATCAATTACATCAAGCGTTTTGTCACGGATATGCCCGGGGCCTACGCGGGGACGCCCGAGCGTGAGGCGTCGAGGGGTAAGAGTATCGGCATCGTGGGGGCTGGTCCCGCGGGGCTGACCGTCGGCTGGTTCCTGGGACGGAAGGGCTACGACGCGGTCATCTACGAGAACATGCCCGAGCCGGGCGGTATGCTCCGCTACGGCATTCCCGAATACCGTCTTCCGAAAGCCGATCTCGCCCGGGAGATCGAGTACCTTACGCGGGCCGGCGTCGAGATCCGATGCGGGGTCAACCTGCCGAAAGACACGACGGTCGATGAGCTTCTTAAAGAGCATGATGCCGTCTTCCTGTCGCCCGGTGCTTGGGGCGGCAAAGCGATGGGTGTTGACGGAGAGTTCGACACGCAGGGCGTGGTCTCGGGCGTGGAGTTTCTAATCGAGAAGACCCAGAGACCTGAGCCGATGACCGGCACGGTCCTGGTCGTCGGGGGCGGGAACACGGCCATGGATGCCGCGCGGATGTCCTGGCGTCTCGGCGCCGACAAGGTCATCATCGTCTATCGGCGCACGAAGGCCGAGATGCCCGCCGACGAACTGGAGATCGAGGATTGCCTGAAAGAGGGCATCGAGATCATGGAGCTGGCGGCGCCGGTCGGCATCGTGAAGGACGGGGATCGGGTAAAGGCCCTTGAGTGCATTCGCATGCAGCTCGGCGAGCCCGACGCCTCGGGGCGACGGCGCCCCATTCCGCAGGAAGGGAGTGAGTTCGAGCTTCCTTGTGATCTGCTGGTGTCCGCCATTGGGCAAACCCCGCTGAGCGCGGAGATGCTCGGCGACGCGAAGCAGCAGCCGAGCGTGTCGCGCTGGTCGACCTTCGACGTCGACACGAAGACGATGAAGACGAATATCGAAGGCCTCTTCGCGGGCGGCGACGCGGCCGACGACGGCCCGACCGTGGTCATCGATGCCATTCGGGATGGACAGAGAGCAGCTGCTGCCATCCACGCCTACCTTGCCGATGAGGCGCTGCCGCCGGAACCGTTCGTCGTCAACAAGGAGTTCTGGGCCAAACCCGGGAAGCAGGAGCTCGGCGAGATTCAGCAGAGCCCGCGCCGCCACATGCACGAAATCGGCGTTGAAGAACGCAAAGGAACCTTCCGCGAGGTCGCCACGGGCTTCGACCACGAAGATACGGCCCACGAGGCCGAGCGCTGCCTCTCCTGCGGATGCGTTGCGTTCGACTGGTGCAAACTTCGCCTGTACGCGGAGGAATACGGCGTCGATTTGAACGCATACAAAGGCTACGTCCGCAAGCATAAGGTGGATGATCGCCATCCCTTCTTGGTGTACGACCCGAACAAGTGCGTGCTCTGCACCCGGTGCATCCGGACC
>CBDUSE010000265.1:0-3169 GCA_965369835.1 uncultured bacterium
CACAACGAAGCGCGACGTGGCCTGTCGCATGTTCGACGCTTCGGCGGGCCGAGGGCGACCCGCCCTACATCCTGCTGTCCACCTGTCTTGTTGGTGACTGTCAGCAGGTGGTCGCCGGGCCTATGCTCACTTCCCATCAAGCCGGCTTCTCGAATCATCATGTTCACACATCGAGCAGCCTACGGGCTCGGGCACCCGGCTTTCGACCGCCCCAGTACAACGACTGCGGGCGATGCATCACGTGCCCGAGTGCCGCTCGCCGAGCCCGCCGCTAGCTCTTCCAGAGCCCGTGCAGGTTGCAATACTCGCGGGCACTCACGGACTCGGCGGTGATCGCGAACGTCACCTCGGGCGCGTCGCCGGGGTTGAGGAACTGGCGATACGCCTGCCCGTCGGCCAGGAGCTGCACCCACTCGATCCAGTGCTTATCGGTCATCGGGTGCGCCACACTGCCGACCTTCACCGCGTAGCCGCCCTCGACTTTCTCGACGACCGGCACGTGCTTCTCTTTGGCCGCGTCCACCGTGTTCTCGGTCTGGAGCGTCATCGGCTGGTTGCAGCACACCAGCTCGCCCACGCCCGTATGAATCACCTCGACGATGTTGCCGCACACGTTGCACTTGTAGATTTGCAGTCTCTGGGTAGCCATTCTCGCTGTACCTCCTCTTGTTCTTCCTGTTTGCCCGTCACCGCGTTTCGGCGCCCGGCGGCCCGCCATGGCCTCGCAAGCCGAACCGTCGAGCGAGTCAGTCCTCGACAAGTACGCCAACGACCGAGAATTCCTCCAGCACATCATCGCCGTGCGGCGCGTCCGCCAAGCCGGCCGTCAGGTCGGCACCAGCAGCGTGCATCACCTGGTGCGTGCCGCCTTGCCAGAGGAAGCTGTCGGACACGTCGTAGACCTTGCCGTTGCAGGCGATCAATGCCGGCATCCCATTCTTTCCGTCGTACCGACGCAGCTCGTCCCGAGTGAACTCCCGCATTCGATCCGCCTTGTATGCAGCCGTCGGCCCGGGCAGGCTCGGGAGGCCCAGCGTTTCGCCGGGCCTCCCAGCGCCTCGTTGTGACCCTACTTCAGAAACTTGGACACGAACGGAGAGGTGTCACCGCGCCTCATGAAGTGCCCCGAAGGCCCTTCGCCGAGGAACTCAGAGAACCACGACTCGTGCTCGATCTCCTCGTTGAGGATCGCCAGCGCGAGGTCATAGGTCCGATGGTCCTTGCCTGCCGTCAGGTTGCAGACGTGCGTGTAGCCCCGAACGGCGCAGCGCTCGGCGTTCACCAGCACCGTCAGCATCGCCTTGATGTCTGTCGGGTCCTTCGGCAGGGCGGCCGGCGGACACGCCGACATGTCGTGGAACGCCTTCATATCCGCCGGCAGCGTGCCGCCGAGTTCGTGGATACGAGGCACAAGGGCTTCGAAGTGATTGCGGTCCTCGATCCGGGCCACCTCCGCGATCTCCTTGATCCCCTCGCCCTCGAGGCCGATCAGGTTCACCCGCAGGATCGTGTAGTAGTAGTAGGTTGTCAGCTCCGCGGCCGCGTTCTTGACCAACAGCTCAACGAGCTGGTCCACGTTCACGCCCGCCTTCTTCACCATTTCCTGTGCGACTCGAGCCATGATTCATCTCCTCGTTTTGGGTCCACATTCAGTTTGCGCCGGCGATCTATCTGCACATCCTGTCTCATTGCCGTTCTGGTCACGCGGCCACCAGCTCGCCCGCACCAGCCTGGATAACCTCCACCTTGTTCCTTACTCCTCCGCGTCGGTCGCCACCGGCTCGGCCATCTGTTTGAAGCACTCCTTGGCAATCTCGAATACCTCCTGGTGCAGCTCGCTATTGCCTGTGTCGCAATCGAAGACCACTCGGGCATGATCGGACCAGTTAAGATGGCCCTCGGGCTGTCGCCAATCCTCCGCGACGACCAGGAGATGAAGAAACCACATCTTCTGCGTGTCCTGACCGGCCGGTAGTACGCGCACGAGAATTCTGCCTGGGCCCTCGCGCAGCTTGCTCCCGGGTCTTTTCGATTCTTCGGCGTGCACGGTTTCGTTCAAGACGAAATCCCCAGAAGGCGTTCGCGTGGGGAAGCCCTCGAGTTCAACGTATTTTGGGGTCAGTTCCCTGACCCTCGGCACGAAGAGAGCCTCGAATGCCACTCGTGCCGCTTCCACATCGACCTCCTTGACGCGCATCACGTACGGATAGCGCGCACGCGTGATCGTCTCGGTCTCCTCGGCATCACGGTGGTCCGATCGCTGCTCACCGGCTGCCTTTTCTCGCCGGCACCCGGGGAAGCTTGCCAGACCAACAGCACACGCCGTCAACAGCAGCAGCCATCGCATTGTTTTCCTCCTTCCTCTGCATCCTTGAACTAGATTAGCTCGCGCACCGCGTTCAGCACCGCATCGTAGTCCGGCTCGGTGCTGATCTCGGGAACGATATGCGCCAGCCGCACGACGCCTGCCTTGTCCACGACGAACACCGCCCGCGCCAGCAGCCGCAGCCCCTTGATCAGCACGCCGTAGGCCTCACCGAACGACGCCGACTGGTAATCCGAAAGCGTGACCACCCGCTCGACGCCCGCCGCGCCGCACCAGCGCTTCTGCGCGAACGGCAGGTCCATGCTAATCGTGAGAATTACCACGTCGTCGCCGAGCGACGCCGCCTCCTTGTTGAACCGCCGCGTCTCGGTGTCGCACACCGCCGTGTCGAGCGACGTCACCGCCGAGAGCACCACCACCTTGCCGCGATACGCCGACAGGCCCACCGGTTTCAGATCCGTATCCACGCACGTGAAGTCAGGCGCACGATCGCCGGTCTTCACCTCGGTGCCGACGAGGGTCACCGGATTGCCCTTCATCGTGACGAGCCCGGCACGTTCGTTCATCACGTTCCTCCTCTTGCAGTCATCAACTCGTCTTTCAACATCGAGTAGTCGAATGATGATCCACAATTCCTTGTTTCGCGCGTCAGCGTTGTAGGGCGGGGCCCCCTGGCCCCGCCGTCGAGCCGCAGTACAGGGATCGCGCTAGTTCGTGCATACCGCGCCTTCGGCGCTGCGGCGGGGCCCGGGGGCCCCGCCCGACAAAAAGGGGCCGGCGTCACAGATAACGCCATATTCGGCGCTGGCGGCGCCGCGCGGGCCGAGGTCGCGGGCGAGCATG
>CBDUSE010000266.1:0-3128 GCA_965369835.1 uncultured bacterium
CGCCCCCGCCCGGCATGAAACGGCCTACAAAGAGGGAGTTTTTCAACAGGCCCTTGCGCCCGAGGCTACTCTCAAGCGCCCCTGCGGGGCTCTCATCCTGGAGCTTATGTCGCCAATCTGGCTTTCTTCAGCAGCTTGCTATAGGCAGACTTAGAGCACGCAGATCAGAACCAGGCACTCATGGATATCGACAAGGGGAGAGGGATCATGGCTCGGATGATGAAAGTGTGGATTTTAATTGCGGCGCTGGTGTGCGTGGCGTTGGTGGCGCCGAGGGCGGGCGCACGGCCGCTCTACCACGAGACGACGACGATCACGCTGGAGGACGGCACGATCATCAACCTGATCCTCGACGACAAGGGGATGCCGAAGCCGCCGCCGCGCAGCACGATGCCGAAGCGCATCAACTGGCCCAAGCAGAAGATCATGGAGTTCCAGGCCAAGCGCCAGCCGTTTAGCTCGCCCAGCCGGGGTGGCGCTGCGCCGGCACCGCCGCCTGTGCGCCGGCTCGAGCGCGATCCGAAGGGGATCGAGCACTTCCGCGACCACAAAGGAGGCAAGTTCCTGTGGGCGATCGCGGTCAAGATCCCGGAGAAGCATTACTACTACCTGCCGCCGTCGCCGCACGTGTCGAAGGACGCCAAGGGCCGGCCGCAGTTCCTCTTCGTCAAGTTCACCACCGAGAAGAGCGAGGAGGAAGGCGGCGTCAGCGGTGGCATCCTGCACTTCCTGTGCGAGTACGGCCTGACGGCCGAGCAGGAGAAGGAACTCGGCGAGAAGCTCAAGAAGCGGATCCCCGGCGCGAAGCTGATGGGCGCGCTGCCGATGGAGCTCGGCAGCGAGGAGAGCTCATTCCGCATCATCTCGGCCACGCTCACCGACGAGGGATTCACGAAGGCACTCATCTCGTCGGGCAAGGCGCCCATCCTGCCCGGCATGAAGGTCGCCGCAGCCGCCCGGCTCGACGCGCGCGGTGCGGTGCTGCTCGAGGAGACGCTCAAGAAGCCGACATCCGACATCTCGGTCGAGTTCGACCTGGCCTACACGGCGTTCCTGCCCGCGTTCGACGGCACGATCAGCGTCGAGTGGAGCAAGGTCCAGAGCAACTTCGAGCAGTACTCGATGGAGTTCGAGCATTGGACAACGACGGGCAAGCGGCGCACCGGCGTGGTCGGCAAGTGGCGCGACTGGTGGAAAGGCCGCAAGACGGACCACCACTACAGCTATGACGAAGTCCAGAGCATGTACGACTTCATGTGCGAGCAGGAGCTCGTCAACATCGAGTGGACCGAGGAGATCGTTGATGAGCGCGTGAACCTGATCCGCGAGGCGTTCATGAAGATCTTCACCAACATGTTCATGAACCGGCAGTCCGAGGAGATGGACTTCAGCGAGATGGACGAAGACGAGGACGAGGAGGACGTTGACTGGAAGGAGAAGGCCAAGGGCCGCACTTTCAACGTCGACTCCTACACGATGAAGAGCAGCGAGCACTTCCGCGACGTCAAGTACCACCTCCAGGTCAACCTGCCGATCAAGGTGCCCTACACGGCTGTGGGCAACATCAGCGGCGACTGGTACCGCCAGATCAAGAAGAATCACCCCGGCTGCTTCGCCGAGATTAACCTCGACGACCCCTTCTTCCAGCACCGCCACGTCATCTTCGGCCTCGACCTCGATGCGGTGGACATGTTCGGCGAGATCGTTAACCACTGCACCGTCGAGGTGCGCAAGAAGCGCAAGAGCGGCCGCGACTTCAGCGACTCGCTCACCTTCAACAAGAAGTACGTCGAAACCAAGGGCGTCTCGGGCACGATCACCTACGCCAAGATGCGCGACGAGGACCCGGGCGCATTCGAGTGGAAGGCGCAGTGGAACATGCGTGGCGGCAAGAAGTTCCCCGCGAACCCCAAGTGGCGAAAAGGCGACTGGGAGGGGATCACGCTCACGCCGCCCGTGGCGCCGATGCTCGTCGAGGTCGGCACCGACCTGACCGACATGGAGGCACTCGGCTTTACCGGCGTCACCGTGCAGCTCCAGTACAAGCAGTACGGCAAGACCCACAAGGACCCGAAGACGATCCGGCTCTACGTCGCCAGCGGCGAGGCGATGGGCGAGCACAGGATCTTCGTTGACCGCGACAAGATGCAGTACGACTACCAGGTCACTTTCTATCACAAGAAAGAAGACCGGATGCCCCAGGGCTGGGTCAAGGACGCGTCCGACGGCTACATCTACTGCGTCATCCCCAGCGACCTGCGCTCGCGCATTATGAAGAAGCTCGAGAAGGCGGTCGAGGAGAAGATCGAGGAGATCGTCGAGTAGGCACACAGAGAACCGTGCCGTGAACACGGGTCGGGGAGGAAGGACCATGAGGAAACCCCTCGTCTACGTTGCCGCGCTCGCGCTGGGCCTGCTGTGGTCAGGAGCCGCGTTGGCCTCCTACGAGGGCGACCCCGACGCGGCGCGCCCGCTCAACGAGCAGGCGCGGCAAGCGTACGCGGCGGGCAACTTCGCCCAGGCGGCGCCGTTGTTCGAGCAAGCCTTTCAGGCCTACCAGCACCCGGAGTTCCTCTACAACAGGGCGCAGTGCCTGCGCCGCGCGGAACAGCATGAGCAGGCCATCGCAGCCTACCAACGCTACACACGGGCCGGCGGGCAGGCAGCCGTTGCTCACATCCACATAGGCGAGTGCCTGCTGCAACTGAACCGGCGCGACGAGGCGACCCGGGCCTTCCGCCGCTACCTCGAGCTCCAGCCCGAAGGCCCGCATGCCGCCCACGCGCGTGAGGCCGTCGAGTCGGGCCGGCCGCCGAGCGAACAGGACAGCCGCGACCCCGATCGCGCCCGCGAGGCACAGGAGTACTACGACCGCGTGCTCCGGCAGTACAATCGTTCCGAGCAGGCGGGCGAGCTGGCGCAAGCACTCGTGGAGGGCTACGAGCAGTACAACATGCCCGAGTTCCTTCATAGCGCGGCCATCGGCTACCACCTGGCGCAGCAGCCCCGGGACGCCGTGCCGATGTATCGCCGCTACCTGCAGACCCCCGCCCCCGACCCCGAGGCCTGGGCGGAGCTGGGCGACGCCCTCGCATGGCTCGACGACACGGAAGGCATGCTCCAAGCCT
>CBDUSE010000267.1:0-3120 GCA_965369835.1 uncultured bacterium
GACCGTTTTGAACTTCTTCAGCTCTTCCTCTATCCGCTTGCGCTCGGTGATGTCCACACCCTGAGCGATGGTGGCTACGAGAGTCGTGCCGTCTTCCGAGTAGATGTTCGCCGAGTTCCAGAGCACGCATCGCGTCTCTCCGTCCTTGCGCTGAATCGGGATCTCGACCGACTCCCAGCGTTCACCGCCCACAGTTTGGGCGATTCTGCTCAGTGATTCTTCCTTGCTTGGTTCGGGGAAGAGCATGGAGAGTTCTTGCCCAACGACCTCATCGGCTGCGTAACCTGTCAGATGCTCGAAGGCATGGTTGAACCGGGTGATGCGATTCTCCGTGTTCCAGACGATGATTGGGGCGTTCGCGTGCCCGATCAGGTTCTCGAGGAAATCGTGCGTCTCTCGCAGCTCCTCCTCGGCGCGCTTGCGCTCGGTGATGTCTCTGAATATGGCAACGAGCAGGCCGTTCCTCGGGCTCGAGGCGACCACCTCGTAGTCCTTGTTCGACTGCCGGGAGTGCTCCTCGAACCGGGCAGGTTTCCCCGTCAGGGCCGCCTCGCCATACGCCTCTATCCAGCGCTCATGGGCGCGCGGCAGCACGTTGCGCACAGTCCGGCCAATAGTCTCGTCCCGCTTCAGCCCGGTGAGCGTCTCAAATGCAGGATTCACTTCCAGGAAGCGATAATCGGAAGGCGTTCCATTCTCGTCGCAGATGATCTCGTGGAGGGCGAAGCCATCGAGCGTTGTGTCGAGCAGCAGGCGGCAGCGTTCTTCGTGTTCTCGCAGCACCTCCTCGCCTCGTGTGGGGTCTGAGCCTTTCGTCGTCTTGTCGGGTCGCATGACGTCTCGCCTCCTTGTCGGAAGAGAACGCTGCGATGATAGACGCCTTAATTGTACCGCACCCTCGGTCGAAAAGAAAGGCAAACCGGCTCGCGCGCCCCTTGTCGTCTCAGCCGGGTGCCTTCGGCGGTGGCGCCTCGTCCGGCGGGATGCCGCTGCGGTCGCGGTGGGCGAGCGACCGAAGCGGTGGTTCCGCCTCGGGCCTCGCAGGCCCGGCTGGGGTCTCGGGCTCACGCGGCTCCGGCAGCGGCTCGACTGCTTCCGGCGCGACTTCTTCGGCGGGCGCTTCAGGTTCCCTTGGCTCCGGCGCAGGCTCTTCGGGCGCGCGCCGAATCTCGACGAGCTTGCTCCGGCGGCGCTGACGACTCGCCTCGACAATCGAGCCGATCCAGGCCACGAGGAACATGATCGCGAACAGGGCGCTGATGCCCGCGGGAAGCAGGTAAACGTTGTGCACGAGCTCGGGCTGGTCAAACCTGTACCAAATAACCATGCCGGCTACCGCGGCGTTCTGGAGCAGACCGACGAAGAGCAAGGCGCGGTTGCGCACCATGTGGTGGGACGCGCCCAGGTAGCCGATGCCGAACACGACCAGGAACAGGCAGGGGATCTGGATCGTGGGCGCATGCGCCGGCGTGTAGGACTCGATGCCGAAGAGCTTGAAGATCTGCGCATACAGGAAGAAGAAGACGGCGCCCATCACGATGTTGTAGAGCGCCATGACGAAGACGGCATCGCTCTGGAAAGATCGTTTGAACATGGTTGCCTCCTTTCCGGGCGCGCTTGGGGCAGCAAGCCGGGCAAGATGCATGCCCTTGCGCTGCCGTGGGATTATGGGACATACCGGCGCCGAGCGCAAGGGCTTCCCGGACGGCGGGAGTGCGGCCGTTGCCTTGTGTGAAAGGCGTGTCAGGCGCCGACCATGCTATCGGTGCGGGCGCCGGCGATCTCCTCGGCGATCAGCTCGTAGGCCCTGAGCGCCTCGGGCGGATCGTCCTCGAGCAGCGGGTTCGCCTCGTGCGAGAATAGGTTCTGGAAGATGTCGGCCTTCGGGATCGTGGCGCGGAACACGAGCCGCTCCGGGAAGTGGGCCCAGACCTGCGAGGCGATCCGCTCGCTCGTGTCGTCCCACAGGTCGAACATCGTCAGCAGCAGCCCGCGGATACGCAGGTTCGGGTTGATGGCGTGCTTGATCGCACGGATCGTGCGCAGCAGCCCCGGCAGGATGCGCAGCGCCAGCGGCTGGCACTGCAGCGGCAGGAGCACGCTGTTGGCGCGGAACAGGGCGAACTTGACGCTCGTCGCGCTGCCCGACGGGCTGTCGGCCAGGATGTAGTCGTAGCGCACGCGCAGCTTTGCCAGCGCCTCGGCGAAGGTGCGCTTGGTGCTGCCGAGTCCGAAGGTGGCCTCGATCAGTGTCGGGCTTGCCGCGCACTGGCCGAACGGCATCACGTCGAGCCTCTCGAAGCGTGTCTGCCTGACGGCCTGGTCGAGGCGCGTGCGGTGGGTGAGCATGTCGTAGGTGCCGGAGGCGCGCTCGGCCTTTGTCAGGCCGACGCCGAGGGCGAGGCCGTTCTGTGAGTCGAGGTCGAGCAGGAGCACCCGGTAGCCGGCGCGTGCGAGGAACCACCCGATGCAGAGCGCCGTGGTGGTCTTGCCGACGCCTCCCTTCTGACTGACGACGCTGATCATCTCGCTCATCGGGCGGCTATCCCTGCTCGATGAACCGGCGAAAAAGGGCGCCGACCGAGTCGGCCTCGATGCGTATCCTCGATGGCGGGGAATGCTTGACGACGGGTTTGAACAGCTCGCCGATCGAGTGCTCCCCGGCGGCCCGCTCAACCACCGGCTGCGTCTCGAAGGCCGGCTCCCCTTCGGCAAGCTCCCTCCTTCGCTGAAGCTCCGGAGGGCGGGCAGGGTGGGGCTCCTCGACCTCCTCGAGAAGCTTGGTCTCGACGACAGACTCGGGACGGGCCCCCTCGACAAGCTCGGGACGGGCTCCCTCGACAAGCTCGGGACGGGCTCCCTCGGGCTCGGCCGGCCGACGCTCGGCGGCCAGCTCGAATTCGTCGGCGAAGGCCTCCTTGTCGAGGATTTCCTCGCCGCTCGGCTCCGCCTCCTCGTTGGCGAGCTCGTTGAAGACCTCGGCGGCGTCGAGCGCCTCCTCGAAGGTCCCGTCGTCGAGCGACGGTGTGTCGTCCTGTTCAGGGCGGTCGGTCATCGAGGGGGCTCCGTTAGCTCGGCCGCTTGGGCGGTTTGGTCTCGTATTCCCGGGCCTGGATGAGG
>CBDUSE010000268.1:0-3102 GCA_965369835.1 uncultured bacterium
GGGGAGGACGCGTTCGAAGTACGCGCACGTAGCGGTAATCGTGCGCTCATGATTCACGTAGAGCAGCGGCGTGAGCAGCAGCGAGACGAGGAAGGCGACGCCGGCGAGGTGAAGCGCGCTCGCGGAGGCCGGCTGCGCCGCGAGTTCCGGGTAGGTCCGCGGCACGAACGCGCGCAGGAGGTTACGGAAAAACGACCGCAGGGACGCCGCCGACGCGGGATTCGAGTCGCCTGCCCTATTCGCCACTACTCGTCCTCCGCTTCAGATTGCGCTGTAACGAGGCGGAACCAGGCGAAGGTGTCCGGCTCGAACACGGTGAGCCACTCCGTTGGGCCGACCGTGCTCGTCGAGAAACCGACTTTGACGCCGACTCGCTTGCCCGGCGCGAGCCAGGCCGCGTGAAAGAGGTCCCGCTTGAGCGCGAGCTCGAGGTGCATCTCGTCGCCATGCATCAGGGAGATGGCGGCAATCGCCTCGGGCGGCGCGGGCGAGGTGCGTTGGCCGTCGAGCGTGATGCGTGCCGAAATGTCCGGCGCATCGCCCGTACGCTCCGGCGGTGTGATGGAGAGATCGGCCAGTAACTCCTGGGAGAGCCGATCGTTTTCCTTCAACGGCGCAACCGAGAGCGAGAGGCGTGCCGCCGGTTGGGTAACTGCGCCGATGTACAGGGCGTCGCGATCCCAAGCGAGCGAGAGCGACGCGGTGAACTCGCCGTCGTTGAACTCGGCGTAGCGCGTCCATTCCCTGTCGCGAAGTCGGCCGTCGAGCGTGATCTGCCGGGCGGCGATCGTGTCGGGGCAGGAATAAAGCGGCAGCGTGTCGAGTCCGTCGGGAAGACCGTCGCCGTCGGTGTCGGCGTTGGCGGGGTCGAGGTGGCGGGCGCCGCCGCCGAATCGCTCGCCGAGTGCGCGCTCGATCATCAGGCCCCCACGCAACTCCTCGATGTCGAGCATGCCGTCACCGTCGGTGTCGGTCGCGGTGGGGCTGCTGCCGAAGCGCCGCTCGTCGTAGGGCAGATCGGGCGCGTAGTCGGGAATCGTGTCGCCGTCGCGGTCGAGGACGACCTCGACGCGGCCGGCGTTGAGCATAAGCCACGCCTCGCGCGGTACGGCGTGCAGGAGCGCGGCGGACGCGGCGAACGGTTTCGCGACTTGAACACCCTGAGTTTCGGAACTGAAGTCGAAGGGCAAGGGCCACGCGTCGAGCCGGCCGCTTCGCTCGAAGGCATCCGCCAGCACGACAATGGCGGTCTCGAGCATCCCGGCCGTGCAGCGCGCGGTCGTCTCGTCGGGGCTGGTGCGCAGGACGGAGACGCCGCGATCGAGGTCGTGCCAGGCGAGACCGCCCTCAGGGGGTTGAGAGATAACCAGCTTGGCGGCGCGAGAGATGTGCCGGGCACGGAGCTCGACGACATGCTGGAACTGCTCGCGCCGAAGCTCGGCCTCCTCGAGCCATCGTGCCAGCCACTCGTTGGGCACGGCACAGCCCTTCGGTATGCCAAACGGCTCCTCAACGACGACAAAGGTCATTGCGAACTCCACCGCGCAGCCGGAATGGATCCAGACGAATCGGGCCGCCCGGCGGCATTCTTCCTTGATCCGGTCGAGCTCGGTCATCGGAAGCGGCGGCGGCGCTTCCGACTCGTCGAGGCGCTCGCTCTCCGTGGACATGAAGGCGCTTGTCTCGATCACGACGAGGAGAGGGATCCGCAGGTAGGTCATCTCGCCTGTGCGTGGTTTGGCGACGAACACAAGCATCCGGCCAACCAACTCGTCGCCAGGCCACACCTTCCAGGGCAGGACCTGGCGGAGAGAGTACCGCTTGCCGGGGGTGAGGCCCTCGAGTTCCATACGGTGTGCGGTGACGCGCCTGTTGCTTTCGGCGAAACTCAGGCCGACTGCCGGCCGGGCGCCGTAGTAGAGCCTGGACTTGCTTCGGCCAACGGTGGACCAGGCGACGTGAGCACGCCGGCCGGCGAGCTGCACGACCCGTGCGGCGGCGGGCATGCTATACGGTCTACTGGACTTGTTGTCGTGGGGGATCGCGAAGACGCGGCGGCCGCCCGCATCCAGCACGACGAGATCGCCGCTCGATTGCACCGCCACGGCGACCGGAACGATATCGAGTGCCGATGATGCTTGCGTGGCGCTTACCGGCGAATGGGCCAGGCGTGTATCGGCCTCGACGACGCCGTAGAGATCGGCGACGACGACCGCCTTGTCTGTGGCGCTCGCTGCGGCAATTCGCCCTTCGGGAAGGGCGGCGACATCGGTGCAGCGCGCGAAGGACCTGCGCAGTCGAAGCACACGTCCCCGGCCCACCTCAAAGTCAAATCGGCAGACCGCGACGCCCGCCGAGGTGGCAACGAGGACCAGGTTGCCCTGGGTAATATCGAGGCTGCTCAGCGCCGGCGTCGTTCCGTCGCCCGTTACGTTCGCAAGGGGCGCCTCGAGCTTGAGGCTGCCGAGCAAGCGGCCGAGAGGGCTGAAGACCTGCACGCGGGGCGGGTCGGACTCGAGCGTGTAGATGCGGTCGTGGCCGTCCACGGCGACGGCGGCGAGCGTGCCGAATTGGCCCTCGGCTGCGCCCGGTTCGCCGAAGCGGCTCAGTTGCCCGAACTGGTCGTCGAGGGTGATTAGGCGGTGGGCGCCGGCGTCGGCGACAATGAAGCGGCCGTTGGAGTCCACCGCAGCATCCACGGGCCGCGTGAGTTCGACGCCCTGGGCTTTGCCGTAGCGACCGATGAGTTCAAGGTCCTTTGTGAGGAAGACAAGGCGTGCGCTCGATCGCTCGACGACGAGGACGTTATCGTGCGCATCCACTGCGACGGCGACCGGATCAACGAGTTGGAGCCCTTCATCGGCGCCCGGTGCAGCGGTTGCAACGAGCGTGCCGAGCAGGCACGCGATGACGCGCGTGAGGCGTGCATCTATGGAGATTGGGTGTCGCATTGTCGGTCGGCTTTCCGGGCGCGGTCTTTCGCCGAAATCCGCTTGGGGCACGATGCTATCACAGGCCCTCTCGACGGCAAGGGAAAAGGCCCTTGGGGACAAGGGTGAGGCCCTTGCGGACAAGGGTGAGGCCCTTGCGGACAAGGGTGAG
>CBDUSE010000269.1:0-3074 GCA_965369835.1 uncultured bacterium
CGAGGACACCTACAAAGACCAGCGTAGCTACGCGCGCATGAACGGCGCCGACTCCGTGATCATCGAGGTGCTCAAGGAATCCGGCGAGAACTCCGCCGCCATCGCCGACCAGATCTACCCGAGGCTCAACGAGCTTCAGGAGAAGTTCCGCGACTACAACTTCGTGATCGCCCTCGACTTCACGGAGTTCCTGCGCGACTCGATCAGCATGGTGACAAGCAACGCCACCATCGGTGGTGTCCTCGCGATGATGATACTCTTTATCTTCCTGCGCGACCTCCGCTCCGTCATCATCGCCGGCATCGCGATCCCGACCGCCATTATCACCACGTTCACACTCATCAAGACCGCCAACCTCACGCTCAACCTCCTGAGCCTCGGCGGCCTGGCGCTCGCTGTGGGCATGCTCCTGGACAACTCCATCGTTATGCTCGAAAACATCACCCGCCGCATCGGCATCAGCCGCGACCCGGTCAAGGGCGCCCGTGAAGGGGCCCAGGAGATCGGTGCAGCGGTCTCCGCGAGCACCTACACCACGATGGCCGTGTTCGTCCCTATCCTCTTCTTCGTCAGCGGCGTTCCCTCCCAGATCTTCGACGATTTCTCGCTCACGGTGGCCTTTGCGCTGGCGTGTTCACTCCTGGTGGCGCTCACCTTCGTGCCGATGGCCTGCTCGAAGTTCCTGAGGCCGAAACGCGGCCAGGTCGTGGACCTCGTCACCAACCCCGAGGCGGTCTCCCGGGGCCGCATCATGCGACGCTACACGCGTCTGCTCGTGCCGGTCCTGCACCGGCGCCTCCTTGCGGTTCTCGTGGTGTTGCTCGTCTTCGTCGCGGCCATGAAGATCCTGAGTGCACGCGGCCTCGAGTTCTTCCCGGAGTTCGACCGCGGCGAGTTCTCGGTCCGCCTCGAGATGCCGGTGGACGCCTCCCTCGAAGCAACCGACGCGGGCGCGCACACTATCGAAGGGATTATCAGCAAGAAGGTGCCGGCCCTGAAAGACTACAGCGCGATTGTCAACCCGCAGTCCGCCATCTTCCTCGTCAGGATGCGCGACGATCGCCCCGTCTCCACGTTTGAGGTGCGCCAGAAGCTGCGCGAGGTCATCAGCAAGGTCCCGGGCGGCCGCGTCTTCGTCACCGAGGTCCAACATGGACCCGGCAAGCGCGCAGGAGATATCGAGATTCTCTTAAGGGGCCCCACCAATGTGAAGATCGAGCAGTTGCGCCCCGTCGCAGACCGCGTCGAAGGGCTCGCCTCAAGCGTCGAGGGCGCCGTCAACGTCGAAAGCCAGCTCAAGGCAGGCCGCCGCGAGCTCCAGATTCAGCCGCACCGCCTCCTGGTCAACGACCGCCGGCTCAACTACAACCGCATCGCGAACACGATCCGCACTTACATCACCGGCAAGGTGGCCACCACCTACCGCGAGGAGGACGACGAGTACGACGTGCGCGTCAGGCTCAAGAACGCGGACGAACTCCGGCCCGAAGAGATCGAGGGGTTGCTGGTGCCGTTGCCCGGCGGTAGCACCGTCGCCCTCGAAGAGCTCGCGACCGTTGTCCCCGGCTTCGGCCCCGTCACCCTCCAGCGTGAGGACCAGCAGCGCGTCGCCATGGTCATTGCCGATGTCAAGGAAGGCTACGACCTCGCCACCGTCAGCAAGCGCATCAGCGAGAGACTTGACGGGGCGAGTCTGCCCTCGGGCTACACCTACGAGATCGGCGGCGAAGAAGAGGACCGGCGCGAGGCAATGGGGGAGTTGACCTTCGCACTGTTCGTCTCGATCGCCATCGTCTATATGATCCTTGTCGCGCAGTTCGAGTCGTTCGTGCTTCCGTTGGCGATCATCCAGACGATTCCGCTCTGTTTCGTCGGCGTCGCCCTCGCCCTGCTCGTGACCGGGCTGCCGATCAGCATCATGGTCATGCTTGGAGCCGTCATGCTCGTCGGCATCGTAGTGAACAACGCCATCGTCCTCGTTGACTTCATCAATACCCTGCGCCACCGCGGCTACGAGCGAAAGGAAGCCGTCGTGCTCGCCGCGCAGGTCCGCTTCCGGCCGATCGTGATGACTACTCTCACGACCGTTGGCGGCATGATGCCACTCGCCCTCGGTCTCGGCGCGGGCTCCGAGCTCTACCAGGCGATGGCGATCACGGTGATCGGCGGTCTCGTCGTCTCGACGTTCTTCACGCTCGTCTACATCCCGGTCACCTACCTGATCCTCGACGACTTCAGCCTCTGGTCGAAGAAGCGGTTGCTCGCGCTCGAGCACACCATCGAAGAATCACTCCGACGACTGCTCCGGCGATTGTCCCGCCGGGGCCGGCGTGTCGCCGACTGAGCTTCCAGCACGTTTGTCCGGCCGGTTCGAGAACAGCACGGTCCGATGCCGCTCAGCGAGGAAATACGTTCGCGGTGCGCCGGGTCGTTCAACGAGGTCGGTATAATCCTTCTTGAGCGCCGTGCAGAAGAGCCGCCGATCCTCGGCCGCCGCCCGGTCAAAAAGGTCGTTGAGCACCGCCGGCGGTTCGCCATCGAGCAGCCACTCCTCGTACTCCTCCGGCCCCATGAACCGCACGTCCACGTCGCACGAAACGAGGATAGGCCGCGCGCGCATGTAAAAGCTCGTCGAGTGCGAGATGCTTCGGTAAAAGACGAGGTGATCGCGCTCGCCCATGCGCACCGCGATCTCATCGGCGAGATACTTGCCGGCCGCCTCCCAACTGACCGTGCCGCTCACGTCCGGCATCGTCGCCAGCAGCACCAGCACCGCAATCGGCACCGGCGCCGCCAGGCCGCCCACAAGCAGCCATTGCACTCGCCCGCGAAGGCCGAGCACCGCAACGACCGCCCCAACACCTATCAGCGCCGAGAAGAGTACGACATACCCCCGGAGCGCAGCCAGCTCCGGGTAGGCCCGGTGCGCGAAAAACGCGAACAGCACCCAACCGGCGAAAAGCGCCATGCCCGCCAGCGCCACCCACACGTTCGCCGCAAAGCCCTTCGCCCACTCGGCGCGCGCGGCCATCGCCTGGTCAAAAAGCCGTCCCACGAGCAGCGCCGCCGGAGCC
>CBDUSE010000270.1:0-3064 GCA_965369835.1 uncultured bacterium
TCAAACGCATGGGAGAAGGGGCCATGTCCCAGATCGTGCACGAGAGCCGCGAGTCGTGTCAGACGTATACTCTCGCCGTCGGAGAGCAGGACCGAGGCCATCCTTCCGGCCACATGACACACACCGAGGCAGTGGTCGAAGCGGGTATGTGAGGCTCCGTGGAAGGCCAGATGGGCCATAGCGAGTTGTCGGATCCGCCTGAGCCGCTGGAAGGTTAATGTCCCAACGAGAGCCACTTCCTTCTGTTCGAGCTCGATGAAGCCGTGAACAGGATCGCGGAAGTGCCTGGACAACGACATGTGTGGTTCCCTTCCGGCATCGGTTCTCTACCCCTACGTCTCCCGCAGTGCGGCGCGCATCTTGAGCTGGGCGATGTGCCAGGTGACGTTGATCTCTTTGGGGCAGACGTCCACGCAGTTGAAGATCGTGTGGCAGCGCCATAGGCCGTGCTGGTCGTCGAGGATGTCGAGCCGCTCGGCGGCGCCCTCGTCGCGGCTGTCGAAGATGAAGCGGTAAGCCTTCAGGAGCGCCGCCGGGCCGAGGTAGTCGGGGTCGCTCCAGTTCGACGGGCAGCCCGTCGTGCACGCCCCACAGAGGATGCACTTGGCCGCCTCGTCAATGAGCGCGCGCTCGGCGGGCGACTGCAAGCGCTCTGCGGGCGGCGGCGGGGCCTTGGAAATCAAGTACGGCTTGATGACCTCGTTCTTCCTGAAGAAATCGGCCATGTCCACGACGAGGTCCTTGATGATCGGCAAGTAGGGGATCGGCTCGATGATGATCGGCCGGCGCGTATTGAGATCCTGCAAAAGAGTCTGGCACGCGAGCCGGTTCTTGCGGTTGATGCGCATCGCGTCCGAGCCGCACACCCCGTGGCTGCACGAGCGCCGGAAGGCGAGCGTGCCGTCCTGCTCCCACAGGATCGTGTGCAGGCAGTCGAGCACGCGGTCCGTCTTGGCCGCCTCCACCTCGTAGGTCTGGTAGTGGGGCTTCGCCCCGTTCGTCGAATCGTACCGCTGAATCTTGAATCGAACCTTCATCGCTCGCGTTCTCCTCGACGCGTCCCCGCCTTGGATTTTCACCACGGAGAACACAAAGTCTCCGTGCTCTCCGTGGTTAGTACTTCCTCTCCTTGGGCTCAAATTCGCCGAGCGCCACCGGCGAATATGTCAGCGCGATCGTGCCGTCCGGCTGCTTGTGCGCCAGCGTATGCTTCATCCAGTTCACGTCGTCGCGCTTGGGGAAGTCGCGCCGGGCGTGTGCGCCGCGCGTCTCCTCGCGCGCGAGCGCGCCCGTCATCATCACCTCGGCATACGTGATTGTATTCTCCAGCTCGATCGTTTCCTTGAGGTCGAGGTTGTACGGCTGGCCGGGGTTGAGCGCGGGCTTGATCTTTCCAAACCTCGCCTTGAGCTCCTTGAGCTGCTCGAGGCCTTCCTCCAGCAGCTCCTTGCTGCGATAGACGCCGCAGTGCTCGCGCATCAAGAGTTTCAGCGCATGGCGCACAGCGCCCTGCGTCTCGCCGCCCGGAGCGGCCTTGAACCGCGCGAGCCGCTCGCGGAAGCGCGCGGTCGGGTCCGCCGGCAGCGGCGCCAGCGTCGCATCGCGCAGCCACTCCGCCATCCGCTGGCCCGCGCGCTTACCGAAGACGCACGTCTCGAGCTGCGAGTTCGTTCCCAGCCGGTTGGCGCCGTGCACGCTGACGCACGCGCACTCGCCGGCGGCGAAGAGCCCCGCGCAATCGCGCGTCTTATCCTCGTTGACCTTGACCTGCCCGTCCACATCGGTCGGGATGCCGCCCATCATGTAGTGCGCCGTCGGCTGGATCGGCACCGGCTCGGTGATGCAGTCAATACCGAGGTAGGTGCGGATGAAGCTCTGGATCTCGGGCAGCCGTTCCATGATTTTCTTCGCGCCGAGGTGGCGTATGTCGAGATAGACGTAGTCCTTGCCGCCGATGCCGCGCCCCTCGAGGATCTCGGTCGTAATCGCGCGAGTCACCAGGTCGCGCGGCGCGAGCTCGAGCAGCTTCGGCGAGTACTTCTCCATGAACCGCTCGCCTGCGTCGTTGATCAGCTTGCCCCCCTCCCCGCGCGCCCCCTCGGTGAGCAGGATGCCGCGCTGCCAGATGCCCGTCGGGTGGAATTGGAAGAACTCCATGTCCTGGAGCGGCACGCCCGCGTCGTAGGCCACCACGAGCCCATCGCCCGTGTTGGCGAACGCGTTCGACGTGATCAGGAACGCCTGCCCGCCGCCGCCCGTGGCGAACATTACGGCTTTTGCGTGGAAGGTGTGCAGCTCGCCGTCGCGCATGTTCCACGCCACGATCCCGCGGCACACCCCGTCCTCGATCAGCAGGTCCGCCAGCACCCACTCTGAGTAGGTGTGCACGTTGTGCTTGACGAGCTGCTCGAACACCGTGTGCAGCAGCGCATGGCCCGTGCGGTCGGCGCTGAAGCAGGCGCGCAGCACGGGCGCCTCGCCGTAGTTGCGCGTATGGCCGCCGAACTTCCTTTGCGCGATCTTGCCCTCGGCCGTCCGGCTGAACGGGCAGCCCATGTGCTCCATCTCGTAGATCGTCTCAGGCGCCTCGTGCACCAGAATCTTCGCCGCGTCCTGGTCGGTCAGGTAGTCGCCCCCCTTGACCGTGTCGAACCAGTGCCAATGGATGCGGTCCTCCTCCATGTTGCCGACCGCCGCGGCAATGCCGCCCTGCGCCGCGCACGAGTGCGACTGCGACGGGTAGCACTTGGCCAGCACCGCCACGTCGTACTTGCCCGCGAGCTGGAGCGCCGCCATCAAGCCGGCGAGGCCGGCGCCGACGATGATCACGTCGTGCTTGATCACGCTCATTGGCCGCCTCCCTGCCTGATGACCTCGATCTGCGCCGGTGGCTCAGTCCCCGTCTCCACGGGCGGCCTGAACGTCAGGATGGTGATGCTGCCGAGCGTCACCAGCACGAGCCCGATCATCACGATGAGGCTGAACAGTGTCAGCCGCACCCACGCCTTCTTGATGTAGTCGAGCAGCACGCCCCACGTGCCGTTGAGCGCGTGGAACAGCGCCG
>CBDUSE010000271.1:0-3043 GCA_965369835.1 uncultured bacterium
CAACAACACGGGCTAAGACAACGTGGGGAGGGCATTGGGCAGGCGTTCGGACAATTCTATCCGTCACGCTTGCTTTCTGGAAGAGCGGTGGGTTAAACGTCCCCACATGACCCAGCAGCAGAGCAGGCGAAGCGTCGTGCGGTACGTCCTCATCCTCCTGGCTGTCGGCGGGTTTCTGCTTTTCTTTCGGGTGGGGGCGAAGGGCTTCTGGCCGTCGAGCGAGGATCGCACGGCTGAGATCGTGCGCGAGATGTACGAGACCGGCGACTTCCTCATCCCGCGTATGCGCGGCGAGCCGCTGGTGACGAAGCCGCCGCTGCTGCACTGGCTGATCGTCGGCGCCACGTCGGTCTTCGGCCTCAACGAGTTCGCCATCCGGCTGCCGAGCCTCTGCCTCGCGCTCGGCACGGCGCTGGTGCTGTTCCTCGCTGGGCGAAGGTTTCTGCACGAGCGCGCGGCGTTCCTCGCCGCATTGGTCTTCCTGACGGCGCCCATGCTGCTGCGCCACTGGCGCACGGCGAAGATTGACGTGCTGCTGACCTTCCTGGTCACGGCGGCGCTGCTCTCGTTCTTCGTTGCGATTCACCGCGAAAGGAAACCTACCGGCCTGTTTGCGCTCTTCTTCGGTTTGGCGGGGCTGGCGGGCATGGCGAAAGGGCCCGCGGGCATGGGCCTGCCGCTGCTGGTGGCGCTTGTCTACCTCGTCGTCACGCGCCAGTGGCGGGCGCTTCGGCGTGTGCCGTGGGCGTGGGGCCTGCCGATGATGCTCGTCGTGGGACTGTGGTGGTACGGCGCGATGCTGGCGCGGCTCGGCGGGTGGAGCGGCCTGCGCGAGATCACGGGCGGCGATGCGAGCACCTACTTCGGCTGGCAGCACGAGATTGCGCCCGCCGTTTCATGGTTCTACATCCCCCGGGTTCTCGCCGACTTCTTTCCGTGGAGCTTCTTCCTCGCCCCGGCGATCGTGCTCGCCGTGCGAAAGGCGCGCGCCAACCCGCTGTTCGGCTTCCTGCTCACGTGGGTGGCCGTCTACTTCCTCGTCTTCTCGCTGCTGGGCAAGAAGGCGGGCCGCTACATCCTGCCGCTTTACCCCGCAGCGGCGCTGCTCGTGGGCTTCGCGTGCCACGAAGCGCTGCGGAACGCATTGAGCCGTGGGACGGCGCGGTCAATGCAGGTCGCGGCGGTCGTGGTGGCCATCGTCTGCATTATCGGCTTCGCTATCGTCGTCGGGCTTGCGTCTGATTTGGATTACGAATCGTGGTACGTCACCCGGCGCTGGACCGAGTCTAAGGACCGCCTGATCCTGTCGGAGGTTTCTGAGCTGATGCGCGGGCACCTGCCGGTGACGTTCCTCGTCTGCGGCGCGCTGTTAGGCACATTCGTCGTCGGCGCGGCGCTTTGGCGCCGCCGGGCAGCATGGGCGTTCGGATTGATTGCCGCTGCGGCCGCCGGGAGCAACATCGCCTTTGATGCCGCGATTGTGCCGACGCTCGACCGGATGCTCTCGCCCCGGCACTTCGCCCGGCATATTCGCCGGATCGTGCCGGGGGACGCGCCGCTTGCCGGCTACTGCGAAGCGAGCGGCCAGATTGACGACTGCACGCATTTCTACATGGGTCGGGCGGTGGACGTGCTTCCGACGAGAAGAGAGCTGCGCGACTGGTGCACGAAGCCGATGCCACGCTACGTCTTCATGCTCGAGGAGGACGCGCGATCGGCCACCGGCGTCGTCTATGAATGGTTCGAGATCGTTGACGACACCTCGACCTATCGGGGGCAGAAGGTCCTGCTCTTCAAGAACCGGCCCGAGCACTCGGCGCCGCCCACGGACTGATGGGTCTTGCCACCGGCTTCAGCCGGTGGTTTACTGGCTCAGCGAATTGCCCTCAAGAGCCCGCTTGGAGCGGGCTTCTCGACGGACGGCTTCAGCCACTGTGACTGCATGAATGCGACTGTCGAGAAGCCGACTCAAGTCGGCTTATTGGGCACTGGGGGCGGGCGAGAGCTCCACCGGCTGAAGCCGGTGGCAATACCTATCAGGCCCCGGGGGCTGCAGGACCCGACGAGCACGAGAGCGTCGCCGCGTGCGGCGCGCCGAACGGCGTGGAGTTGGTGACGATCGCTGATGTTCATCGACGAGATCATAATCAAGGTCAAGGCCGGCGACGGCGGCAACGGCTGCGTCAGCTTCCGGCGAGAGGCGTACGTGCCGCGCGGTGGGCCTGACGGGGGCGACGGTGGCAACGGTGGCGACGTGGTGCTCATCGCCGACGAGAACGTGGACGACCTCACCGCCTTCAAGTTCAAGCCGCACCTCACGGCCAAACGCGGTGCGCACGGCCGGGGCAAGCTGCGGACCGGCGCCCGGGGGCGTGCCGCCACGGCGACAGTGCCGCCCGGGACCGTCGTGCGCGACGCGGAAATGGGGGGGCTGATCGCCGACCTCGTCGAGCACGGCCGGCGGTGCGTCGTCGCCGCGGGCGGCCGGGGCGGCCGCGGCAACGCGGCCTTCAAGTCCGACACCAACCGCGCGCCGCGCGAGCGCGAGGACGGCCGACCGGGCCAGGAGCGCACGATCGCGCTCGAGCTCAAGGTCATCGCCGACGTCGGCCTCGTCGGCTTGCCGAACGCGGGCAAGTCGAGCTTCCTCGCCGCAACGTGCGACGCGCGCCCGAAGATCGCCGCGTACCCGTTCACGACACTCGCGCCGAACCTCGGCGTGCTGCGCGCCAGCCCCGGCGACACGCTTATCAAGGTCGCCGATGTCCCGGGCCTCATCGAGGGCGCGCACGAGGGCCGCGGGCTTGGCCACCGCTTCCTGCGCCACATCGAGCGGACGCACGTGTTGCTCATCATCCTCGACACGGCGGCACTCGACGGGCGCGGCCCGCTCGAGGACTTCGCCGCGCTGCGCGACGAGCTCGCCGAGCACGACCCGGCGCTCGCCGCCCGGCCGTACCTGGTCGCGTGCAACAAGATGGACCTCGACGAGGCGGCGGAACGCTACGAGCGGTTCCGCAAAAAAGCCCCGGTCGAAAAGGAG
>CBDUSE010000272.1:0-3011 GCA_965369835.1 uncultured bacterium
GCACGTCGAGCTTGACGGGAAGGTGCCGTATCTGGTGCTCGACGCGGCGGACGAAAAGGCCGGGCGCGGGGCGGAGATTCCACTACGGGGCGATCTGGCTGCTGATCTGCGGGCGTGGCTGGCTGACCTACTGGCCGACGCACAAGAACGCGCCAGGAGCGAAGCGAAGCCGCTTCCCGTGCGTCTGGCGCCGGGTGCTCGGCTGTTCTACGTACCGGACGGACTGAGCCGGATTCTCAACAGGGACTTGCACGCTGCGGGCATACCGAAGGTCGATGACCGAGGCCGCACGGTTGACGTTCATGCGCTACGGCACACGTTCGGCACGCACCTGAGCAAGGGCGGTGTCGCACCGCGTACCGCACAAGCGGCGATGCGACACGGGACGCTTGAGCTGACGATGAACACCTACACCGATCCGCGATTGCTCGACGTGGCCGGGGCAATGGACGTGTTGCCGGACCTTCCGCTTCACGATGACCGGCAAGCCGAGCGGCAAAAGGCGACCGGGACGGACGCGCGAACGCTTGTACCTAATGCTTGTACCAAACACCGGCAAACGCTGCACGATGGGGGCAAACGCTGACGAATCGGCAAACGGACGGACTTCGGTGGGGATTGCTGTAACGCCATGCACTGACACTAGTTGCGCATCGGGGGCAAGCGCTGAACAAAAGCGGGTGATCGGACTCGAACCGACGACAATCACGTTGGCAACCCGTATCGCCCCGCTCGGGACGCGAGCTTAGGCTACCACAACGGTTTACGCTTTGCAAGGGATGCGTGGTTTTGTATTCCGTTAGGGAGTTTTCACCCCGCCGCGCGGTGTACACCGCGCTCCGTGCCGCGCCACCGACCACACAGTCTGGACGATCTGACGTATGCTATCGGATCATCTAACATAAGAGATCAGACCAGCAGGCTGTCAGATCGTGACGCCGCGCGCTCACACATGATGTTCGGCATCCTCCTTCGCCAGGTCACGGTCACGTTGCTCCAGGCGCCAAGCGTCGAAGCTCACCCGCTCGATTCTCCGCGCGGTCCCCCTTCTGCCGTTCGTCGTGAACTTTGCCTTGTTCGCCGCCTTCGACACGCGGGCCTTGGCGCGATTGAGGTCGATATAGGGCAGGTCTTTCATCAAGAGCAGCGCACACTCCTTCACCGTCAACCACGCCTCCTCGCGCACTGGAGGACGCAGAGTCCTCAACATGTCCAAGAGCGAACCAACATCAAGTCGTGATTCGGACTCGTTCCATGACACGTGTTCCTCAAGAACGAGCACCGTCGGTCGCACCTCCTGCCAGAGGTCGGGCTTAGGTAATCTTGTCAGAACGAGCACCACCGGGGCGGTGGAGGTCCTCAATCGTGAAGCCCGCTCGATCTCCCGCAGCAGGCCGAGCTCGACAAGAGAATCAATCCTGCGGCGGCCCCACCGGAGGTAGTCGTCGTACGTGACTACCGCACGTTCGATCCAGTCCGCCCGGCTGAGCATCGTTTGGAGAATCTCATTCGTGAGCAATCTTCCACCTCCTGAGGTACTTCCTGGCAATCTGATCATGCGGATCATCCTTGAGCGTACATCGATCGGGATACTTCACTTCGAACGTGAGCGTCTTGGGCCGCTCGCCGTTGGTCGGCTCGAAGGTGAACCGCAGCTTGGCCACCGAGATGTGGACGTCGCGGAGCGGAACGTGGTCCTTGTCAATCGCCTCGTCCAGCAGCCGATACAGGGAATCTCCCACGTCATTCCGGGAGTTCACGGAGAGCGTGATCCGCCTTGGCACTGCCTCGCCTGGGCGGTGGGGCAGGTCCAGTCGCAGCAGTCTGACTTCCACGCCCGCGATGCGATCCGGCGGATCGGTGGGGAAGGAGAAGGCGCCCCGTTTCAAGACCGCCAAGTCGTAGGGCACCTGACCCTCGTTGTCAGGCAACTGCTCCAGGCCCAGGATGTGGGTGCAGAAGATCTCCTGGAGCTCGACGATCTGCCTTCTGCCACCTTTGGCCCGAACCTCCAGGGCGCCTTCCTCCGGCCGGTACACGAAGATGATCTCGAAGGCCGACCTCCGGGCCCACTGCTGGAAACTGCCATGCTCGTCGTAGCCCATGTCCGTGCTGGCATAGTCCTCCGGATAGGCGAAGCAGCAGTGCCGGACGGGGTCGTGGCGCAGGTAGTGGTCCACGTGGCAGAACCGCCCCCGGCCCTGGCGGCGATAGAAGAGACGGAGCGCCCTCTCGAACGCACGCAGCGCATTCCTGTCGCTAGCAGCATCGAGCCGTATGCCGACGAACCGTCGTCGCCAGCCGGCCCGGCGATCCATCTCGTGGAAGCACCCGGCCAGGCGGAACAACTCGGGCTCGTGTAGAAAGGTCCAGAAGGCCCGCTTATAGGCGTTCTTCATGCCGGCCAGCTTGTCTGCGAGCCCACAGGTAGCGCCGCCTGCTTTCTCGAGGATCGCCACGACGCCCGCCTTGCACGCGAGGTCGTTGATCATGGTGAAATCGTTGTCGATTGTGCCCCGGGTGGCCCCATCGAGCTGCTCGAACGCGACGAACAGCGGGTTGACGTCGGTCTCGTGGAGGCATGACCAGTCGAAACCTAGGTCTGTGTCCCGTCGCTGAAAGTACTGCTTCAGTAGGTAGTTAGGAGTATTGCGTAGGAAGGTCTTGGCAGAGTACTGGCGCCCCATAGTAACTGTTCCCCGGGATACTCGACTCGCACGGACGTGAGCGAGGAGTCGGCGTAGGCCCCGCGCCACTTCCGTGCGGCCCGATTCCCTGGCCTGCGGGGCATTCACGCCGATCGGGAGGCATTGGCATCCAACCCAATCGCCGCCATTCTACTGTTAGGGCGTTGTTCGGTCAAGGCCTTTCTCGAAGTGGGCTGGAGGGGCTGTGTGGATGAGTGCTATTCCTAGTTGAAATGTCAAGAGATCGGCTCCATGAATGATGGCGGTTTTGATAGTCCATCAAACAAGGAGCCGAGTGATGAGCAAGAGTGTCGTACGAATCGG
>CBDUSE010000273.1:0-2985 GCA_965369835.1 uncultured bacterium
ATGCGGCGTGTTCGAGGGCCCGGCAACTCGGGCTGGGAGGCGTGCATCCTCGAAAAATCCTCGGCGTTCACGCGCTTGAGGAAACCGTTCACCACCTCGGCAACCCGGAACATCTCGGCGTCGCCGAGGTCGCCCGAATAGATCGGCACGCTCTCGGAGAGGCCAAACTCGATCGAGAAGTAAGCGATCTTGGCTTCGTCCGCCTCCGGGTGCGCCGAGCTGAACCACGTGCCACTACTCATATAGTCGGCGAACTGCACGTAGACGCGCTCCATGTGCGCCAGGAACCCGTCGGCGGCGGCGAGATGTTCGAGCTGCTCGGGAGAGATGATGCCCAGCATGGCTACCGGCCATTCAAATTTCCCTGAAACCGCCGAGCAAGTAAAGGGCCAAGTGGAACCAGCGCGGGCGCGCAAGAGCGGGGGCACGATATCGGTTGCGCTCGGTGCAAGCGGCGCAGTAGCATCCACGCCAATTCGCCACGTCAACCTGCATCGAGACAGAGGAAAGGGGCAATGCACAGCATGGCTGATCTCAACTTCGGCCTAGGCAGCATCCCGCTGCTCAGGCAGTTTGAGTCGCGCTCGATCTGCGCCGAGAACCCGGACGGCTCGAAGGGCGCCGGCGGCCAGGCCGAGAACCACCTCGGCGCCGGCTGGAAGGGCCGCCCATGCCTGACGCTCGAGGCGGGCCAGACGGTAACGCTGGCCGACATCGAGGGCCCGGGCCTGATCACGCACATCTGGTTCACGGTCGGCACGCAGACCGAGGCCTGGGACGAGGAACGCCGGCGGACGCGCCGGTACGCGACGGTCTACCGTGACCTCGTGCTGCGCGTCTACTGGGACGGCCAGGCGGCGCCGAGCGTTGAGGTGCCGCTCGGCGACTTCTTCTGCAACGGCCACGCCGTGCGCTGCAACGTGGTGTCGCTGCCGATCAACGTGAACCCCTCGGGCGGCTTCAACTCGTACTGGCCGATGCCGTTCGCGAAGCGCTGCAGGATCGAGGTCGAGAACCAGGTCGGCGCGCCGGTCGAGGGCTTCTTCTACCAGATCAGCTACGCGCTCGGCCCGGTGCCGGAGAGCGCCGCCTACTTCCACGCGACCTGGCGGCGCGAGGACACCACCGAGTACTTGCGCGAGTACACGATCGCGGACGGCATCAAGGGGCGCGGCCACTACGTGGGCACCTACATGGCGTGGACGCAGCTCACCGACGGCTGGTGGGGCGAGGGCGAGATCAAGTTCTTCATGGACGGCGACACGAAGTGGCCCACGATCATCGGCACCGGCACGGAGGACTACTTCGGCGGCGCGTGGGGCTTCGGCGACGAGACGTTCAGCGCGCCTTACCTCGGCTACCCGTATTTCAAGCGCGAGCCGGAGCAGCTCGTCAAGCACGGCCTGTACCGCTGGCACATCATGGACCCGATCCGGTTCGAGAAGGACCTGCGCGTCGTGATGCAGGCCCTCGGCTGGTCCAAGCGCGGCAAGCTCCTCCCGCTGCGCGACGACATCGCCAGCACCGCCTACTGGTACCAGACGCTGCCGCACAACCCGTTCCCGCCGCTGCCCGAGCCGGAGAAGCGCTGGCCGAGATAGGCACTGGCGGAGTCTCACGCACAGGTGCCAAGGCGCAAAGAACCTCGCGACGCGCCGCGTCGGGCAGCGGGAGAGCGTCAGGAGCCGGGTTCGTCCGAGGGAGCCGGCGACTCGGGCTCCGGCGTGAGCACCTTGGAGAAGTCCTCGGCGTTCACGCGCTTGAGGAAGCCGTTCACCACCTCGGCAACCCGGAACATCTCGGCGTCGCCGAGGTCGCGGAGAAACTTGTAACGGCGCTCGCCGATCATCAGCCCGCAGGTGAAAAGCTCGATGCGTGTGCGCTGCCGCGTGCGGAACGGCTCGACACGCGTCACGCCCTGCATGCCCGCACGCTCGCGCCATGTCAAGCCGAACAGCCGCCGGGCAAACACGGCCTCGACCGGCGACATCGTGATGGTGCCCGTCCCGAACGTGACGTACAGCCCCGCCACGAGCATCACGAGCGCCATTGCCCCGAGCAGCACCGCGCCGGCGGCGAACATGAAGAACGCCGGTGGGCGATGCACAAGCACGTCGCGCGCAAGCACCGTCGCGAACACGATAGCGAAGGCGGCCACGGAAAGAAGCCGCCACCCCTGCCCAAAGCCGCAAGGCGGAAAGGTGATCGTGAGGACGTCGTCCTCTTCGGACGTGGTGAAGCTCGGCGGCCGGTCTTCATCTTCGTGGGTGACGGGTTCGCTTCTGGGGGATACGGTGTCGGCCGGGGTCGCGACGAGCTCACCGCTGCGCCGGGTCACCACGAGCATCGCGCCGCACGCGCGACACGAGGCGATGCCGGCCTTGAGATTCAGGTCGGCTTCGGTGATTGCCGCGCCACACTGTGGGCAGTTGAGTTCCATCGTGGCCGTTTTTTTCTGCAAGAGGTTCGGATGACGTGACCCAGCACGTATGCTGTCGCACATTTCCGTCGGGATTTCAAGACGTGAACGTGCCGGACGAGGATGTGTGCTCATTCACTACGCCAAGACGCAGCCTTTGCTGCGAAAAACCGATCGTGTCAACCAGCCACGAGATTTCAACAGCCGATTTTTCAGCCTGTGGGATGAACATCGAGCGAGACACATCCGAGCAGCCGGCTGGTGGTTATCAGCACATGGTCCTGACAGACCGGCAGGAAGCGACACTTGTCCTGAGCCTTCGAGGAGCCGGTCCGGTTCGGCGCGAACAACGTGTTCAGATGACGACCAACAGCCGGCTCTGTTGTTTGCCACCGGCTTCAGTCGGTGGCACACAGGAGGGCCGGCTGAGACCCGGCTATACAAATGCAAGACGCTTCATCAAGGGCGTGTCGGGGAAAGCCGTATGCTCGCCGGCGACCCCTGAGCCTGGTTCCTGCAAAGCGACCGTCTGACGGGATGGCCGCCCTCTCGCGCCAACTTGAGCA
>CBDUSE010000274.1:0-2984 GCA_965369835.1 uncultured bacterium
TTCCAGAATACGCGTGGACCAGGCGGGAGTCAACACTGGTGGGATCCTGGCGGAAGCCCACGCTACAGGAGAGCTCGCACGACGATCCAGCGCAATTGGCATTATCTTTGGGACGCTGCCCTGAAAGGGCTCCATAGACTAGCCCTGGGCAAGCGCACGCGCCGTGCGCAGCGAGGCGCGCAAGCGCCGCCCTGGGAAGAGCAAAGAGCAGCACAGACGTTCATCCATACCCCGAAGGGGTTACATAGCTCCGCACACCACGGGCAACTGCCCTCCCAGCGCGAATCTATGTAACCCTTCGGGGTATGGCCTGTGTGGGGCGACCGAGACCCAGGGAGGCGCTAACGCCCCCTTTGGGGGCGCGCCGCCCTAGGTTCAACTCCCTCCGAAACAACCATACTCCGAACGGGCGACAGAGGGTCGCGTCGGGTGACAAGTAGACATGGGTGCGGAACTATGAAACCCAGAGGCCCATGGCTCCCTGCAGCCGTTCCGGGCTTATCCCACGGCTCGTGCCAGCACGTGCAGCTTACCGCTCACTGCGTCCGGGAGCGTTGCAGAATGAACAACGTAATTCAGATGGAATGGCTTCACTGAGTCGTGTGAGGAGAACACCGCATACAGAGAAGCCAGGTTCAGTTCATACCCGTGCTTGAGCGTCGGCACAGTGGGGAAGTCCACGTCGTAGCTGTCTCTCTTCTTGATCAGAGGTCGCTGCGGCACAGCGGGGCTGAACGAACCTCGCGCAAGTGATCCAACATCCGGAAGCCGAGGAAACCATCCGTCTGGCCGGTACACAGGCTCTGCTGGCTCCACCGGAGCACGCGGCATCTCATCCTCATGCCTGACCTGAAATCCGTCAGGGAAGTGAACGTAGATGTCTATGTCCTCCGCGGGCGTCGTGCCCTGATTCGACAGAACCAGCTCTACCTTCACGGTCCTGGACATCACCTCCGCGTATTCTTCGGCCTGCACGTAGTACTCGCGCAAGGCAGCTAGGTACTGCTCAATGTCCGTAGCGTATCGCTCTCTGGCCCTTCTGGCCTGGATTTCGTGGAATTGACCAAGACCGGCGTAGGGGAAGGCACGTGATTCTCCTTGCGAGACCTGCTGCTTCAGCAGGGCCTTCTTGTCCGCCACGCGCTTCTCGATGTCCTCCGACGACGGCCTCGCGTGCTGTTTCAGCTCAGCGGCAAGAGAGACGTCAGCTCCGGCATTCGTCTTCAGCAGCAACCTGAGAACCGGCAGCCTGGCCTCGTGCCGTAAGAGCTCCTTCCGTAGCCGGTCCACTTCCCGTTGCTCAGGCGTTTTCTCCAGCGGAAGTGCGAGCTCGTCTCTGAGCCTGTGGTAGGCAATCGTCCTCGTCTGAGCCTTCAGCACAAACTTCACGTCGGCACAGACGAGTACTTTCTCCTCGTCCGGAAAGGGAGAGCAAAGCACCGCCGCAATGACGCGGTCGTCGCCCCAAGACTCGTCGAGATCGTGAGCCCCCCAATCTAGGCGTGGTTCTTTATCGAGAAGGAGCACCTCAACATTGGGCCGGACTTCTACACGACCGCCAGTCTCAATGATCTCGAGGAGCTTCCTGCCGACCTTCTGGGCCCTGTCTGCTTTCGTCGTGCTTCGGGTGCTGTACTTGACCCTGTCCAGCTCGCTGATCACCTGGGACGTGAAAACGAGCACGACACGTTCCACACCAAGCTCAGCGGGCCAGTCGATCTCGTCGAAGAACCGGTAGTGCAATAGGACGCTGCTGTCCAGAAACGCATACCGTATCGTCGGGCGATCAGACATGTGAAACCCGTCGACTATGACGCCGGATCCTTCGGCGTTGTGTAGGGAATTCCACACTCCTCTGCGACAAGAGAGAGCACGCGCAGGGCCGTGTTTCGGTCCTTTTCGATGGACATAGGGTACTCGGCAAGTGCCCGGAGGGCGGCCGCAAGCTCCTCCAACTGCGTGCCAAGCTCAAGCACCGCATCCGCGAGTTGCCGCCACTCAGGCTCAGGCCCCATCTGATCCTCAGGCGGCGCTGGAGATCGCTTATCGGCAAAGAGGCCACGAAGAGCTTTGCATATGGCTCGGTGGTAGTGGAGTGGCTTGAGTTCTCCTGACACATCGCTGAGGCCGCCTGACACGCGGCCCCGCAGGACTCGGTGGCCGATGCCAAGAGCATCGCCCGAGCCGAGTTCCTTGACGGCCTGCGCGAAGAGGCGCGGGGCGCTGAGTTCCTGATCGGGGTCGTTGGCGCTCGAGTGCGTCACGTCACAGCCCCCCTTCCTATCTGGATCCTTAACGGAAGTTCGCAACAGCGAATAGCACCATGCAGAGCAAGCCGAGAACGAACGTGCAGATGGAAACCCAGTTCAACACCTCGGTGATCGTCGAGTAGCGATTCGTTGCGCGGCTCGGAGGCACTGGGTCGGCTTGCGGCGTCGCCATGTCGTCTATGTACCGGTTCCAGTTCTCGTGCGCCTTCATCGCCGAGTATTGCGAGAACAGGAAGGCAAACGAGATCGAGGTGATGGCCAAGCCGAAGCACGCCCATGCCGCGATCAACAGCTCCTTCGCGACCGGGACAGGGGCGATCGCTTTGAGGAACGCTATCGACAGCGCAAACGCCCCCGCGGACAACGAGACCATTACCTTGTCGAACTTGCGCGCCGCCTCGTTGGCCGCTTCGTTGAGGCGCCTGCTTGCTTCGTCATACAGCTTGAGTAGACGCTTGGCCTCTGCCTTTGCCTCGTCCATGTCACTCATGCGGAACCTTCCTTGGCAACATGCCGCCGTCCAGGCATTGGGCATCGCGCACACTGCCGAGTGCATAGTCTAATGCAGTTGTCCATCGGCATGCAAGGAACAGCTCCCGGCGTAACAGCCCCGTCTCAGATGAAGCTGGCTCAGTCGCCGCCTCCCGAGGAGACCCCGAACTAGTACACCGCCTCATAAGTACGATGACGTATTGTTCTTGCTTCTTTGATGGG
>CBDUSE010000275.1:0-2965 GCA_965369835.1 uncultured bacterium
CCACGACACCGAAACACAGTTGGAGTTCTACCCAGATGCTCCGTCGGCGCCCGTGCCTACCATAGAGGGGCCGTGAAAATCCAACGGAGTCCCGGGTGTAGTGGTTTCACCCTGGAGTCAGCATGACGTCGCAACCCAGCCGCTGACGCGAATCCCTGGTTGGCTGGCGGACGTAGGAGAGGGAGAGAATGAAGATGAGAATCGATATGAGACTTTTCGGATTCGTGCTGGCGGCATTGCTGGCAGCGACGGGCAGTACTCAGGCGGGCCCGGCTTCCATCGTCTATGAGGCGGTAGACCTGGGCGGCGGCCATTGGGAGTACACGTATGAGGTGTCCAACCACAGCTTGCCTGTCGTGATTGAGGAATTCACGATCTGGTTCGAGCTGGGCAGCTTCGCGCAGTTGGCTGTGACTACGCAGGATCCGCCCGCAGGTGGTTGGGACGAGCTGGTGGTGCAGCCCGATCCAGTTCTGACCGACGACGGTTTCTACGACGCGCTTGCTCTGAGCGCTGGCATCGCACCCGGCGAAACGGTGGCCGACTTCGCGGTGAGCTTCGAGTGGCTCGGGGCAGGCGAGCCGGGCTCGCAGTTCTTCGAGATTATCGATCCAGGCACGTTTGAACCGATTCACTCGGGCATCACTGTGCCGGAGCCAGCCACTTTGGCGATGCTGATTGCTACGTCGACTTGTTGTCTTCGAAAACGCCGCCGGTGACTAATTTGAGTGTCTCGCGCACGCTGAGACGCCAGGGGACAACAGAACCCCGAATGACGCTACAGCTGAGCAGCACGGTCGAGGGGCTTTTCGCGGTGCCGGCGAGCGAGTATCGTCTGCGGCGATGACTGACTTTCATGAACCGCTAGCGATTCGCATCACCTGCGCCCCCGGCCTGGTAGACTACCTTCGGCGCGAGGTCGAGGAGCTTGGTTACACGATCGACTCTTCTCGGCCGACCGGCCTGGAGATCACAGCCGGCATGCATGACGCCATGCGGCTGAATCTCTTTCTGCGCACCGCGTTCAACGTGCTCGTCTTGATCGATACCTTCACCTGCGCCGATCCGGACGAGCTGTACGACCACGTGTATGAGCTGCCGTGGGAGGAGATGATCTCCCTCGATGAGTACCTCAGTGTGGTTTCGAGCGTGAACACGCCGACCATCACTGATTGGCGGTTCGCAAGCCTCAAGGTCAAAGACGCCATCGTGGACCGCGTGGCATCAGTGGCCGGTGCTCGGCCGAACTCCGGGCCGCTACGGGAGAACTTCGTCGTCCATCTCTATTGGAACGGGGACGATGCCCGGCTCTTCCTGAACACCTCCGGGCGAAAACTCGCGGATCGAAACTACCGCAAGATGCCGCACAAGGCGCCGATGCAGGAGACGCTAGCAGCCGGTGTCATCCTGGCGACGGGGTATGACGGGTCCGTGCCGTTGGTCAACCCGATGTGCGGGAGCGGCACGCTCGCCATCGAGGCAGCGCTGATTGCCTCGGGGCGCCCGCCCGGGCTGCTGCGAGGCAACTTCGGGTTCATGCACCGTAAGGGTTTCGATTCCGACGCCTGGGAGTCGATGCGCCGCAGCGCCAAGAAGATCCGCAACCAAGGCCCGATCGCCCCGATCATCGCCACCGATATCGACGCGGGCGCGATCCGGGCAGCCCAGAAGAACGCCGAGACCGCCGGCGTGCACCACATGATCCGGTTCGACGTGTGCGACTTTGCGGAAACCCCGATGCCGCCGGAGAAGGGGATCGTCGTCATCAACCCCGAGTACGGCGAGCGCCTCGGCGTCATCGCGGAACTTGAGAAAACCTACAAACGCATGGGGGATTTCTTCAAGCAGCGGTGCCCGGGGTGGACCGGCTACATCTTCACGGGGAACCTCGAACTCGCGAAGAAGGTTGGGCTGCGGGCGCGCCGCCGCATGGAGTTCTTCAACGCCAAGATCGACTGCCGGCTGCTCAAGTACGAACTGTACGAAGGCACGCGACGCCCGGAGAAGAGTCTTTAAGAGTCTTTGATAGGGACAGTCACCTGTTATCCAAGCGGAGAGCGCTAGTAATGGCGAAGAAATAGGTGACTGTCCCCAATTACACAATTACACCATTTACACAATTACATACCAATTACACGATATCGGCCAGGTGACATCGTGCAGCCGAAGCGCTTTCTCCGAGCGAGGAGACCGGCTCATCCTTGTCGGATAAACCACCGTCATCATGCTCGTCCGATCAAATCCACGACTCGCGAACGGCATCTGCCGACAGTACACCACTCACGCTGAACAGCCTTTGGATACCGTCTGGCCCCAAGGTAATCTGAAGGGGCGCTCGCAGTTTCGCGTCCACGAGAGCCACGAGCGTATCAGCTTCCACGAGACCTACCTCGTTCACGTCGGTATCCATTTTGATGGATCGAATCGTGTCGTCGTAGTCGTCCGCAAACCCGCTCGAAATGACGAGGTAGTAGATGTTTCGCAATGAGCGTCGGCGCTTCAGCTCGCGGCTTTGCGTGGTGATGTACTCGCGGATCGCCCGGTCATCCGTGCCCATGCTGTAGCCATTTGTGCGGACTTTCGCGTCCCAGAGGATCGCGTAGCTGTCGTCTAACGCCAGCGCCAACCCGTCCGGTACACGCCCTTTGCCCTGCCCGAGCAGTTTGGTCTCGTAACCCAACACCGTGAACGCCGCGTCAATGTACTTCTCGAAGGCTCGCTCCACCGTGGTCCCAGATCGCTTGGCCACCTCAATCAGCGCCTCGTCATGCCGGGCTAGTTGTGGCAGGATGGCGACGATGGGGGGAACGTAGCTCTCGGGCAAGCGGCCCTTGATGGCCGCGACGGTTTCCGGGCTGACCTTCGGGGAAACAACCACGTGGGTGTCTGGCTTGACGCGGCCCTTGGCTGCCTCATACGGATTGCCGCCTTGGGGCCAGAAGACGTGCTCCACCTTGTACAGATC
>CBDUSE010000276.1:0-2932 GCA_965369835.1 uncultured bacterium
TGCGCCCGAGGCTACTCTCAATCGCCGCAACGCGGCTCGTCGGGGAACACCGCACCTGCATCCGCTGTGAGAAATGCGGGCTAGAGAGGTCGCCGATTGCTCAAGCCGGGGGGCGTTCTGCCGAGGAGCCGGAGAGCGAGCACACGGGAGCGGCTCGCAGACAAAAAGCTGTGGAGTTCGTTCGGGGTGAGCTATCGTGCCAAGGGCGATAGGGCTCGCAGCCGCAAGCCAGAAACAAGGAGGTTGAAGGAACAATGAAAGACGGCAGGACGGTTTTCGGTCTCATCATCGGGAATCGAGGGTTTTTCCCAGACAAGCTCGCCCGGGCGGGCCGCGAGGAGATGGCCAAGCTCCTCAAGGCCGGCGGCTACGGAACGATCGCGGTCGGCGAGAACGACACGAAGCACGGGGCGGTCGAGACGCGGCCGGAGGCCAAGATCTGCGCCGAGCTCTTCAAAAAACACCGCGACGAGATTGACGGGGTCATCGTGTCGCTCCCGAACTTCGGCGACGAGCGCGGCGTGGCCGACGTGCTACAGATGGCGAACCTCGACGTGCCGGTGCTCATCCACGCCTACCCCGACGAGCCGGGCAGAATGACGGTGGCGGACCGGCGCGACAGCTTCTGTGGCAAAATCTCCGTGTGCAACAACCTGGCGCAGTACGGCATCCCCTTCTCGCTCACCGAGCTCCACACCGTGTGGCCCGACTCCGACAGCTTCAATCAGGACCTCGAAGACTTCGCCGCCACGTGCCGCGTGGTCAACGGGCTTCGCCACGCCCGGCTCGGCGCGATCGGCACGCGACCGGCGGCGTTCAACACCGTGCGCTACAGCGAGAAGCTCCTGCAGCTTTCCGGCATCAGCGTCGAGACTCTCGACCTGAGCGAGGTGATCGGCCGGGCCAAGCGCCTCAAGGAGAGCGAGTACAAAGACAAGCTCGCCGCGATCAAGGCGTACGCAAGGTGCGAGGGCGTGCCCACCGAATCGCTCGTCAAGATGGCGAAGCTCGGCGTGGTCGTTGACCGCTGGATAGAGGAATGCGAGCTCGACGGGACGGCGTTTCAGTGCTGGACGGCGATCGAGGAGTACTACGGCGTCGCGCCCTGCACGCTCATGAGCATGATGAGCGAAGCGCTCAAGCCGAGCGCGTGCGAGGTGGACGTGACCGGCCTCGTCGGGATGCTGGCCCTCACGCTGGCCTCGCAGACGCCGAGCATGCTGCTCGACTGGAACAACAACTACGGCGACGACCCGGACAAGGGCGTCGCCTTCCACTGTAGCAACCTGCCAAAGTCCGCATTGCGCGACCCTCGAATGTCGTACCAGGACATCCTCGCCGGCGTCGTTGGCGAGGCAAATACCTACGGCACGCTGGTGGGCCGCATCAAGTCGGGCCCGATGACCTACTGCCGCGTGGCGACCGACGACGAGGAAGGCATCATCTGCACCTACCTCGGCGAAGGCGAGTTCACCGACGACCCCCTGGAAAGCTTCGGCGGCTACGGCGTCTTCGAGATCCCCGATCTGCAGGACCTGCTCGCCACGATATGCGAGATGGGCTTCGAGCACCACGTCGCCATGAACCTCTCCGAAGTCGCCGAGCCCCTCTTCGAGGCGTTCGACAAGTACCTCGACTGGGACGTGTATTACCACGAGTAGAACTCGTGAAAAGGAACAGGGAGCGCTTCCCCGAGGACTTCATGTTTCAGCTCACGAAGGAGGAGTTCAGCTGTTTGACATCGCAACCTGCGATCTCAAAAGGCCGCGGCGGACGCCAAACGCCTCCATTCGCCTTCACCGAACACGGGGCGATTATGGCGGCCAGCATGTTGAACTCGCCGCGCGCGGTCGAGGCGAGCATCTACGTCGTCCGGGCGTTCGTGCGGCTGCGCTAGATGCTCGCCTCGCACGAGGACCTCGCGCGCAAGGTCGAGCGGCTCGAGAAGAAGCTGGCGGCCCACGACGAGTAGATCCTGGCCATCGCCACCATGATCCGCGAGCTCACCGCACCAGCGGAGCCGGCGCAGACCTGGGCAAGCCGGGTTCTCTTCGGGAGAAGACCCGACTTGAGGTGCCAGTTTGGCACCTCAAGTCGGTAACGAACAGCCTAATAGAGGGAGAGGATGAACGTGGAGCAAGCGATTGTGTCGCGTGATGCAATAGCCCGGCTCATACTGCTCATCCGGGGTAAGAAGGTCTTGCTGGATGCTGACTTGGCCACGCTGTACGGCGTTGAGACGAAGCAGCTTGTCAGGGCCGTGAAGCGGCAATCCGAGCGTTTTCCTGCCGACTTCATGTTCCAACTGACCAAAGACGAGTTCGATGCCTTGAGGCGCCAGTCCGGCACCCCAAGCTCATGGGGCGGCAGGCGCTATCCGCCCTATGCCTTCACTGAGCAGGGAGTTGCCATGCTCTCAAGTGTGCTGAGCAGCCCGCGCGCAATCAGTGTAAACATCGAGGTCGTTCGGACATTCGTCCGCCTTCGCAGCATGCTGGCCGCGAACGCAGAGCTCAGACGCAAACTCACGGAGCTCGAACGGAAATACGATACGCAGTTCAAGGTGGTTTTCGACGCGATCCGTCAGTTGATGGCACCCGAAGAACCGACCAAGCGCCGTCAGATCGGCTTCCGGAGAGAGAAGGAGGAGGGCTGAACGATGAGCCTGCACTCCAAGTTCCTCATTCACTGGACGGGCAAGGACTTCTCCGACAACGAGGACACACGCCTCGTCCAGGAGGAGTACGTCAAGAGACTCCGTGACACATGCGAGCACGGTTTCTACATGCAAAAGGGACGCGAGGAAATCCACGGCGTGCAAGGGAGTGGGGTCAAAGCGGATATTGCCAGGGTATGCTTCTCGGAGATCAGACTGAGCCAAGCCCCGCCAGGGGCGTCTGAGAGTAGCCTCGGGCGCAAGCCCGTGGAACAG
>CBDUSE010000277.1:0-2910 GCA_965369835.1 uncultured bacterium
GAATGACGCCGACTTCCTTGTCGGTGCTCGTGAGCGCCGCCCGGCTGGCCGCGATCGGCTGGAAGACGATGTCTTCGACTTCGAAGCCCGCTTTGTTGATGCACTTGACGAGGTTCTGCGCCGAGAGCAGCGCGCCGGTGACAAGGTGCACGAGCACTTCGATCCGCCGGCCGCACAGCCCGCGCGGGTCGCGGATGTCGCTGACGCCGTCAACAATGAAACCGGCCGGCACCGCGTGCAGGATCTCGCGGTCTATCGAGCGGGCCATTGCCTGCGCCGACTCGATTGCGCGGGCGATGTCGGCCTGGGTGATCTCGTTCGAGTCGGTCTCGATCGGCGCGACGCCGCGGGCGTTTCGGGTCTGGACGTGGTCGCCGGTGATGCCGGCGAACACCGAGTGGATCTCGGTGTCCGAGGTACGCTCGGCCTCCTCGACCGCGTCAACGATGGAGGCGATGGTCTCCTCGACGTCAACGATTTCTCCACGGCGCAGCCCCCTCGACGGGGCGGTCCCGACGCCAAGCACGCGCACGCGCCCTTCTTCGACCGGTTCGCCGACGACGGCGCACGTCTTCGTGGTGCCGACATCAAGGCCGACGACGATGTTTCGACGCCATCGCATGATCTCAGCTTCCTCCGGCTCGTTTGGCTCGATGCCGCCGACGTGGAGCCTTGCGGTGTTCTCTGCTCATGTTACTCCGTCCGAACGGGAACCCGCTGCAAGCGCAGATCGGCGTACTTGACCCGGCTGGCTTGCTTGCGCAGGATCTCGTCGAGTTTTGCGAGACGCTGGCCGAATTGCCCGTCACCCAGCATGAAGTGTGCGCCCGCGCACGTGTTCGGTCCCGGCAGGGGATAGAGCCGCACTTTTCTCAGGTTGTGCACATCCACCGTCTCAATTTGCATGAGCTCGGGCAGCGACGAGGCGAGGTACAGCCTGATGATCCGGAGTGCCGCGCTGAGCTTCTTGTCCTCGACCTGAGTGCCTTCCTTCGGATCCTTGAGCGAAACCCCCTTGATTGTCGGTAGCGTCGCCAGAGAGTCGTTTTCTGTCAAGAGAAAGCCGTCGCCGTCTACGAGCCATCCGTTGCTGAGTCGGGCGATCGGGACGCGCTCAACGATGCGAACGACGATCGTGTTCGGGAGCCGGCGCGTGATTGATGCCGTGCGGATCATCGAGTTCGTCACGAGCTTGCGCCGGGCGCCGTGAATCTCGTAGTCAAGAATTGGTAACCCGGGCTCCAGGCCGGCCTCCCTGAGGATCTCTTCGGGCGTGAAGAGAGCTGCTCCCTCGACGTGGATCTCTTTCACGACGTACTCGGGCGCCCGGTGGAGCCACTTGACAAGCGTGTGCGCGCCGTAGGCGGCCAGAGTCAAGGCGAGCAGGGCGATCGGCGCGCCAATGAGCGACCGCTTTGCGCCGCTGCCCGTGCGTTTCGGTCGCCTGCGCTTGGACTTGAGCGCGCGGGCGCGCATCGTCACCGTGTCCCGCGTGGCTGTGTATCGGGGTATGTGCTGTTTCCGGCGCATTATCGTTCCCCCGCGAGATGGGCCCTGAGGCTCCTCGGCGCTTTGCGCCGGCGCTCGAAGCCGAGCTCGACGAGCCGGTCGAGCAGGTCGGGGTAGGGGAGCCCGCTCGCCTCCCACAGCTTCGGGTACATGCTGATCGTCGTGAAGCCGGGGATGCTGTTGAGTTCGTTGAGGTAGATCGTGCCGGTCTGCTTGCAGAGGAAGAAGTCGGCGCGCGCCATCCCACAGCAGTCGAGGATGCGGAATGCCTCGATGGCGATGCGCTGGATTTCCGCCTGCTGGTGCGGCTCGATGGGCGCCGGAATGAGGAGCTCCGAACGATCGTCAACGTACTTGGCGTTGTAGTCGTACCACTCACCCGACGGGATGATCTCGCCGCAGACCGACGCGGCCGGCTCGTCGTTGCCGAGCACGCTGCACTCGATCTCGCGCGCCTCGACGGCCGACTCGACGATGATCGTGCGGTCGTACTCGGCGGCGGCCGCGATCCCGTCGCGGAGCTCGCCCGGGTCGTGCGCTTTCGTGATGCCGACGCTCGAGCCGAGGTTCGCCGGTTTGACGAAGCACGGTAGGCCGATCTGCTCGACGAGCCTCTCGACGTTGGCATGTGGCTCAGCCGCCCACTCCGGCCAGTGCACCTCGACGTGCGGCACGACCGGCAGGCCGTGGTGGGCGAAGAGCTGCTTGGCGACCGCCTTGTTCATGGCGAGGGCGGAGCCGAGCACGCCGGCGCCGACGTAGGGCAGATCAAGCATCTCGAAGAGCCCCTGGATCGTGCCGTCCTCGCCGTACGGGCCGTGGAGCACGGGGAAGATGATGTCGTATTCGGTCAGCAACCCGAGGGCTTCCGTCGTGCCGGGGCCCGCCGAGAAGTCATTGAAGTCGAGCGGTGCCACGTTGGACACCCAGTCGCCCTCCTTGGTGATGCCGATGTAGCCGACGTCGTACTTGCTGCGGTCGAGGGCGCTGCTGACCGAGATGGCCGAGCGGATCGAGACCTCGTGCTCGCCGGAGCGGCCGCCGAAGACGATGCACACGCGCCGTTTGTCGTGCTCGGGTGGCTCAGTGGACATGGGTTTGCTTCTCTCTGAGTGTCTTGACGAGCTCGGTCGCTACGGTGTGGATATCGCCCGCTCCCATCGTCACGACGAGGTCGCCCGGCCGCACCATGGCGGCGAGCTCGTTGCTGAGCGATTCCAGAGTCTCGAGATAGCGGGCCTTCGGGCGGCCGTGGCGCTTGACCGCCTCGAAGATCATCGTGCCGTCAACGCCCGCGACCGGTTCCTCGAAGGCGCTGTAGATGTCGGTGAGCAGCAGCTCGTCGCAGTCCTCGAAGGCGTCCGAGAAATGCTCGTGCAGGTGGAGCGTTCGGCTGTAGCG
>CBDUSE010000278.1:0-2876 GCA_965369835.1 uncultured bacterium
AGGTCTGCATGATCGTGTTGATCCGCACCCCCATGCCGGTCTCGTCGGCCACCTTGTAGGCGTCAATAACGTAGAGCTTGAGCTTTTTCCCGATGATTTGCTGCTGCACCGGCCGGGGCAGGTGGTCCCAGACCTCGTCGGGCCCGTAGATGCTGTTCAGGAGGAACGTCGCGCCCGGCACGGCGTTCTTGAGCATGTCGTATTTCTCGAGGAAGAACCACTGATGGCAGGCGACGAAGTTCGCCGAGTTGACAAGATAGGTCGAGCGGATCGGCCGCGGCCCGAAACGCAGGTGCGAGACCGTGATCGCGCCCGCCTTCTTCGAGTCGTAGACGAAGTAGCCCTGGGCGTAGTTGTCCGTGCCCTCGCCGATGATCGTGATCGAGTTCTTGTTCGCGCCGACCGTGCCGTCGGCGCCGAGGCCGAAGAACATCGCGCGCACCACGTCGTCGCCCTCGACGACGAAGTCGGGGTCCCACTCGAGCGAGGTGTGGGTCACGTCGTCGGTGATCCCGACGGTGAAGTGGTTCTTTGGCCGGTCGGCGGCGAGGTTGTCGAAGACCGCCTTGACCATCGCCGGTGTGAACTCCTTCGACGAGAGCCCGTAGCGGCCACCGACGATGCGCGGCGCGGTGTCGAACGGCGCTGTGCCGGCGGCCATCGCCTCGACGATGGCGGTGACTACGTCCTCGTAGAGCGGCTCGCCGAGCGCGCCCGGCTCTTTGGTGCGGTCGAGCGGGGCGATCGCCCTGACCGTCTTGGGCAGCGCCCCAACGAAGTCTATTATAGAGAACGGCCGGTAGAGGCGTACCTTGATCATGCCGACCTTCTCGCCTTTTTGGGTGAGATACTCGACCGCCTCGTGCGCCGCCTCGGCGCCGGAGCCCATCAGCACGATCACGCGCTCGGCGTCCGGCGCGCCGACGTAGTCGAAGAGCTTGTAGTGCCGTCCGACGACCTTGGCGAAGCGGTCCATCACCTGCTGCACGATGCCGGGGCAGGCGTCGTAGTACGGGTTGACGGTCTCGCGCCCCTGGAAAAACACGTCCGGGTTCTGCGCTGTGCCCCGGAGCACCGGGCGGTCGGGCGTCATCGCCCGGGCGCGGAGCGCCAGCACGTCCTCGTCGTCAATCATCGCGCGGATATCGTCGTCCAGAAGCGCCTCGATTTTCTGGATCTCGTGGCTCGAGCGGAAGCCGTCGAAGAAGTGGACAAACGGCACGCGCGACTTGAGGCTCGAGGCGGTCGCGATCAGTGCCATATCCATCACCTCCTGGATCGAGCCGGAGGCGAGCAGGCCGAATCCCGTCGAGCGGACGGCCATCACGTCGCTGTGGTCGCCGAAGATCGAGAGCGCGTGCGTCGCCACCGACCGCGCCGAGACGTGGAAGACCGTCGGCGTGAGCTCGCCCGCCATCTTGAACATGGTCGGGATCATCAGCAGCAGGCCCTGGCTCGCCGTGAACGTCGTCGTGATCGCGCCGGTCTGCGCCGCGCCATGGACCGCGCCCGAGGCGCCGCCCTCGCTCTGCATCTCGACGACCTGGGGGATCGTGCCCCAGATGTTCGTCCGGCCCTTGGCGGACCACTCGTCGGCAAACTCGCCCATCCCCGACGACGGCGTAATCGGGTAGATGGCGATCACCTCGCTGACCTTGTGCGCGACGTAGGCGGCCACCTGGTTGCCGTCAATGGTAATCATTCGGCGTTTCATCTCTGTCCTCTCTATCCGGTGTGTCCGGGCCGCCGGGTGGGTACCGGCCGCCAGATGGCGGCGCGATCGGACCTGCGGCCGTCGGGAAATCGCACGCTCAGAAGCACGCGCGCAGGGCCTTCGTACAGGGCACACCCCTGCGCACCTACACGGCCGGAACATACCAAACCGGCCAACGGGTGTAAAGGGCGTTTCGGGAAGCACGATGCGGTTCCAGAGCCGCAGGCGTCCGCCCTGAGCAGCCGCTTTCGTCGTACCCTCGCGACATGTGTCGCACCTTCGGCGCTCAGGCTGCGTTGGCTCTGGCGTTTCCCCGGCCCTCACTGGCCGGGCTAGCTTCCTTCGGGACTTCGGCCCTGGGGTCCGGGGCTACTTCTGCCTGGGTGGTGGCTGAGGGCGTCCGTGAGTCCGAAGGTAGCACTTCCTATGGTATACTGGCTGGGTGTCGGGTTGGCGCAGCCGCGAAGCGGCGGAGGAATCTAGCCCGGGGCGTTAGCCCCGGGTTGCGGGAAGCTGGAAAACCTATTGAGCCCCGAAGGGGCGACACGATCCGCACGGGAAGGCCGATGGCCAGCACCTTCGCAAGCGTCTACTATCACGTGATCTTCAGCACGAAGGATCGGTATCCCTATATTGCGGACGACGTTGCGCCGCGATTGCACGGGTACATCGGTGGGATCCTCCGGGGTGAGAAGGGGATTCCCATCGCCATCGGCGGAACCGCGGATCACGTGCACGTCCTGTTCGCGATGCGGACCGAGCCGTCGCTGGCGACGATAGTCAACAAGATCAAGAGCAATTCGTCGAAGTGGGTTCACGAGACGTTCGCGGACAAGGGCAAGTTCGCGTGGCAGAGCGGCTACGGTGTCTTCTCGGTGAGCGCATCGAACGTGGACGATGTGAAGGCCTACATCGCGAGCCAGGCTGAGCATCATCGCAGGCGAACGTTCCAGGAGGAATTCGTCGCGTTTCTGAAGAAGCACGGCGTCGAGTACGACGAGAGCCACGTGTGGACATGACGAGGCCGTGATTGCGGCTCCGACTCGTGTCGCGCCTTCGGCGCTCGGTCCTGATTCTTGGGCTTGCTAACCCGGCCCTTGCGGGCCGGGCTAGTGCTCTGACTCGTAAGTTCGGTGACGTATTTTGTGTGGATGTTGTCAGG
>CBDUSE010000279.1:0-2871 GCA_965369835.1 uncultured bacterium
CCTCCTGCGACAATGTGTACGACAAGCTCACGGCGCCGCTTCCGGGGCTCGCGGGGGTCAAGCCCACTTGCCCGACGAACACGCCCGTGCCCGGCGACGTCTCGTTGAGCGTCACGCTCTCGCCGGTGGCATCGGTCGTTGATGTCAACGTTACGGCCTGAGATCCCGCACCGGCAATGTCCGTGTCAATGACGGTCACGGTGGCCGTTGTGTCCGCCTGGCCGTAGGCCTCTTTGTTCAGCACGATTTGGCCGACGCCGCTCTTCTTCCCGCGCGACACGACGAGCCCATACGGCTGCGGCCCGAACGGCGTATTGTGGGCACTGACGCGGACCTGATAGATCCCCGCCTCGGGCGCCGGGATATCTATCGTCTCGACGTTGTTGATCCGGTCGGGACCGGTCAAGCGATTGGGATAGTGCGAGACACCGGAGCCATCAATAACGATCAGATCGAGGTCGTTGACCAACTGCACGGAGGCGGCCGGATTGCCCGGATAGTCGGTGTAGGTGAGCGTTGCGCGAAACGGGACGCCGGGATCGCCCACGACAATCTCGTAGTCGGTGCTCTCGCTCGTGCTCAGCCCGGGCTGCGCGTCAACAAAGCTGATCTCGGTCTGCGTTGATGAGAAGAGGGATGAGTACAGGTCAACTCTCCCCCACCCCTCGGCGTTGTTGGGGCGAGCGTTTATCTCCTGTGTCGCGCCGGAGCCGTACTGGCCGGGCACCATGTCGTAGGCGCCGTTGATCAATGTGGCTTTCATGAGGGCCGCGCTCGGGTTGGATATGCCGGCTCGCTCGATGAGAAACTGGCGTGCGAGGGCCGCGCTGCCGGCGGCTGCGGGCGCTGCCATGCTGGTGCCGCCCATATAGACGTAATAGCCGTCGTAGGCGCCCCACGTGTTGAAGTCCACCAGCGCGTAGCCGACCGGATCCTGCGTCCGGCACGAGATGATGTCGGTGCCCGGGGCGACCATGTCGGGCTTGATGCGGCCGTCATCGCAGGGACCACGGCTGCTGAAGGCCGCCAGGCCATCCTCGTTGTCCGAGATGTAGTCGCTGTAGAGCGGCTCGGCTTGATAATTCCCGTCGAGAAAGCCGAGCAAGCCCCAGGTGAAGTCCGAGAGCCCACCTGACGATCTCACGTTCTCGGAGGCACCGACCGCAAGGCAGTTCTTGGCCGAGGCAGGGGAGTAGAGGGAGTCCTGATCAATGACGCCGTCATTGTCCGCGTCCACCCCGTCGTTGCCGGCCGCGAAGACGAGGAGCATGTCCTTGTGGTCCCACATGAACTCATCGGTCTGCTGGGAATAGACCGAATAGTGGCCGTGGTCCGGCGAGCCCCAGCTATTGCTGTGGATGCGCGCGCCCTCGCCGTATGCCTGGTTAAACAGTGTGTAGAGATTGGTGGGAATGCCGCCAAGCGGATCGTCTTCGCTCACGTAGGCGGACTGCATCACGAGTTGCGCGCCGAACGCGCCGCCGCGAAAGAGGCCGCCCGAGATAGAGCCGTCGCCGACAGCCGTGCCGGCGACGTGGGTTCCGTGGCCGTGGTCGTCGCTCCAGTCGCCCGGACGGCCGAGCGCAAATACGGTTGTGAGTCTACCTTCGAGATCATCGTGCAGCGGCGGCCCGTTGATGCCGACATCGAGGCCGGTGTCGCAGATACCCACGATCTGGCCCGCGCCGTCGAGACCTTCGGCCCATACCTCCTCAAGATTCATGATGTCGGCCGGCACATCGCCGGTCGTAGGCGGCGGCGCGTCAATGAGCTGCAAGGGCCGGGTCGCCTCGATCCAGGCCACCGATTCGAGGGAGGCGACACGGTCAATGCGGAGCCGCGGCTGGAATTTGACCTTCAGATACTGGTACGTCGCGCCGGCCGAATATCCCTCAAGCTGGACTCCCTCTCGAGCCAGGACCGGCAGGAGCTCCCGTAGATCCGCGCTCTCGAAAACAAGAATCGTCAGCCACTGCGGATGCTTGCCGCTCCTCAGTTGGGCTTTCAGTCGAGGCGACACTTTGTACTCGGGCTGGTACCGACCGCTCCAGTGGACCAAGTCCAGCCGGCGCACGGCGGCGATCTGGGCCGGCGTTCCCTCGACGAGGAACGCGTTCTCGGGCAGGTACGAGATGATTTTCGCGCCACGGGCGACAATGTCGTCCGCCAGCGCCCCGCACATGGCTTCTTTGGATTGGATGATGAAATAGCGCCGGGTGGCGGGCGGCGGTGGGCGATGAGGGCGTTGATCGGTCCTGAGCCGGCCTGTGTCAATCGTGGTTGCCTTGAGCCGTATCGGCGCGGGTCCTTCCGAGGCAAGACAGACGGCGGAGGCCACAAGAACAAGAAAGGATATGACTGCCGAAAGGCCGCTTTTCACTCTGTACTCCAAAATAGCAACTCCGGCGTGCGTCTCACGCGTTCGCCTGGCAGGCATTCCACGTCGCGCTATGGCGCTTGCACAGGGCGCAGGGGTTCCCATCATGGAAAACGTCCTGAGCCCCCTTCAATGTTTATTATCCCATATGCACCCAGCACTCGTCAAGGCCCGAATGCCCGCGTTGAGTGCCGGAGTGGTGCACGACCGCTTGCGGCGCACAGAGACGGGCATGAGCAGTCGGTTACCGGCTGCAACAGTCAGGCGGAGGGAAGTAATCCCGCCTCAACGCACCCGGCCGGCACGCCATGGCCCGACGATCACGAACGGCACAAGGTTCGACGCAGGGGGCGAAAACGCGCGGATGCTCAAGTTAGCCGATGGGAGGGAGTAAGGAAGTGAGCTGGGTGGGATTCGAACCCACGGCCAACGGATTAATCCGCATTTCTCACACGCCGAGCGCGCGAGGGCGCTCGATGCGATGGAACTGCCTT
>CBDUSE010000280.1:0-2870 GCA_965369835.1 uncultured bacterium
AGCATTTGATCCGCACGCCGAAGCGCGATCAAGCGCGCGGGGGGGTACACGAGCGACATGGTGCGGAAGTCCAGAAACAGTTTCGGGTCAAGAAATGAAAAAGCGACGCAGAGCTGTGCCACGTAGAACGCTATGAACGTCAGGAGCAGGGCAGGGAGCTTGGGAGACCGATGCGTCGCGAGGCCCGCGCCCTGCTCATTCGTTCTTTGCCGAAGCCAAAGATAACAACACACGGCACCGAGAACGCCAGCCGCCAGGAGCAGGACTCTGACGGCAAATGTGAGAGGCTGGGGGAGCACCCATATGGATACGCTATCGAGAGTGGAATGAATATGTCGAACGGTAATGGGATGAAACGCCATCGTTCTACCCGTTATGCTACGAGCAACGAGGGCATTTCGAACAAGCCACGCAAGCATCGGCACGCCGGCGCCGGCGGCAAATAGGAACGAATCAACGGTCTTCTTCGCGTACCGCTTCTCTCTCGAGAGGAAGAGGATCGCCGCGATCCCCGTCGCGATCAGCGCCAGGCCGACGTACCTCGTCAGAAAGGCACACGCGATCACTACTGCGGCGGCAAGAAGCAGGGAACGGCGAGGGTTGTCGGCGTACTCGCTGAGGAGCAGAAGCCCGACCAGGCCAAAGAAAAGGAAGAGCGGTTCCGACCATGCCATGGAATGGATCTGAAGCATGTCGACCGCGCCGAGCATCATGAACGAGCCAAGGATCACGATCCAAGTCGAGCAGCGGAGACGCGCAAGGACAACGCCGACCAGCCAAATGTTGGCCCCCAAAAGGAGCGCATTGAGCCAGCGCGCGGCTACAAGTGGATCTGCGCCTGACGTGCCAATGAGAGCAAGGAGCAGAGGATAGAGGGGGGGCCAGCGTACAAGTGGCGCATAGTTGCCATCCGCATTCGGGGGCCGGCTCAAGCCATGACCATCCAGGAGGTTGCGTGCGGCGCCAACATAATTCGTCGAATCGGGCGAGGTCCCAACACCGCGGCTCGTGCTGAGGATGACAGTCAGTGTGCCGCACAACGCCAAGAGCATGAGGATGTAAGTGAGGCTGCTCCTTCTCGTGGCTTGGCTTGATTGGGCCATTTCAGCCACCACCCTGTCGGCTTCCAGACGACCCGCAGCTCGGTGTTCGGTTGCCGCAAACGGCGCGCCCGACGGGTGAGGCGCTCGCCTCTGCGCTCACCTTCCGGGGCAGGGCTCCCGAGTATGCGTGGACTACCGCTTCTTCTTCGCGGCGATTAGCCTGTTGAGCGCGTTCAGGTAGGCCTTGGCGCTTGCCTCGATGATGTCGGTGCTCGTGCCCCGGCCGGTGGTCTCGACCGAGCCGCTCCGGAGCCGCACGGCGACCTCGCCGAGCGCGTCCTTGCCGCTGGTGACCGACCGCAGCGAGAAGTCGAGCAGGCGGCACTTGACCTTCGCGATCCGGTCGATCGTCTTGTAGGCCGCGTCCACCGGTCCGTCGCCCGTCGAGGCGTCCTGGAGCACCGCCTCGCCCTTGACGAGGCGGACCGTCGCGGTCGGCACAGTCCGGTTGCCGCTCGTGATGTTGAGATAGTCGAGGCGGTACGTCTCAGGCACGTCCACCAGCGCTTCCTCGATCAGCGCGGCGAGGTCGTCGTCGTACACTTCCTTCTTCTTGTCGGCGAGCTTGATGAACTCGCCGTATAGGCGCGCCAGCTCGTCGTCACTGAGCTGGTAGCCGAGCTTGCTGGCCCGCATGCGCAGGCCGTGCTTGCCCGAGTGACGCCCGAGCACGATCTTCGACTCGGTCCACCCGACGTCGGCCGGCTTCATGATCTCGTAAGTGCGGCTGTCGCTCAGCACCCCGTGCACGTGGATGCCCGCCTCGTGTGCGAAGGCGTTGTCGCCGACGATCGCCTTGTTCGGCTGCACAACCATCCCGCTCAAGCGGCTCACCAGCCGGCTCGTCTTGGCGATCTGCTGCGACCGGACGCCCGTGCTGATGCCGCGGAAGCGGTCCTTGCGCGTCTTGATCGCCATGACCACCTCCTCGAGCGAGCAGTTGCCCGCCCGCTCGCCGAGGCCGTTGACGGTGCACTCGATCTGCCGCGCGCCGCTCATGACCCCCGCGAGCGAGTTCGCCACGGCGAGGCCGAGGTCGTTGTGGCAGTGCACGCTGATCACGACATCCTTGCCGTGCCGCGTCTTGTCGCGCAGGTAGCGGATGACCTCGCCGAACTCCTCGGGTATGGCGTAGCCGACCGTATCGGGGATGTTTACCGTCGTGGCGCCCGCCTCGACCACCGCGTCGAACACCTCGGCCAGAAAGTCGAGCTCCGTGCGCGAGGCGTCCTCGGGCGAGAACTCCACGTCTGCACAAAAGCTCTTGGCGTAGGCGGTCATCTCGGTCGCGGCCTTGAGGATCTCATCCTTCGCCTTCTTGAGCTTATACTTGCGGTGGATCTCGCTCGTGGCGAGAAAGACGTGGATGCGTGGCCGCGCGGCGGCCTTGAGCGCCTCGGCGGCGGCATCAACGTCCTTCTTGACGCAACGGGCAAGCGCCGCCACGATCGGCCCCTCGACTTCCTGCCCGACGAGCCGGACCGCCTCGAACTGCTCTGTGGACGAGACGGGGAAGCCCGCCTCGATGATGTCCACGTTGAGCCGCTGGAGCTGCTTGGCGATCTCGATCTTTTCACGCACGCCCATCGCAGCGCCGGGCGACTGCTCGCCGTCGCGCAGCGTCGTATCGAAGATCAACACCTGCTCCGCCATGGCTCCAACTCCTTAGGTATCAGCAGCCACAGATCACACCGATCAACACCGATTCCTTCATTGCCGATTGACACGGCCTGACAGGATGAACTCACCACAGAGATCACAGAGGGC
>CBDUSE010000281.1:0-2821 GCA_965369835.1 uncultured bacterium
TGGCGCTCCGTCTCGTCCTACGAAGCCTTGGCGAAGTAGGAAGCCTCAGCGAAGGCGGGTCGCCCTCGGCTCGCTCAAGCCCCGTTAAGGGCGATTCAGCGGGGTATGGCGTCAAGCTCAATCGCCCCTGGCGGGGCTCGGGTTCTCTTGGAGGACCCGCTGCCACGGGCTTGCGCCCGAGGCTACTTCGAGTCGCCGCTACGCGGCTCACGGCGCGGCCACGGCGCACTGCTCAGCACACGATTTGCCTGATACCCGAGACATCCTGACGGGGAACGTAGCGAAATGGACTACCAGCTTACCGAACTCCAGCAGGAAATCCGCGACCTGGCGCGCCAGATCGCCAAGGAGAAGATCAAGCCGGTACGCGCCCAGTACGACGAGGAGGGCACCTTCCCGTGGGACATCGTCAAGGTGTACGCCGATGCCGACCTGTTTGCCGTCTTCCTGCCCGAGCAGTACGGCGGCCTCGGCGGTGGCATCATGGAACTCGTGATCGCCACCGAGGAGCTGAGCCGCGCCTGCGGCGGCATCGCGCTCTGCCTCGCCGCAAGCGCCCTTGGCACGATCCCGATCGTGCTCTTCGGCACCAACGAGCAGAAGCAGAAGTACCTCCCCGACCTCGCCGCCGGCAAAACGGTCGCCGCCTTCGCGCTGACCGAGCCTGCCGCCGGCTCCGACGCGAGCGCCATCCAGACCACGGCCGTCAAGGACGGCGATTACTACGTCATCAACGGCCTCAAGCAGTGGATCACCAACGGCGGCGAGGCCGGCACCTACGTCGTGGTTACGATGACCGACAGGAGCAAGGGCGCCCGCGGCGCGAGCACCTTCATCCTCGAGAAGGGCATGGACGGCTTCGAGTTCGGCAAGAAAGAAAACAAGATGGGCATTCGCGCCAGTGCCACGCGCGAGCTCATCTTCCGAGACTGCCGCGTGCACAAATCGCACCTGCTCGGCCGCGAGGGAATGGGCTTCATGGTGGCGATGAGGACGTTCGATATGTCGCGCCCCGGTGTGGCGGCCCAGGCGCTCGGCATCGCCCAGGGCGCGCTGGACGAAGCGGTCACCTACGCCCGCCAGCGCGAGCAGTTCGGCCACCCGATCATCTCGTTCCAGGGCCTCCAGTTCAAGCTCGCCGACATGGCGATGCGCATCGAGGCTGCGCGCGCGTTGATCTACGCCGTAGCGCGCTCGATCGACGCCGGCGACACTAAGTGCGCCAAGGAAAGCGCCATGTGCAAGACGTTCGCCTCCGACGTCGCCATGGACGTGACCACCGAGGCCGTGCAGGTGTTCGGCGGCTATGGCTACATGAAGGAGTACCCGGTCGAGAAGATGATGCGCGACGCCAAGATCACCCAGATCTACGAGGGCACCAACGAGATCCAGCGCACCATCATCGCCTCGAACCTCATCAAGGAGTACGCGAGCAGGAAGTGACTCGTGCGCGGCTCAGATAACAGGCCGTGATCCACGACGGCAGAATGACCGCCAAGGAGAACTCCAAGCATGGACACCGAGCAGCGTGAGGGGGTCTGCCAAGCACTCTTGGACAATGCGCGCGCGATGTCGGCCGAACATCAGGCCGAGATTGAGGCATGGAACCCAGTCAAGGCTGGCGGCCGTGAGTTCATCCCTGGCTACATTCCCTACATTGGATGCGACTACTTCAGGCTCCCGTCCGGCGGCCCCCGTATCCTGGCTTATGCGCTCAGCCAAAACGTGCGAGAGACAGACGACTTCGCCAGGCAATGGGCGCACGACTGGGACAAAGGATTGGACCGCCAGAACCAAGAACGTAACTGGGCGGCCATGCACCCCTTCGACACCGGGCATATCCCGATTCTCGCGTCTCTGCTGCGGTCGCAGGTGTTGGGGCGTAAACCCAAAGGTGAAGAGAGCATCTACCGGGAGATCGCGGCCACCAACCTGTCGAAATTCTCGTTCCGCAGTTCCGACGGGAAGCGGACCACAGACAACGAGACGAGCCTGCGCCGGTGCTGGGAGTGGTTCTCTCGGCTGGAAGTGGAGAAACTTGATCCAGACTTCATCCTATGTTGCGGCGAGCGTGTGTACGCTATCGTGAGGGAGGAGCTTCTCAACGTATCCCAAAGGCCAACAGTGATCCGCGTGGCATTCCCGAGCCTTCTCGTCATAAACAGGCACTACCACCGCAGCAAGCCCTTCCGCGCCGAGCATCTCAGAGCGGAAGATCTGCTGGAGCTTGTGTCGGCCGCGGACGGGGACCGCCCGGTGGACCACGGCCAGACGATCGCCCAGATCATCGAGCGTGACGCGTACTACTTTGCGGAGATGCTCGTTCGTATGGTTTCTCAGTGCTAGAATACAATTATTGACCTAAGTAGCCCGTGGTGCGATGAAGATCGTCGTCTGCATAAAGCAAGTGCCCGACACGACGAACGTGCGGATCAACTCGGAGACCAACACCCTAGTCCGCGAGGGCGTCGAGTCAATCGTCAACCCGTTCGACGAGTACGCGCTCGAGGAAGCGCTGCGGATCAAGGAGCGCCTCGACGAGGAGGTCACCACGATCGCCGTCACTATGGGCCCGCCCCAGGCCGAGGCTGTGCTGAGACAGGCGCTCGCCCTCGGCATTGACGAGGCGATCCTCCTGAGCGACCGGGCGTTCGCCGGCTCGGATACCTGGGCCACCTCGTACGCGCTCTCGAAAATGATCGAGAAGATCGGCGACGTGAACCTCGTCCTCTGCGGTAAACAAGCGATTGACGGCGACACCGCGCAGGTCGGCCCCGGCATCGCCGTCCACCTCGGCTTCCCGCAGATTACGTTCGTCAAA
>CBDUSE010000282.1:0-2818 GCA_965369835.1 uncultured bacterium
ACTTCGAACGCGTCCTCCCCGAGGAGCTGTACTTCGAAGACAACGAGGCGCACTACGACGGCGAGCAGCCGGTCGTTCACGTCGAGGAGGTGCGCGGCCAGCGGCACGTGGTGATTGTGGACACAACAGGCCAGACCACAAAGGTCCCCGATGAATACGACGAGGGGATGGTGATTACTCCAAAGACCATCGTTCACAAGATGCTTACGCGCGAGGGCAGTACCAAGACTGTCGAGGACCCGATTCCCGACACGGCCGGGCGCATCGCCGCACGGCAGTTCTACCTGGACGCACTGGAGATGAGGAAGTGGCCGGAGATCGCACTCGGCGTCGGCAATCTCTTCTTGTCTATTGCACTGCGACTGGTCGGACCGGCAGCGCTTGCCGCCGCGATCAGCTTCGCCCTGGAGACGACGCGCAAGGCAGGCCGCCTGCCGTTCCGCACTTGTTTCAATATCGCCGCGTACGCGGCGACGCCGATCGCCTTCGCCACGGCGAGCATGGTACTCGTGCCGACGGCGTGGCAGTTCTACCTCCTCCTCGGCATTCCGCTCGTGCTCTTCATGCTGCTCACGACGCTCGGCGTACAGGCGTGCCGGCGGGCACAGGAGGTGCGCCCGGAGGCGCGTAAGGTGCGCCCGGAGGCGCGTAAGGCGCGCTCGAAGGCGCGTAAGGCGACATGAAGCTCGTCTACATCGGCACACCGGTCTCCTCGGCGGCTTGCCTGCGGCGGCTCACGCGCGAGGCGTGGCCGATCGTCGGCGTGGTCACCCAGCCCGATCGGCCGAAGGGCCGATCGGGCGTCCTCAGGCCGCCGCCCGTCAAGGAAGCGGCCCTCGAGCTCGGGCTGCCCGTTCACCAGCCCGACAGGGCCTCGGCGCCCGAGTTTCTCGACGTGATCCACGCTCTTGAGCCGGGCCTGATCGTTGTCTTCGCCTACGGCGAGATCCTCAGCGACGCCTTCCTTGCCATGCCGGCGATCTCGACGATCAACCTGCACCTTTCGCTCCTGCCGAGGTATCGCGGCGCCGCGCCAGTGCAGTGGGCGATCGCCAACGGCGAGACTACCACGGGTGTCACGGTGATGCATATCGCCCGGCAAATGGATTCGGGCGACGTCATCCTCCAGCGCACGGAGCCGGTCCGGCCCGACGACACCGGCGAGTCGCTCGAGGCGCGCCTCGGCGACATCGGCTCGACGCTCCTCGTCGAGGCGATCCACGCAATCGAGGAAGGCACAGCGCCGCGCATCCCACAGGACCACGACCAGGCCACCTTTGCCCCGAAGCTCACCAAGGAGCACGGGCTGATTGATTGGACGCAGCCGGCCGAGGCGATCGAGCGTCGCGTCCGTGCCTTCATCCCCTGGCCGGTCGCCTACACCTTCCTGCCCACGTCGAGCGGCCCAAAGCTGCTCCGAGTTCTCGAGGCGCGCGTCGCCGAGGGGCACGGCACGCCGGGCCGGATCGCCGTCGAGCGCAAGACTCTCAGCGTTGGCACGGGCGACGGCCTCCTCGAACTCCGGCGCGTCCAGCCCGAAGGCAAACGCCCGATGACGGCCGCCGAGTTCGTCGCCGGCCACCGGATCGCCGACGGCACGAAGCTCGGCGCCCTGCCGGGAGGCGCATGATGGGGCGCACACCGGCCATCGCGCGCCGCAACCGGCTCGTGTGCTTCGCGCTCCTCGTCGCGGTGATTGCGGCGGCCTTTGGGACCGTCCTCATTGAACCACCGGGCGTACCGAGGGAATCAAGGCTCTCGACCTTCAAGGTCTTTCGGATTGTGGGCTCGCGCCTGCCGCTCATCGGCCGTGCCGTGGACGTGAGCGACATTTCCCAGACCGACCTGGATCGGGTCCTTGCCCTGCGGATGCCGCGCGTGCTGCTGGCGATCGTCGTCGGGGCCGCGCTCGCCGTCGCCGGCGCCGTCATGCAGAGTTTCTTTCAGAACCCGATGGCGTCGCCCTACATCCTCGGCGTCGCATCGGGGGCCTCGCTCGGCGCCACGGTCGCCTTCGCCACGGGCCTCGGCGCGATTGCCGGGCAGAGCGGCCCATCCGCGTGCGCCTTTGCCGGCGCGGTCGGCGTCACGTTCCTCGTCTACGCCCTTTCGCGGCGCGGCGGCCGGGTCAACACCACGCTCCTGCTGCTCACCGGCATCGCCGTCGGTACGTTTGCCGGCGCGGTCTCGTATCTGCTCATGTTCCTGTTCACGGAGCAGACGATCGGCCAGGTGCTCCGGTGGGTCATGGGCACACTCAACAACCGCGGCTGGCGCGAGCTTGCCGTGGCCGGGCCGGTCACGATCGCGGGCGCCGCCTTCGTCCGGCTCTACGCGCGCGACCTGAACGTGATGCTCATGGGGCCCGAAAGCGCGCAGCATCTCGGCGTCCACGTCGAGCGCACGCGGCTGGTGCTCCTCGTGGTGTCGTCCTTGCTCACCGCCGTAGCGGTCGCCGCCGTCGGCATCATCGGCTTCGTCGGTCTTGTCGTGCCGCACGTCATGCGCCTTATCGTCGGGCCGGACCACCGCGCGCTCATCCCTGCGAGTCTCCTCGGCGGCGCCCTGCTCGTCCTTGGGGCCGACGCCGCCGTCAAGGCCCTTTTTCACGAAAGCGTCCCGCTCGGCGTCCTCACCACGCTCGTCGGCTGCCCCTTCTTCATCGTTCTCCTCGCCCGCCGCGAGAAGACGTTCATCTAGCCCGCATTTCTCATACGCCGAGCGCGCGAGGGCGCTCGATGCGATGGAACTGCCTTCACAAGCAGCCGTTCTGTCGCTGACCTCAAGCGGCCTGATCCAAGCACGGTGTCACATGAAG
>CBDUSE010000283.1:0-2813 GCA_965369835.1 uncultured bacterium
TCCATCGAGTACTGCTTCAGTGCGAGTCCGATCTGCTTCATGTTACTCAGGCAGTGTGCGCGGCGGGCTTCCTCGCGTGACGTAAACAGGCCACCCCCATGGGGGAAGCACCCGGCCAGGATCGCGAAGGCCATCAGCACCATCGCCGCGCCGACCATAATCCGGAGCAGAACGGGAACAAACTGTGCGTCTTTCTCTCGCATTGCACTACCCTCCCTGCAGATTTCGATGGCTCCTTGCAGCGGCACTCACTTCCGTCTATTCCCCATAATACGGCGGGTCCGACCACCAGTCCGCGTAGTCTCTCGCGCCCGGCGCGCCAACATCGTCGTCCTCGGGGTCGGGGTCAAGTGCATTTGTCCCCTCAACCCACTCGACGTGCCCGTCGGTATAGAGCACGTTACGGCCCTTTGCCTGATGAGCGGCGTTCTGCAGATCAAGGCCGGTCGCCGTGGTGCCTGCTTTCTTGTCAGCAAGGAGACGCCGCACCGCCTTCCTACTCGGCCACAGGCTCCAGGGACGGCCACTGGGGCCGTCAAAGCAGTAGCCGTAACTGATCACGGCGCTGGAATCATCAGCGGCAAGCTCGGCGAATTCGGGGTATTCGCCGCTCTCATCCGGCACGGCGAGCTTGAATCGCTTGTCCTGGGAGGCCGGGCAGAAGAAGTGGCCGTAATAGCTTGCATATTTCGGATAAAGCAGACCGAGATCGCACCAGGCCGCGCGCGGGTCACCGGCGCCTTTGCGCCACGGGCAGCGGTCGTCGAAGTCGCCCGCGTACTGGTTTATGGCCAATCCAAGGCTCTTGAGATCGCTGCGGCATCGGTCACGCAAACCCTCCTCACGTGAAGGCCCCAGAAACCAGGTCAGCGCGCCAAGCAATGCAGCAAGAACAACCCCCACGACGATTAGCCCAACGAGCCCGCCAAGCAAGCGCCAGCTTCCTCGCTCGCCCGCCGCCGTTCTTGCCCGCCAGCGGCTCTGCTCGTGCTGTGGCTCAGAATCCGGCACCTTGTACCCTCTCACTCGCCATAGTACGGCGGGTCCGACCACCAGTCCACGTAGTCTCTCGCGCCCGGCTTGCCGATGCGGTCCTCAGTCTCGTCGGGGTCGAGGGGCATCGGCCCGGCCTTCCACCTAACGTGCCCGTCGTGGTAGAGCACGTTCCGTCCGTCCGTCCTGTGGTTCGACCCATCGGTCAGCTCCGTGCCCGCCTTCTTATCGGCGAGCAGCCGCACATTATAGCGATCCCCTTTGCCCCAGGGCCTTGGACCGCGCCGCGCTCGCGCGTAGCAGTACCCGTAGCTGATCACTTCCTTCGTATTCCCGCCGGCCAGCGAGTTCAGCGGGTTCTCCCTCAGGCCCCCGCCGTCGCTCGTCTTTGGTATGAACAGCCGGTCGTCTGAGCTCGGGCAAAGGAAGCTCTTGATTGCCGTGTTGTAGTTCGGATACAGCATACCCAGGTCGCGCCAGGCCTCGTCGGGATCCGAACGGCCCTCACGCCACGGGTACGCGTCGCTGAAGTCCTGCGCGTACTGGTCCATCGCGAGGCCGATCTGCTTGATGTTGCTGAGGCAGCTTGCACGGCGGGCCATTTCTCTCGCGCGCGCAAGCGCCGGCAGCAGCAGGCCGGCGAGAAACACAATGACAACAACGCCCCCGACGAGGGCGGCGATCAGGCAGCCGACGTTGATTCCCTTCTTCTCCGCCTGCGGCGGCGCCGCTGGAAACGGGGCTCGTGCCGAGCCGGACGGGAACAAGCCTGCGAGCTGCGGCACGTTCGACGCCGGCACCCACGCGTTTAGCTCCGGGTTGTGGACGAAGTCGTTCGGGGTGATCCGGCGCTGCTCGACCCACGCGCGCACCGTCTCGACGTCCACCGGCCCGAACTGCCCGGCCGGCACCTTGATCCACCACTGCCCCTGCTTCTCCTGACCGTTCATCAATCACACCTCGCTGAAGTGTCGTAGAGATTTAGCTTTCTGAGCCGGCAAGGGCCCTTATTATTCCGCATAGAAGGGCGGGTCCGACCACCAGTCGCTGTAGTCGGGCGCGCTTTGCGCGCCTAGCGCCCCCGGCTTGCCGGTCTCGGGATTCTCGGGATCCGGATCGAGCGCCTCGATCCCCCGCTCCCACTCGACGTGCCCGTCGTTGTAGAGGACGCTGCGCCCCTTTGCCTCGTGCGCAACCTTCTTGACGGCAGGCCCAGTGACCTCGATCCCCGCCTTCTTGTCCGCCAGCAGCCGCGTCGTCGCAGGCGCATCACTGCTCCATGGAGTGTTGACTGCACCGCCGCCGTTGTAGCAGTAGCTGTAGCTGATCACCTGCGTTGTGGTTGCAGGTGCAAATGGCATAGGATCTAGGTTCCCTTGAAACCAAGAACCGGATTCCTTCGTGCTTGGGCAAATGAAGACCATCGGGTCATCCGCGTGCGCAGGATAGAGGAGGCCAAGATCGGTCCATGCCATTTCCGGGTTCGACATGCCAACTCGCCAAGGATACCGATTGTCGAAGTCCTCCGCATACTGCGTGAGCGCGATGCCGATCTGCCTCATGTTGATCATGCAAGAGTGTCGAAGGGCCAGCGGTCTCGATGGTGGACCCGGCAGGAACATTGCGATGACGGCAAGGAGAGCTATGAAACCGAGAACAACCAACAGGGCGGACCTGATAGATACGGGCCGGGTGAACACCGACCGGCGCTTCGCTTGCGGCGGCGGTGCGAACATCCCCGCCAGTTGCGGCAGGTTCCGCGCCGGGACCCATGCGCCGGCGTCCGGATCAAAGACGAGGTCCTCAGGTGAGAGGCGACC
>CBDUSE010000284.1:0-2780 GCA_965369835.1 uncultured bacterium
ATCATACTGGAGGCGAGCAGCATAATCAACCACACTTACGAAACACTACACTAGTGTACTGCTTCGCAATTGGAGTTGATTATGTACGCATCGAGGAGATTCACACGGACCGGGGAAGTCCGAGACATCCTCCCCAGAGTGAACGAGCAACGGTTGTCCCGCATAATCCATCAACTGCGTGAGACACTACACTAGCCGCTGCTGCGCACGATCCGGGCCTCGTGCACAAGAAACCGAGTTGACGATCGCTTCCCGCCGACGTATAAGAGAGTAGGTGCAATTGAACTCGCCTCGGAAGGATACCGACCGATGAAACGTAACTCACACGGCTTCACGCTGATCGAACTCCTGATAGTGATCGGCATCATCTCGATCCTTGCCGCCATGCTGCTCGGAGCGGTTTCAGTGGCTCGTTCCAAGGCGCGAATGGTCTGCTGTAAGGCGTATCTAAAGAACTTCTCCTTGGCGATCGACGCGTACAAGATCGGGTGGGACCTGGAGTACCCGTCCTTCCTTTCCAACCTTTTCCCGAGTCACTACGACCTTAGTGAAGCCTACGTCTGCCCGACCGATTGGACCGAGGGCGCGGACGGCGGTGTCCCGAACACGGTCAAGAAAACAAACATAGACTTCATGCCGGACAATCCCCCCACCGAGTACTACCAGTACGCCGAGACCGACGATACTGAGTCCAACGACCTGACCAACTCGGCCAGCAAGCCCTACCAGGACTACCGCAACCAGGAGATCACCCGCTGTAGCTACCTCTACGAGTTCTGTATCGCCGACTGCAGTTGGGCCCCCGGCTACACCTGGGTCTCATATAAGCTCGAACAGATGAAGGAGGGCGCCAACGGCAAGTACGCCGGCGGTCATGTCCCCATCGTCCGGTGCTTCTGGCACGCCGGGCAGAAAGATGACGGAACAGGCTACCATGAAGGGGCACGCATCCTGAACATCGGCGCCGGCGAACGCGGCGTCTACCTCAGCCGCCCGAAGTGGGAGGACGATCTGTTATAGGCGCCGATTTCTTTCCCCCGGGCGGCCACGGCCACACCGGCGGCGGCCCGGCAGCGATCTCGATCCGCTCATCCCTCGTCGGATGCCGAACGCAAAGCACCCTCGCATACAGAGCGATCCCACCGCCCGGCAACGGCTCCCTCGCACCGTACTTCACGTCGCCCAGGATCGAATGACCGATACCCGCGAGCTGCACGCGGATCTGATGGCTGCGGCCGGTCCTCGGCACGATCTCGATGAGACTCGTTCCCCCTTTTGAGGCCAGCACCCGGTAGTCGAGCACCGCCTCCCGAGCTTGCGGCGTGCCGGCTTCGACGAGGTGCGAGCGCCTTTGCGCCTCGTCCTTCAGGATGAAGCCGGAAAGCCGCCGCTCGAGCGGATCGGGCGTCCCCTCGACGACGGCCCGGTACACCTTCTCGACGCGCCCTTCCCGAAACTGCGCCGCGAGCCGCGAGGCCGCCTTCGAGGTTTTCGCAAGGAGAAACACCCCCGCCACCGGCCGGTCGAGACGGTGGACCAGCCCGAGGAAGACGTTGCCCGGCTTGGCGTACTTGTCCCTGAGCCATGCCTTCGCCGTTTCCACCAGCGTCGGGTCGCCGGTCTCGTCCCCCTGCGCCAGCAGCCCCGCCGGCTTGTACACCGCGAGCAGGTGGCTGTCCTCGTAAAGGATCTGGAGGTCGTGCGGATCCATCTTTCAAACCCCGGGAGTTACACCGCGCAGCGCCTACGTTTCGATCTCGAGCGGCTTGGCGACGAAGTGCCCCAGGGAATTCTTTTGGACGGTCGCCAACGGCACCTCCGCATCGTGGTAAAAGTGAAGGCGCCACCCCTGCCGGCACGCCTGCTCGAGGAACGCCACCTTGTTGAGCATGTTCTCCTCGGCGCTGAGGTCGTAGGCCGCGTTGTAGTGCGTGCGGATGTGATGGGTGGTCGGGATCAGGTCGCCGACGAAGACGAGGACCTCCCCGCCCGACTCGACCCGGACGATCTGATGCGAGTGTGTGTGTCCGGCAATGACTTCTGTGTGGATGCCGGGCCGCACCTCGACGTCCCCGTCAATCAGCTCGAGCAGGCCGCCCGCCTCGATCGGCCTCAGGTTGTCGAGGTCGTAGGCGGTGTCGGTCGCCGGCGTGACCCGCGTGGCCGCCTCCCATTCCCCGCGCTGGATGGAGTGGCGCGCGTTCGGGAACGTCGGGACGATACGGCCCTCGTCGTCGCGCCTCGTCGCGCCGCCACAATGGTCGAAGTGTAGGTGGGTCAGCACGACGTGCGTCACTTCCTCCGGCTCGATGCCGGCTGCGCGGAGGGAGTTCTCGAGCGTCACCTCGTCGCTGACGGCGTAGATGCCGCGGTGCTTCTTCGAGAACTTTCGGCCGAGACCCGCCTCGATGAGCACCGCGTCCTGGCCGTGCCGCACGAGCAGGCAGTTCGTCGCCATGCGCACGCGGTTACGCTCGTCCGGCTTCAGCAGCCGCTCCCAGAGCGGCTTCGGCACCACACCGAACATCGCGCCGCCGTCAACCCAGAACTCACCGTCGCTGACAATACAGACCTCGAATTCGCCGACCCGCATCACAGACTCGCGCCGCAGCGTTGTTTCAAAGGAGGAATAGACAGGATAGCAGGATTTACGGGATCAGAACACTAGCAGGCTGCTGAAAAAACCTAGAGCTCCGAGAGCGAAATAGCTCTGCTTGCCTCGAAGGATCCTCCTTTGCCGGCCCACCCGTGAGCCGCCCAGCGGCGACTGGGAGTCTTGT
>CBDUSE010000285.1:0-2630 GCA_965369835.1 uncultured bacterium
CCATCAAAGAAGCAAGAACAATACGTCATCGTACTTATGAGGCGGTGTACTAGGCACCAGTCAGGCTGGGACACGGCCCTCACGACACTGGGGATCACATTGGAGGTTGCGCCATGACCGGGAGGCGGAAGCAGCTCGCCCGCTTGCTCATCGTCGTTGTGGGTCTGGGCATGGTTGTGGCCGCGTGGACTCTGGTTGCATGGTTCCGTGGTGCACCGGCTCGCCGACGAATGCTCATCACCATGCGAACCGGGCATATTGGGTACATGATCAGCTGCTACGTGTATGATCACGGCGCGCCGCCGTTCGGCGCCAGCGGCACCTTCGACGAGTACCTGGCGAAGGCCTCAGGACATTCGTTGTCCAGGAAGCTCGACGAGGCCGGACGACACTGCGTCTTTGTCAACCTGCGTCCGGAAGAGTGGGCGGCAGTTCGCGCATACCTTGAGGCGAGGACGCCCCGGAAGAAACCCACGCTTCTGGCTGGTTGGCTGGGCGATAGAGTGGAAGGTCGCGGCGGGCGTTGGCGCTGGGTGATAACCTTCGAGGAGGGGCGCCAGCCCAGCGACACAGATGAGTTTCGAGCCGAGGTGCTCGCAATGGCGGAAGCCGTGCGGGCAGCGTTGGGCAAGTCGCTGGCCGATTGCCTGATCTACAACGAGGGTGATTTCGATGCCGCCACCTTCGGCTTGGACGAATCCCCGCCTGCCGAACACGAGCCTGTGCGGGAAACGGGAGATCCGGGGACACCATACTCATCTCGGGACTCAAACGGCCCGAAGCAGGCAATTGCGTATGGTGTCCGCCGAATCGGCGGATGCAGATAAGGCCCTGCTCACACCGGGCATCATGGCGTGGAGAGGAGGACAACCACTATGATAGTCAGACGAGCCAGAGCGACCAGGACGAACAGCGGGAGCTGGGGTGCAGCCCCGAGCATTGCGCCCAAGGGCGACGCGTGTGCGGCAAGGAACGCCGAGCGGAAGGATACAAGCATGCTTTCGATCGGGAGACCGCTTGTGGGAGTGGTGTGCGCCGCAGGGATCCGTCCCGTCTTCCGTGGAAAATGAGAATGGCGTAACCTCCGGATGAACCAACAAACGCCCTGAGGGGCAACTGAAGGAGGTCACGCCATGAGCAAGCCTACCATCCAACCGTGTCTGGCGCCTACCCGTTCTGAACTGCATCAGGCGATTCACGGGAAAGTGCTCGAGGTGGTCAAGGAGCTGTTGGACGCCGAGCTGACGGCCGTTGTGGGCTCGGAGCGCTACGAACGCTCTGAGGCTCGCCGAGGGTATCGGCATGGGGCGGAGTCACGCCGGCTGACGACGCAGCACGGTCCGCTCGAGGTTCGGGTCCCCCGGGCTCGGCTCCGGCAGCCGGATGGCTCGACGACGGAGTTTCAGGGCACGGTGCTTCCGCGCTATGCCCGGCGCACGCGGCGGGTCGATAAGGCAATTCTAGGCGCGTATCTGGCCGGGGCCAATACGCGGCGAATCCGCAAGGCGCTCGAGCCCCTGTTGGGAGCAGCGAACCTGTCCAAGAGCGCGGTCTCGCGAGTCGTGGGGCGGCTCAAGGAGTTGTTCGCGTCCTGGGACAGCCGCGATCTGAGCACGCAACGGTGTGCGATCTTCTATCTGGACGCGAAGAACCTCAAGGTGCGATTGGCCAGGCGGGTGGTCAAGGTCCCGGTGCTGGTCGTGTTGGGAGTTGAGCAAGACGGCACGAAGCATCTGGTGGCGCTCCGGCTGGCGGTTCGCGAGACGGGCGCGAGCTGGAGCGAGTTGGTCGAGGATCTGAAACGACGCGGCCTGTGTGAGCCGGTTCTGATCCTCTGTGACGGTCATCCGGGTCTCGCCAAGGCGATCGAGCTGTGGCCGGGTGCTCGGGTGCAACGCTGCACCGTGCACAAGCTGCGAAACCTCTACGAGCATTGTCCGAAGCACGCGCACGCAGAGCTTCGCCGCGACTACCACCGAATCATCTATGCCAAGGATGCGCTGTCGGCGCGCGAGGCCTACGACGCCTTTGTCGCCAAGTGGCGTCGGCTCTGTCCGGCCGTGGCCAAGAGCCTTGAGGAGGCAGGGCGAAAGCTCCTGACCTTCTACGAGTTGCCCCGAGCGATGTGGAAGTCGCTCCGAAGCACCAACACGATCGAGAACCTCAACCGAGAGTTTGAGCGTCGGACCAAGACGCAGGCATCCTTCTCGACGGAGCAAGCGGCGGTGACGTTGCTCTACGGACTGGTCGCGCTCGGCCAGATCTCCCTTCGACGGATCAACGGCTACCGGCATCTGAAGACCGTCATCGAAGAGAACTGGAAAGAGGTCGCGTAAAGAGGTACTCTTAAGATCTGGAGGACGTCAGATCAAATTCCACGAGAAGAGGGACACATCCGTTTTCCCAGTCAAGCTCGATACCTTCAGGCTTTCTCTTGCTCTCCAACCAGATTGCCTTGATAGAGTCCGGGTTCGTTTCAGCCCAGATCGCATAGCGGAGCGCTTGCGGCAGAATGTCTTCGCCGGCCTCTTCGTTCTTGAGTTCTAGGATGCACGCGCGAGAGTCCTGGTCCACTCCTAGCAGGTTGCTGAAAAAGGGCAGATGAAGTTGGATATTGCCCCGTTTTTTGG
>CBDUSE010000286.1:0-2629 GCA_965369835.1 uncultured bacterium
TGATCGCTCCTGGTGTGGCACAGCCATGCGACGTTTGTCTTACTGAGGGCGACACTGCGTTGTTGCTCACCGAGCTATGGGCTCGAACTGAGCGGTGGGGCCCCAGGCGTGTGTCAGCAGACGCTACGACGTTTCTCGCCCCGAGCGCCCTGTTTATGGTAATGCTGTCACGCATGTGGTACACTCGGGGCGGGCAACTCAAGGCGACTCTTGAGGGGCGTCATCAGATGGCCCTCGTGCCGGGGGGTGAAATAGATGGCCGAATCATCGCGGTTTACGCATCTTCTCGAGGAGGCGCGTCTCGGGAGTCGTGAGGCGTTCTCCAAACTGTGTACTAAAGCTGCGCAGGATAGGTGGCTCAAGCTCATCATATACTTGCTCCCGCGCCGCTTGCGGTCCAAGGTCGATCCGGAGGACGTTCTGCAGGACGTCCGGCAGAAGGCCTGGGAAGGCATAAGTAGCGTCAGGGGCGAGGGCATGCCAGGCTTCCATACGTGGGTCGCTGGTATCGCTCGTCACCAAGTAGAGACCGAGATTCGTCGCTATTCCGCAAAGAAGCGCGATGTGGGAATCGAGGAAGACCGTCACATGTCTTCCGACTCCGGCGTGATTCGAGACAGCCACACGGCGATCAAGTCCTCCATGCGCCGGGAGCACGCCACTAAGATCGCCGAGGTGCTGGAGTTGCTGGAACCCTCCAAACGCGAGGTGATTGTCCGCTGCATCTTGGAGGGGTATTCCCGCGAGGAAGTGGCGGAGATGATGAACAAGAAGCCGGACCACGTGAGCGTGCTGCGGCATCGAGCCCTGGCCGAGCTCCGCGACCTGCTGAAAGCACGCGGCATTAGTTCCACGATCTTCCGCATGCGTTGACGCGCGATACTTTCAGGAAAGTACCATGGCTGCGAATGACTCCACACCCGATGAGGCCGAACGACTGGCCATCGAGGCGGAAACCGCGTTTTTTGATGCCAGAAAGCAAAACCCCGATGTCTCTCCTGACGACTTCGTGCCGCAAATGCCCGAAGCTGCACGGATGTTCCGGAATGCAATCGAAGGCCGGGATCTCCTGCTCGGTGGTGATGAGGCTCCCGCAGGCGATAGCCATTGCGACACGGGGACGAGCAGTCCGAGCCAGCCACCTCCGGGGCGATACCTCGCCGGCTACCGAATCGAGCGCGAGCTGGGAAGAGGTGGCATGGGCGTGGTGTACGAGGCGGAGCAAGCCGAGCCGCGCCGGGCAGTAGCTCTTAAGGTCGTGCGCGGTGGCGCTTTTGTGGACGAGCAGCACGTCAAGCTGTTTCAGCGAGAAGCCCAGGTGCTCGCCCGCCTGAAACACCCCTATATCGCATCGATCTACGAAGCCGGCCGAACCGACGAAGGAGAGCACTTCTTCGCCATGGAGTTAGTCCATGGCCGGCACCTGATGGAGTACGTGCGGGATAAGAATCCTCCGACGCGCGAACGCCTGGTGCTATTCCACAAGGTCTGCGAGGCAATCAGCTATGCCCATCAGCGGGGTGTGATTCACCGCGATTTGAAGCCCTCGAACATCCTGATTGACGGCGAAGGGAACCCGAAGATCCTCGATTTCGGCCTGGCCCGGATTACCGACCCGGACGCGACTCTCGTAACCACGGTCAACGACGTTGGGAAGATATTGGGAACGCTTCCCTACAAGAGCCCGGAACAGGCCCGCGGCAAAGGCGACGAACTCGACGTGCGGAGCGACGTGTATTCGTTGGGCGTGCTGCTCTACGAGCTGCTGACCGGCCAGCTTCCCTATAACGTGCAGGAATTAGCGCTGCTCGAAGCCGTCAGGGTGATCTGTGAGCAATCACCCCGCAAACCGAGCACGATCATCCGCACCCTCCGCGGAGACCTGGAGACTATCGCCCTTAAGGCCCTTGAGAAAGAGCAATCGCGGCGGTATCAAAGCGCCGCGGCACTGGCTGAGGACGTGGAGCGCTACCTGACGAACCGGCCCATTGTGCCTCGTCGGCGAGATACAATCTACCGGTTCCGCAAGTGGGTGGTCAGACACAAGGTGCTGGTCGGGTTTTTGGCATCGCTGTTTGTCGTGGTCCTGGGTTTTGGCATCTGGATGAGCGTACTCTACGTCAAGGCAGATGAGCAGCGCATGCTGGCCCAGCAGCGCGAGCGGGAGGCCATCGAAGCCCGGGCCCAGACGCAGGCGCGGGCGGAGGAGCTGCGACGACGCATGTATGTTAACAACATTGCCTCCGCCCAAAGCGCATACGAGAACAACAACACCGGTCGTATGAAGCAACTCCTTGAGGATTGCCCGGCTGACTTTCGTAACTGCGAATGGCACTGGTTGAACCGAATCTCGGACCGCAGCATAATGACCCTCGAGGGTGACGACCGTTGTGTCCATTCCGTTGCGTTCAGTCCCGACGGCATGTCGATCGCGTCGGCCAGCAGCCTTTCGCATCGGTCTGGTGGTGCGGTCAGGCTATGGGATGTAGCCACGGGTCGGCAAACAATGACTTTCCAAGTGCCTGAAGGCTCTGCGGATTGCGTCGCCTTCAGCCCGGATGGGACACGTTTGGCTGCAGGCTCAGCAGCCCCTGTCGGAGCCAATAGCCGTGTGCGTGTGTGGTCCCTA
>CBDUSE010000287.1:0-2581 GCA_965369835.1 uncultured bacterium
CGGTCTGTCGTCGGCCGAGCGGTGCTTGTCGTGCGCGAAGTCGCGGATGTTGTGGATCCGCACATCCACCAGGTCCCGCTCGCGGGCGCGCTTGATCATGCTCTCGCTCAATGGCCCCGCAAACATCTCCGGGAACAAGGTCAGGATATCTATCCGCATGGCGCCCTGCACAGCCGCACCGAAAAAGCGCCCCGTTCTACCGAACGGAGCCCGCCGTCCCAAGCGGGACGCTCATATACCACCCCGGACCCTCAAGCGCAAGGAAGAACCGTGCACCACCGGGCGGTGGAGTGCGGCCGCTCGGTCGCGAGCGGCAGGCGGGGGCGACCCTCCTTCACCAAGGCTACAGAGCGCAAGCCCGCCCTACAACGCCGCCCGCGTCGGCAAGACACCCCGTACGACGGCGGCCGGCCATGACTACACCTGGCAGAGTACCGGCGCTACGATTCGCCCGTGTAGCGCCGCCGTCTCGGCCCCGGCCTAAGCTCGGCTCAAAGGCCGGGCGCTGTCCCGGGGGCGTCCCGCCCCCGACTGAACAAACACCTACTTCGGCGGGCAAGATGCCCGCCGGACAGCCGGCAAGATGCCGGCGCGACGAGTGGGCGCTACTGCCCAACGGTCCGCTCGGGCTCGTGTATCCGATGCAGCCTGCGGACGGGGAACATGATCGTGCACTCGTACACGCCGTCCTTGGGCGCCTTGCCGAGGAGTTCCATCGCAGGCCCGGCCAGGATGTAGTCGCGCTTGATCATCTGGCCGAAGAGCGCCATGTACGCCACGGAAAGCTCCTCGACCGGCCCCTTGTACGCCGCTCGCGCCACCGTGCATTTCTTGATCGTCTTGAGCTTCAGCGGCTCGGCGAGCTCCGGCTCGCCCTCGACGGGCGCGGCGATCTCCCACAGCAGCTTGTCCTCCGGCGTCTCGCGAGGGTCGTTCAGGTAGATGCCCATAAGCGGGCCGGCCGGCTCGATCCCCTGCTTCTTGAGCGCGGCGAGGAACGCCTCGACCGCTTTCGGCATCTGATCGTAGCTGCCGGTGTGCTCGGCGTAGACGACCGTTTCCGGCCCGAAAGCGACAAACTCCACTTCGAGTGGCGGCGCTTTCTCGACGACATACATCGCCGTGCACTCGATCACGCCGTCCTTGGGCGGCCCGATAAAGAGCTCCACCGCCGGGCCGACGGGTATGTAGTCATGCCTGAACGCCTCGCGGACGAGTAGCTCGTAGACCTCTCCTATCCCCTCGACAGGTCCCTTGTATTCCGCGCGCGCCACCGTGCACTTTGCAATCGTCTTCACCTTGAGCGGCTCGTTGGGCACGGCCGCCTCGGGCATCTCGATCGCCACCTCCCACCGGAGTTTCTCCTCGGGCACGCTCTTCGGGTCGTCTTGGTAGATGCCCATGACCGGGCCGGCGGGCTTGATGCCCTGCTCCCCGAGCTCCCTGAAAAGCGACGAGATCGCCTTCCCGATCTTCTCGAAGCTGCCGGTGTGCTCGGTGAAGGCGACATGCACCGGGCCGAACTCGCCGATCTCCACCTCGAGTTGGGGTTGCTTCTCGGCAGGCTTCAGCTCCACAGCGACCTCGCCGGCGCACGCGGCCCCTGCCAAGGCGCCGACGACGAGTAGAGTCAGAAACGACACTCTGACCATTTCGCTCCCCTCCTGTGTGGTTCCGCGTCCTGTCCTTCCGGCCAAGTAACTATACCACGTGCGCCCGAGCAAGGACAAGAATCGCTGAGGCCGCCGGTACGGCAAGCAAGAACTGACTGCCTTGAGCATCAGCCGAGGGCGCCCGGATTTGAGTCTCGTCCGGTTCTCATCTTTGAGAACCGACTGTGCCCCGCTTCTTAGGTCAAAGAACATTTTCGGCCACGCGGGGTGGTCAGGCTGGGTGCTGTGGATTTTCTAATTCTTTGACGCGCAGCCGGTTATCCGTGCCGCCGAGCCGCTCGGCCCGGCGTTGGCACACCGGTTGCTAATTCCCGTGACGACAGAGCAAGAAACACCCAACTACCTCGGAGGAAGATTGAGCAATGAATAAGAAGGGTTTCACGCTGGTTGAGATCATGATCGTTGTGGCGATCATCGGTCTGCTGGCCGCGATTGCGATCCCGAACTTCATCAAGGCTCGCGAAACGTCCCAGAAAAACGCCTGCATCCAGAACCTGCGCCAGATCGACTCGGCCAAGCAGCAATGGGCGATCGAGGAGAAGAAGCTGTCCACTGACACGCCGGTGGCCGCCGACCTGGACGACTACATCAAGGGCGGGTACGGTAACCTGGCGTGCCCGGCAAGCGGCGCCTACACCATCAACGACATGTCCAACAACCCGGTCTGCGACGTGGCGTTGCACGTGCTGCCGTAGCTGGGTTGACCCGGACGGGCCGTCAGGACGGCTCAGCTTGCGGAACTGGATTTGAGGGGACGGCATGACCGTCCCCTCGCTTCTTGAACGTCCGGCGTGGACAGAACGGCCCAGCCGGCGGATGCGAGCCCGGCCAGGGCGTGGCCGGTGCTCGCCGACCACATGAGGGGAGACAGCCTATGTGTCGGAAAAAGCGCAAACGAAATACGGCCG
>CBDUSE010000288.1:0-2559 GCA_965369835.1 uncultured bacterium
TTCGGCGGGCTTTCGCCCGTGGCTACTCCCAGTCGCCGCTGGGCGGCTCACGGGTGGGCCGGCAAAGGAGGATCTTTCGAGGCAAGCAGAGCTATTTCGCTCTCGGAGCTCTGGCTTTTTTCAGCAACCTGCTAGGATACCGAGGGGACACCGTGAATCGAATTGATGCGAAGTTTGAGAAGCTTGGCAACGAGGGCCGGAAGGGGTTCGTGGCCTACATCACGGCGGGCGACCCGGCGCTCGAGACGACGGTCGAGCTGGCGCGGGCTTTCGAGGCGGCGGGGGTGGACGTCCTCGAGCTGGGCGTGCCGTTTTCGGACCCGCTGGCCGACGGCGTGGTGATCCAGCGCGCGTCGGAACGCGCGTTGAAGAACGGGGTATCGCTGACGGGCGTGCTCGAGACGGTGCGCACGATCCGCGCGTCGTGCCGGATCCCCGTCGTGCTCTTCACCTACATCAACCCAGTGATGCGCTTTGGGCTAAAGGAATTTCCCGCCGCGGCGCGCGACGCGGGCGTGGACGGCATTCTCGCGCTTGACTACCCGCCCGAGGAAGCGGCGGCGTTTCGCGCCGCGCTCGAGGAGCAGGGATTGCGTATGGTGCAGTTGATCGCACCGACGACGACCGATGAACGGATGCGGATGCTGGCCGAATCTTCCTCCGGCTTTATCTACTACGTCTCCCGCACGGGTGTGACCGGCATGCAGAACACCGTCGAGGCGTCGGTGCGGCCGATGGTGGCAAAGATCAAATCGTACTCGGACAAGCCGGTCGCGGTCGGTTTCGGCATCTCGAGCCCCGAGCAGGTGGCCGAGGTCGCGCGGTACGCCGACGCGGTGGTCGTTGGCAGCGCCATCGTCCGGCGGATCGAGGAGCGCATCGGCCGGGACGATCTCGTCGAGCGCGTAACCGGGTTCGTCGCCGAGCTGACCGCACCGCTCAAAGGAGGGGAGGTATGAGTCGTTACGCGGTGATTCTCGCCGGGGGCAAGGGCGAGCGGCTCTGGCCGAAGAGCCGGCTCGCGACCCCGAAGCACCTGCAGGCTATCATCGGGAAGCGCACGATGATGCAGCAGACCGTGGACCGGCTCGACGGGCTGGTGCCGCCCGAGCGCATCTACGTCGTGACCGCCGAGGCGCAGCGCGCGCAGGTGCTCGAACAACTGCCGCAGCTCGACCCGGCCAACGTCGTCGGCGAGCCGGTCGGGCGGAACACCGCGCCGGCGATCGCGCTCGCGGCTGCCGCGCTGAGCAAACGCGACCCGGACGCGACGATGATGTCGCTGCATGCGGACGCGGCCATAGGAGAGGCCGACCTCGACGTGTATCGCCGCACGCTCGCCGATTGCTGTACGGCGGCCGAGCAGACTGGCGGGCTTGTGACAATCGGCATCGTGCCGACGTCGTCCGCGACCGGTTACGGCTACATCCACCTTGGCGCTCGCGCCCAAATCGAGTGCGAGACCGAGATTTATTCCGTTGAACGTTTTATCGAAAAGCCCGATGAGCGGACGGCGAAAGAGTATGTTCGCTCGGGCGATTATTTCTGGAACAGCGGAATCTTTATTTGGACCGTGTCCGCCATCTGCACGGCGTTCGAGCGCCACATGCCGGAGCTGTACGCGGGGCTCGTCGAGATGCGCGACGCGATGGACACGGCCGCGCAGGACGACACGATCCGCCGCGTGTACGAGTCGCTCAAGCCGGAGCCGATTGATACGGGCGTCATGGAACGGGCCGACAACGTGTACACGGCGACGGGCGAGTTCCTGTGGGACGACGTCGGCTCGTGGGTTTCGCTGGCGAACCACGTCGAGGCGGACACGTGCGGCAACGTGGTCGTCGGGCCGTTCGAGCATATCGGTGCGAAGAACTGTATCATCTCCGGCGACGGGACGCTTATTACCGCCATCGGCGTGAAGGACCTGATCGTCGTCAAGACGGCGGACGCCCTGCTTGTGTGCGCGCGCGACCGGGCGCAGGAAGTCAAGGAGCTTGTGGCGAGGCTCAAGGCGCGCGACGACCTGAAAGGTTTTTTGTGAGGCATGGACGGACGAGTTCTCGGTGTGGACTACGGACAGCGGCGCATCGGGCTCGCCGTGAGCGATGCGCTCGGCATCACGGCGCAACCGATCGGGACGGCGAAGGTGTCGAGCCCACGCGAGGCCTTTAGGGCGATCGAGGAGGCCGCGAGGAAGCACGAAGCGGTCCACATCGTCGTCGGCCTCCCGAAGAGCCTCAGTGGCGCAATCGGCCCGAAGGCGCGCGAGACGATCCGCTTCGTCGCGTACTTCCAACGTACCTTGCGGGTCCCGGTGAGCCTATGGGACGAGCGGCTCACGACGGTGTCGGCTGAACGCGTGCTGGACGAGGCGGGCGTAAGCAGCCGCCGGCGTCGGGGGAAGGTTGACACGTTGGCGGCGCAGTTGATCCTGCAGAGCTACCTCGACGCGCAACGACAGCAGATTGCGGGAGACAGCAGCAGATGATGCAGGTGACGACGCTGGACGGCGGCCTGAAAGTGGTGACCGCCGAGATGCCCGGGCGCGAATCGGTCGCC
>CBDUSE010000289.1:0-2536 GCA_965369835.1 uncultured bacterium
GCGCCCCCGTACCGGGTGTCCGTCCGGCAATCATTACCCGACAGGAGGCCGCGCGGCGGGCACAACTGGTCCTCGATGAGATCCTCAAGGAGTTCGGCGAGCGACTCCTAACGATTGACGGAAACTTGGCGCGTGAGTACCACAACCGGCGGGGGCTGCTCATGCTCCAGATGGGGGAGGCCGGTGCGGCCGGCAGGGAGTTCGAGCTGAGTGCGGCCGGGCCGGGCGGCGACGTGGCCCGGGCGAACCTCGCGGCGCTCAGGAACGTGGCGCCCGACGGCCGACTCGTCCTGCCGCTCATAGACGAACAGAGGTTTGAGCAGATCCATCGCCGCTTAGGGGAGTTGCACTACCGCCGCTACGTAGGCAAGAATATAACACCCGAGCAATACCTCGACGGCCTCAAGGCGCTTTCGACCGGGTATCCACACTACATGCCGGTGGCGATCACCGCGATCGGGGCGCACGCTGAAACGGGATACCGTAACGAGGCGCGGAGGCACCTCGACCTGCTTGAGAAGTGGTATCCCGACGACCCGCGGCCCCAGCGGCTGCGTGTCAGACTCGGCCTGTGACGAACACCCCACGCGGGAACCTGCCGCGATATGCACACACCGACCTTCTTCATCCGCACGTACGGCTGCCAGATGAACGAGCTCGACTCCGAGCTGATCGCGGGCGGCCTCGTCGAGCGCGGCATGGCGCCCGCGGTCGGCATCGAAGCGGCCGACGTCGTCGTGCTCAACACCTGCACGGTGCGCGACTCCGCCGAGCGGAAGGCGCTCGGCCTGCTCGGCCTGCTCGCGCGTCGCAAGCGGGAGCGGCAGCCGGGGCTGGTGCTCGCGTTGTGCGGCTGCGTGGCGCAGGCGAAGGGGGAAGCGCTTTTGCGCGAAGTGGTGGAACTCGACGTGGTCTGCGGCACGCGCCGAATCCACCGGCTGGCCGACCTCGTTGAGCACGTGCTCAACGGCGGCGACCGCGCGGTGGACGTGGCGGACGACGACATGGCCGATCTGCGATTCGAGGCGGCGCTCCGTTCGAGCCGTGTCAAGGCGTTCGTCTCGGTCATGCGCGGGTGCGACAACGCCTGCTCGTACTGTATCGTGCCGTACGTGCGCGGCCGCGAGGTGAGCCGCCCGACGGAGCGGATCGTCCAAGAGGTCCGCCACCTCGTCGGGCGCGGGGTGCGCGAGGTGACGTTGCTCGGCCAGAACGTCAACTCCTACGGTCGCGGGCTCGACGAGGCGATTGACTTCCCAGGGCTGCTCGAGCAGGTCTGCCGCGTGCCCTGCCTCGAGCGCGTGCGGTTCGTCACCTCGCACCCGAAGGACGTCGGCGCGCGCCTCATCGAGGCGATCGCCGAGCTGCCGCCCGCGTGCGAGTCCCTGCACCTCCCGGCACAGTCGGGCAGTGACGCCGTGCTCGAGCGGATGAACCGCAAGTACACGCGCGCGCACTACCTCGGTCTGGTCGAGCGCCTGCGCGAGCGCGTGCCTGGGATCGCGCTCAGCACCGACCTGATCGTGGGCTTCCCCGGCGAGACGGACGCCGAGTTCGAGCAGACGGTCTCGCTCGTCCACGAGGTGCGCTACGACAGCGCGTTCATCTTCAAGTACTCGCCGCGCCCCGGGACCGCCGCGGCCAAGCTCGACGACGACGTGCCGCTCGAGGTGAAGAAGGCGCGGCTCCAGCGCCTGCTTGCTCTCGAGAACGAGATCAGCCTGGCGAAGAACCGGGCGCTCATAGGGCGGCGGATGGAGGTGCTCATCGAGGGGCCGAGCCGCAAGAGGGCCGAGCGTTACGCCGGCCGGACGCGCCACAACCGGATCGCCGTGTTCGAGCCGTGCCCCGAGCTCGTCGGGGAGACCGTGTCGGTCGAGGTGCTCGACGCCACCCCCCACACGCTGCACGCGCGCCTCATCCAGCCCGCGGAGCGGCCGACACAGGGCTGATAGCCTCTTTCCCTTTGAAAAGGCCGTACGCCTGCACCGTCGTGAGCGCAAAGAGCAGCGGCAGCACGTTGATCATGAGCCGCTCGAGCGCGGCGCTCAGGTGCCACGAGAGAGGCAGTCCTGTGGTGATGAACACCACGAGGATCAGCGCCAAGTCGGCGAGGATCGTGAGCACAAGCAGCACCTCAACAGGCCGCACAAGGCGCCGCACGGCCAATAGCGCCGCCACGGGCCAGACAAACCAGATGATCCCCCAGAAGTTGAACAGCCGGACTTCGCGCCAGAACTGGCCGGCGATTGTGCCGATGCGCTCACCGGTCAGTTGCTCGCGGAAGTTCTCGAACGAGTAGACGCCCTGCCCGTGCACCTCGCCGAGATCGAGCTTGCGCGCCACGACCTGCCACGCAAGCCCCGCAAACAACACGAGCACCAGCGCGATCGGCACGGCCACGGTGAGCTCACGCGACCAGCGGCGCCGCGAAATTACGCGGATGCCGAGGGCGAGGACGAACACCACGACCGCGAGCGGGAAGCCTTCCGCCTTGATCCAGGCCGTCATGCCGAGGCAGAGCGCGCCGGCCCAC
>CBDUSE010000290.1:0-2522 GCA_965369835.1 uncultured bacterium
CTCTTCATCGGCTACTACATCTTCTTCCAGCCGTAGGTTTGCTGTGAGCCTGGCAGAATGAAGAGACAAGGGCAAGCGAGTTCGAGGAATGCGCTATTCTCGGACGGCGCTTACGAAGCCGGGGCTGCTCAACGAACGAGCCGCCGCAGGATTTCAGAGTGTTGCCTGAAGGGTGAACATGAGCACTCCAAAGATGAAGCTACCCAATCGCAAGCACGTTCGTCTGCTCGTCGTGATTCTGGGGCTCTCGCTCGTGTTGAGGCTGGGCGTTTTCCTCGCGATCTATTCGGTTGACCCTTCACGCGTCCTCGGCGGCGATTCTGCAAGCTATGATAATCCCGCGCGCGCGCTTGTGGAAATAGGCCGCTTTGCGGTGAGGCCGGAAGCGAGTGAGGTGCCGGAAACGAAACGCACGCCCGGTTATCCGGCTTTCATTGCCGCGAGTTACCTGGTATTCGGCGAGCGGCATTGGCCCGTCATCGCGATTCAGATCGTCATCAGCATCGGGACGCTCGGAGTCACCTATGCAATAGCGAAGATGCTGTGGGGCTCGAGGACCGCTCTCATAGCGCTGCTGCTGTTGGCCCTCGATGTGGCTTCCTTTCATTCCTCACAAAAACTGCTCACGGATACGCTCTTCGCTTTTCTCATCACGGTCGCCGTCGCGGCAGGAATACGTTTGATATCCGGCGAGAGTGCAAGAACAGGGTCAGCGCTCGTGCTTGGGATTGCACTGGCGCTGGCGACCCTGGTGCGGCCGATAGGCTATTACCTCGTGTTCCCGGTCCTCGTGGGATTTCTCGTGTGGGGGAAGGTCGCGCGGTGGAGGTGGAAGAGGATCGCGGCAGTGTTTCTCCTGATCGCGGTGCCTTCGCTTGTCCTTGTAGGTGGTTGGCAGCTTCGGAACTACTGTGTCAGCGGCAGCGCCGAGTTCAGCCACATGCGGGGGCACAACTTGCTGTGGTATCGGGGCGCGGGCATTGTCGCGTTGCGAGACGGCATCAGCATTGACGAGGCTCGTGAGAAGATTGAGGACTGGCTGCCCGACGTGGAAGGCTGGACCACGGCCGAGCAGTGCGACCTCTACGCGCGAGAAGGCATGGCGCTGATTCGGCGCTATCCGATCCTGTTCGTGAAGATGCAGGCGCGGGAGACGGCGGACCTCCTGCTCGCGCCGGCGCAGGTGTTGCTCGTACGCTATCTGACCGGGACGGAGCTCAAGGCGAGCCCGTTTGGGGACGCATTCAGGCTCGCGCCGCGTGAGTACGCAAGCAAGTGGGTCATCGGCAAGCCCGCGCTCTTTGCCGCTTTCGTCTACGAGATGGCGTACCTGGCCGTGCTCTACGGTTGCGCGCTCTATGCGCTCTGGCGGATCGTGCGGTCGGAAAGAGAGCGCCTTGCGTGTCACCTATTCGTTTGGGGTGTCATTCTGTATTTCGTAATTATCTCGGCCGGCCCTGAAGCGCACTCTCGGTTTCGGATACCGTTCATGCCGTTGCTGGTCATGTATGCAGGGATGAGCTTGAATCGCCTTTGGGACCGCATCAAGGCCCTTCGCAGTAAGGAGGCGGAACGATAGGGCGTCGGTAAAAGAGGGCCCGGGAGCATCGGGGCGAGCGTGCCGGGGGTGGGAGTCGAACCCACATGGGCCGAAGCCCAGGGGATTTTAAGTCCCCAGCGTCTGCCGTTTCGCCACCCCGGCCACGACGCAGTGTAGTGCCATGAAAGCCTCACGCCAAGGCGCAAAGTCGCCAAGAGAATGCCTGCGGCAGAGCCGCAGGCAAACAGAGCGGCATAGACCCCGTCGGCGAGTTGCTGCGGTATCGCCTGTGCACCGACTCACGCTCGTCGTGCCTCGCCGGAGCGACAGCGGAGGCGAGCCCCTTCGCGTCTTTGCGCCTTGGCGTGAGGAGAGGAAGTGCCGGAGGCCGGACTCGAACCGGCATGGGGTTGCCCCCGGGGGATTTTGAGTCCCCTGCGTCTACCGCTTTCACCACTCCGGCCGAGGCGCGGAGCGCCTTGAATACCACGACGTGCGCGCGCACCGTATAGCACGGTGCGAGGGTCAGATCAAGCGCGATGGGCCGCCGGGGCGACGCACTCGGTGCCGCCGCATCCCAATCGGTTGGCCAAGGACCTCGCCCAACAGGATCGCCTCACGCATCGCGCTCGGCCCGGCCGCGAGCCGTTGCCGTAGCGCGGCCCTGAGCTCGGCCGGGCTTGCGCCCAGCGCCGGCCCCACGGGTGCTGCCACCTTCTTCGGCGGCTTCGGCTCCGCGATGATCTTGGAGGGCTTCGGGGCCGCACGGGGTCGCCGCTTGGGTGGGCCTCCTTTCGGCGGCGCCATCTTTGGTGGCTCGACCTTCGGTGCGACCGGCTTCGGCGGTCTTTCGAAAGCTCGCGGCGCGACAGGCGGTCTTTGCACCGAAGGCGCCGTCGGCACGCGGGGCGCGGCCGGCCGCGGCGGTGGTGGAGGCGCCGGCGCCCGTATCGGTTGCGCGCCCGTGGGCTGGGGCCTCAAG
>CBDUSE010000291.1:0-2470 GCA_965369835.1 uncultured bacterium
CGGGCGCTCGACCCGGAGCGGGGCTTTGGCAAGCCGCTTCGCAATCGCCTGCGGGAAGCGCTCGGCATACCGCCCGAGAGGGACGAGGAGCGGGAAACCGACGAGGCGGCATGAGCCCCCCGGTTATTGGCATGGGCGCGTGGGGCTCGCACGGAGCAACCCTGCGCGTCTCTTATGCGAGCTCGCGGTCCTGGAAGAGGAAGAGCGCCAGCGCGAGCGCGCCGAGCGAGTAGAGCGCCGCGTACGCGAGCGCAGTGAGCACGTAGCGCACGGGGATCGGTGTGGCGCCGATCACCGCGTCGCCCACCCAGAAGTGCTGGAAGTTCGGCACGAGCACATAGGCGATCCGCGCGGCGATGTTTTTCGCAGCGGCGGCGGCGAACATGTAGTCCGAGAGCAGCCCCACGAGCAGCACGGCGGCGCACACCACCAGCGTGCCGACCACCTTGAGCCTCGTCGAGACCGCGAGCGCCAGGGCTGTGATCACCATGATGGCATAGAGCACGAGGATCGAGCCGAGAACGAGCTGCGGGTCCATCCGGCTGCCGAAGGCGTGAGCCGACCAGTCCGGGCCGACGAAACAGATCGCGAAGATCGCGAGCGCAAACAGCGGCACCGCCGCCCAGACCGCGGTCGCGCCGAAGTGCCACCCGAAGAAGTAGTTGCCCATGAACGCCACCGTGAGCGCCAGCCCGAGCGCGATGGCGCCGAGCACAACGATCGGCCAGTCGTACTTGTCGCGCACGGTGTCGAGCGTGCCGTGGCGCCCCGCGAGCAGCAGCGTTACGGTCAGCAGGAAAAACGCCACGGCAAGCGCGAGCACGAGGCCGACGTACTTGCCGAGCACGAACTCGATTCGGCCGACCGGCTTGCTCAGCACCGTGGTGGCGGTGCGGCTCTCGATCTCGCGCGAGACAGAGGCCGACGCCGAAAGCGCCGCAATGAGCAGGCCCGCGAGCTGCACGGTCGCCAGGCTCATCTCCTTGACGAGCTTGGTGTTCTCGCTCAGGCTGAACATGGTGAATGACGGGGAGAGGGCAATCAGGCCGAGCGCCGCGCCCAGTACGATCGAGTAGGCCGGCATTCGGATCACTTCCGTAAACGTATTCTTGCCAATCGCCCAGATGCGGTTCATAAGGCCCTCCTGGCCGCTCCGACCCCGAGTATAGCAGGAAAGGGAGTCCACGCGCACCTCCCAACGGCGCCATGGGGGGGCTTTCCGCCTGATCGAACCCCTCAGGCGTACCAGCGGTTGACAGCGGCACGCAACGGTGCGATATTACCAGTGCTCGAGCCCGCAGGGGCTGGAGCAGGAACAATCGGAATAGGCACCCCCTCCCCAAGGACGGCACCGCATGACCGGCGGGAGACCGAGGTCTTTACAGCAGGCGCGACGCACCGTCGCCGGACGTATGGGCGTGTGTATGTTCGTTCGGACTATTACCTCACTCCTCGTCTGTGCCGCCGTCTTGCTCGCGGCGGCGCCGAGTTTCAGCGCGAGCATTGTGGCGAGCCGCGATGCTCCTATCTACAGCAAGGGGCGCAAGGTGCTCGGCACGATACCGAAGGGCGCCGAAGCCGAACTGCTTTCGGTCAAGGGGCGCTGGTACGAGGTGCGCTACACGCCCGCCGAAGGCCAACCGATCGAGGGCTGGTCGCGGGCGGCCCACTTCGAGAAACCGCCCACATACGTCGAGGCGCTGCGCGACGCCCCGATCCTGAGCGAGGTGCGCCGCGAGATCGCCACCATGCGCGAGGGCGAGCGCGCTGAGCTGCTCGAGGTCCAGGAGGTACACCTGCTGGTGCGGTTCACGCTGGCCGACGGCAAGAGCGTGGACGGCCTCGTGCGCAAGGGCGACATGATCGAGGCGCGCGCGGCGGACTTCGCGCGCACGGTCAAGGAGGTGTTCGAGGGCGAGGTGCAGGTCAGGCGCGCGGCCGGCTTCGAGCAGCATAGGACAAAAACCTTTGGCAAGCAGAAAACCAAGGTTGAGATCGTGAGCCGAAGCGAGACGGTCTGGCTGCAGATCATGCTCGCGTCGAAGGTGCCGGTCTCGGGCTTGCAGATCAAGTACCAGTTCTACAAGCAGGTGTCCGACATGCACGGCAAGAGCCGGATCGTCGAAGGCCGGAGCGGCGTGCTCACTGCGCGCGAGCGCGTGGACGAGCGGCCCGCGACGTTCAGGACGCAGTTCTCCAAATACGAGTGGGAGGACCAGATCGCTGATCCGGACCAACCCGCCGTGAGCAAAAGGCTGCCGGACCTGCAGATCGGCGAGCTTTTCCACGGCTATCGTGTCGAGGTGTATTGGCGCGGCTTCTTCCTCAAGAGCTTCGAGGAAAACGCCCTTCCCGTCGAGAAGAAGTAAGGCGAGCCCGGGACCGCCTCGCCCTTTCCGTCCCCCCTTTTAGCCCGCATTTCTCACAGCGGATGCATGTGCGGTGTTCCCCGACGAGCCGCGTTGCGGCG
>CBDUSE010000292.1:0-2451 GCA_965369835.1 uncultured bacterium
ATCGCTCGGGCCCGTCTTCGGCATCAAGGGGGGCGCGGCCGGCGGCGGGCATTCGCAGGTGATCCCGATGGAGGAGTTCAACCTGCACCTCACGGGGGACTTCCACGCAGTGAGCGCGGCGAACAACCTGCTGGCGGCGTTTATTGACAACCACATCCAGAAGGGCAACAAGCTCGATATTGACGAGTTCACAGTCTCGTGGAAGCGCGTGGTGGACGTGAACGACCGGTCGCTGCGCAAGGTCGTCACCGGCCTCGGCAACAGGCGCGCCGACGGGATCCCGCGCGAGACCGGTTTCGACATCACGGCGGCGAGCGAGGTGATGGCCGTGCTCGCGCTGGCGAGCGACCTTCAGGATCTGCGCCGGCGCCTCGGCCGGATCGTGGTCGGCATGAACATGGACGGCAAGCCGGTCACCGCCGAGGACCTCCAGTGCGCCGGCGCGATGGCGGTGCTGCTCAAGGACGCGATCAAGCCGAACCTGATGCAGACGCTCGAGGGGACGGCGTGCATCGTGCACGCGGGGCCGTTCGCCAACATCGCCCACGGCAACAGCTCGATCCTGGCGGATATGATGGCGCTACGGTTCGCGGACTCCGTGGTGACCGAGAGCGGCTTTGGCGCCGACATGGGGTTCGAGAAGTTCTGCGACATCAAGTGCCGCATGAGCGGACTGAAGCCGGACGCGGTGGTGCTCGTGGTAACAGTGCGCGCACTCAAGTCGCACAGCGGGCTCTTCAAGGTCGTGGCGGGCAGGCCGCTCGACAAGGGTCTTTTGGAGGAGAACATCCCCGCGCTGCGCAAGGGGAGCGCGAACATGCTCAAGCACATCGAGAACATCGGCTACTTCGGCCTGCCGGTAGTGGTAGCGATGAATCGCTTCCCGACCGACACGAAGGCGGAGATCGAGCTCGTGCGCAAGATCGCGCTCGAGGCGGGCGCCGAGGCGGCGGTGGTAAGCGAGGTCCACGCCAAGGGTGGCGCCGGCGGGGAAGCGCTCGCTAAGGCGGTGGTCAAGGCAGCCTCGAAGAAGAACTCGTTCGAGTTCTTCTACTCGACCAACATCTCGATCAAGGAGAAGATCGAGTTTATCGCGCAGAAGCTCTACGGCGCCGGGGAGGTGTACTACGAACCGCTCGCCGAGCGCCAGATCAGGGTGCTCAACGAGAACGAGCTCGACAAGCTCCCGGTCTGCATGGCGAAGACCCACCTGAGCCTCAGTCACGATCCGAAGCTCAAGGGCCGGCCGCACGGGTTCCGCATGCCGGTGCGCGAGGTGCGGGCCTCGATCGGCGCGGGGTTCCTCTCGGTACTGTGCGGCGCGATCCCGACGATGCCCGGCCTGCCGTCGGTGCCCGGCGGCACGAAAGTGGACATTGACAAGCACGGGCGCGTCGTCGGCCTGTTCTAGCAGACTGCTGAAAAAGATAGGTTCTGCCCCCGATCTTCTTGCCAGGAAAGGGCTGCATAAGCCAGTAGCCGGTTGTAAGAGCTTGGTATCCGTCTATTTCAAACAGAGTGTTGGGTACACCGGGGTATATCGTAAAGCCTGACGAGGGGGAAGAGACACCCGGCGCTACTAGGCCGAGACGATGCGCCGGCCCAGCACGCCGCCGGGCGCGTATTTCCGGATGCTGCTCGTGGGCTATTTCAAGGGGATCAATTCAGAGCGCGGCATCGCGTAGCGCTACGCTCACGCCGGGCTAGTTCATACAGCCCCTTCGGCGCAAAGACACGGAAGCAAAGACAGGCCTTTTCAACGGCCCCAATGCCCCCAATTTCTGCTTGCCTGCAACGGCGTGACGGCGCAAGAATATCGTAGAGGCGCACGTCAACATCCGGAGGGAGGAACGATGGGCGAGAGAGAGATCGGCCGGGTCACACACTACTTCGGCCACCTCGGTGTCGCAGCGATCGAGATCACGGCGGACGAGCTGAAGGTCGGCGACACGATCCACATCAAGGGCCACACATCGGACTTTACCATGAAGGTCGAGTCCATAGAGATCGAGCACGAGCAGGTCGAGGTCGCCAAGACGGGCGCCAGCATCGGGGTCCAGGTCCCCGAGCACGCCCGCGAGCACGACCACGTATTCCTCGTCGCACCGGAGTAGGCGGAGAGCGTAGCGCAAGGCTTTGGCAACCAGCTTCGAGGTGCCGACACGAGGACAGTCCCTGCGACGGCGTTCCGCTTGAGTCGCCTACATCGTGCTCTCAAATGAGTCACGAAGAGCGAGTCACTACGTCAACGTTGTGGAGACTGCAATGTCGTCTTATCGCTGTGAACGTGTCACGCCGGAAACGTTGAACATTCTGCACTGCCCGAACTGCGGAGCTCATGACATCGCCCGCGATTCTGCCAGCCCGTGGATTTGTATCGGTGCCGTCGTGCTATTCCGCATTTCTCACAGCGGATGCACGTGCGGTGTTCCCCGACGAGCCGCGTTGCGG
>CBDUSE010000293.1:0-2399 GCA_965369835.1 uncultured bacterium
GAGACCACGGGCTTTCGCCCGTGGCTACTCCCAGTCGCCGCTGGGCGGCTCACGGATAGGCTGGCAAAGGAGAATCTTTCGAGGCAAGCAGAGTTATCTCGCTCTCGGAGCTCTAGCTTTTTTCAGCAGCCTGCTAGGCTATACAGCCCCCCTTCGGGGCAAAGACACGGAAAGAAAGGCCAGGCTTTTCAACAGGCCCTTACGCCCGAGGCTGCTACCAGTCGCCGCTGCGGGCGGCTCCGGGATTCTGCTCCCCGCTGATCCCACAGGCTTTCGCCCGCCTTGGGGGAGGCTACCGGCAGTCGCCGCTTCGCAGCGGGATGAGCGGAACGCGGCGTGCCTGAATCGGAAGCACACAGTCTTTGGTACTCTGCCGTTTCGTTCAAACCGCTTGCTTACGCGACGCGCCTCGGCTACGGTGTGTGCTTGTCAAACCTGAAGCGACCCACAAGGAGGTGTGCGATGGGCGAGCTGCGCGATGACCTGCTGGCGACGATCCGCGACGTCCCCGATTTCCCGAAGCCGGGCATCATTTTCAAGGACATCACGCCCGTGCTCGGCGATGCGGAGCTTTGCAGCCGCATCATCGAGCACTTCGCCGACCGCTACGAATCCGAGCAGGTCACGGCGATCTGCGCCATCGAGAGTCGCGGCTTCATCTTCGGCGCGACGCTCGCCTACGAGCTCGGCGTCCCGTTCGTGCCGATTCGCAAGCAGGGCAAGCTCCCCGCCGTGACCGTGAGCGCCTCGTACGCGCTCGAGTACGGCCACGACTCGATCGAAATGCACCGCGACGCCCTGAACGCCGGCGACCGCGTGGTGATTATGGACGACCTGATCGCTACCGGCGGCACAGCCCGGGCCTCGACCGAGCTGGTCGAGGCGCTGGGCGCCGAGGTGGTCGAGATCGTGTGCGTCATCGAGCTCGCCTTCCTCGACCCGCGCGCCAAGCTCGAGGGCTACGAGGTCTACTCGCTCGTTGCCTACGAGGCCGAGTAGGGGAAAGCGTTCGACCCGTTTTTCTGTCGCACCTGCGGCGCTCGAACCTCTCCACGGGCTTGCGCCCGAGGCTACTGCCAAACGCCGCTTCGCGGCTGGGAAAGGGTCGCGCTGTCTCGCGGCAGTGTTTTATTGATCTTTGCACAAATAATGCAGGTCTTTTCTCCTGTGATAAGCCGTCGCATTGCTTCTGCAAACATCAATAGGCCGGGCAACCTCGCATGACAACGCTGATGTAGACGCGAATGGATGCGACCGGGCGCTACGTCTGCTTGAGGCGGTCGGTGATGGCGGGGATGACCTGGTAGAGGTCTCCCACGATACCGTAATCGGCGACGGTGAAGATCGGCGCGTCGCGGTCCTTGTTGATTGCGAGGATCGTGTCGCTCGACTGCATGCCGACCAGGTGCTGGATCTGGCCCGAGATGCCGCAGGCGACGTAGAGCTTCGGGCAGACGGTCTTGCCGGTCTGGCCGACCTGGTGCGAGTACGGGATCCAGCCCGCGTCCACGGCTGCCCTCGACGAGCCGACGGCGCCGCCGAGCGCGAGCGCGAACTCCTCGATCAGCTTGAACCCCTCCGGCGTGCCGAGGCCGCGGCCGCCGCTGACGATGATGTCCGCCTCGGCGAGGTTCACGGTGGCCTCGATCTCCTCGACGAGGTCAACGACCTTGGCGCGGATGTAGGCGTCCTCCTTCATCGGCTCGACGTTGATGATCTTGCCCTTGCGCGTCGGGTCGGGTTTTGCTTCTTTCATCACCTTGTGGCGCACGGTCGCCATCTGCGGGCGGTGGTTTGGCGTGAGGATGGTGGCCATGATGTTGCCGCCGAACGCGGGGCGGATCTGCATCAGCCCGCCATCGGCATCAATCTCGAGCCCGGTGCAGTCGGCGGTGAGGCCGGTGTTGATCTGCACGGCGACGCGCGGGATGAGGGATCGGCCGATGGCGGTGGCGCCGCAGAGCACGATCTCCGGCTTGTGCCTGTTGATCAGGCGGCAGAGGACGCGCGAGTACGGCTCGTCCTGGTAATGCTCAAAGGCGGGGTGGTCGAGGGAATGCACGATGTCGGCGCCGCGAGCGATGAGATCATCGGCCGCGCCGTCCATGCCGGAGCCGAGAAGCACGACGTGCAGCTCCGAGCCGCGCTTGTCGGCGAGCTCGCGGCCGGCGCCGAGCAGCTCGTAGGTGACGCTCTGGACGATGCTCTTCTTCTGCTCGGCGACGACCCAGACATTGCGGTACTTCGCCTTGTCAACCGGCTTGCGTTGCTCGACGATCAGCTCGATCGCGTCGAACTTGCACGCCGGCACGCAGGCGCCGCAGAGCGTGCACTCGGGCCCGATGACGGCGAGCGCGCACGTGGAGCCTGCGGCTTCCTCCATCGTGATTGCGGCGAAG
>CBDUSE010000294.1:0-2336 GCA_965369835.1 uncultured bacterium
GAACGGTCTGGACGTTGGGCTGGATCTGCCATCCGCTGTAGTTGCGCCCCTCGTAGGCGAGGAGGACGCGGAAGTTCCTCAGCGTTTCCTCTCGCCGGTCACCGTCAATCTGAGCCACGGAGTCAAATCCTCCTTGTGCCGAAAATAGTCCGGGATCTGCGCAGCGTCAAGGAGGGTGAGGCGCTTCCCGGCCCCGCGGAAGGGGCGAAGCCGCGGCGTCGGGGTGGACCTTGAAGCTATGCCGACCGAGGGCTGAGTCAAGCGGCCGCTCGGTGGGGGAACAATCTGCTTGATTCGGCGTCCAAACAGCCGTAGTATTAATATAGTGCAGATACAGGATCAAGTGAGAGGGGAGCCGTATGCCCTGTGGCCGAAAGAAGCGTAAGACCAAGATCAACAAGCACAAGCGCAGGAAGCGCATGCGTCAGAACCGTCACAAGAAGAAGTAGCATGTCTCCATGGGGCGCCGTCTCGGGATGGCGCTGTGTTGCCGCAATCGGGGCCGGGCTCTTAGTCACGGTCTCGTTTTATCTCCAGGGGTGGGCGGAGCCTGACTGGCGTCGCCCGAGCCTCGATGAGTTCGAGGTGCGCGTTGACGAAGGCGCCGCCGAGGAGGCGGCCTTCCACAAGCGCTTCTACCGCGCGACCCGAATCGAGAAGCGGGACGTGGACGCGGCCCGGGAGATCTACCACGAGCTGCTCGCCGAGCGGCCCGAGACCGCCTACCTGTACTTCAAGCTTGCCCACCTCGATCGCCGCGAGCGGCGACGTGAACCGTGCATCGAGAACTTCAAGACCGCGCTCAAGTACGATCCGAAGATGCGGATGGCGTATGATGACCTGGGGCGCATCTACGGCTGGCTGGACCGTGACCAGGAGCTGATCGAGCTGTGCGAGCAGGCCGTCGAGCATATCAAGCCGGACAACATCAAGTATTATCTCAAGATCGGTGAGCTGCACGAGAAACACGGACGCACCAAGGAAGCGATCGAGGTGTACGAGCGCGCGATCGCCGAGCACCCCGTGCTCTACCGTCCGTGGCTCAGGCTGTTCGAGCTGCAACTCGACGCCGGTCAGGACGAGGAAGCGTACGAGACGTACCGCAAATCGCTCGAGGCGACGGGCGGCCACCGCTCGCTGCTTGTCGGCGTGCGCGACCTTTATCTCGAAAAGCACGACGAGGAGCGCGCGTTTGAGCTCACGAAGCTGCTCGTCGAGCGCTTCCCGTTCAACGCGGGCTTCTGGCATGACCGCGTCGCTGGGCTGCTCCGCAAGGGCGAGACGGAACACACGCGCGCCGCGTTCAAGAAGTCGTGCGCCTACCTGCACGGCGAGCGCGACTACTTCGCCAAGATCGTGCGCCTCTACGGCGAGTGCGGCGACAGCGACGAGGCGATCGCCGTGTTCGAGTATGCGCTCGAGTGCGAGCCGCAGTCGCTCGAGGTGCTGGTGGCGCTTGTGGTGCTCTACGAGGCTCGCGGCGAGACGGACAAAGCGCGTCCGCTGCACGAGCGTCTGATCGAGCTCAATCCCACCGACGAGTCGAGCCTCCTGGCGATTGCCGAGGGCTGCGAGCGGCAGGGCCAGGTCGAGACCTTCGGCGACTGGGCTCGGCGCGCGGTGGACGCCCATCCGGACTCGTTCGATGCGCGGTTCGCCCTGCTCCGGTACTACGAGCAGGCGGGCAAGCGGGACGAGGCGAGCAGGCTCCTCGATCAGATCCTCGATACGCTCCTTAGCGGCGAGGACCCCAATCCGGCGCCGTGCATCCGAATCGGCGCCTACTATCTCGAGCGTGAGGAATATGGGCGGGTGCGCGATATCGCCGCGAAGGGCCTTGGCGCCACGGGGTATCGTCCACTCGTGAGGCGCTTCTACTTCCTCAGCGGCATGGCGGATTACTTCGAGCACCGGATCCCCGACGCCGCCCGCAAGCTCAAGATCGCCTCGAGGCGCAAAGCAGAGCTGGCCGAAGCGCATTTCTATCTTGGCCTCTGCCGCCTGCGGCTCGGCCGCGCCGAGGAGGCGGTGAGCGCGCTCGAGTGCGCGGTCGAGCAGTCGCCCGATAACGTGTGGTGGCGGATCAAGCTCGGCCGGGCGTTGAAGCTGGCTGGACAGGAGCAGGGCGCGCAGGAGCAATTCGATGCGGCGATCGGGGCGCTCGAAAGAGCGGTTCAGGCCTCCCCGGATGACCTTGGCGCGAGACTGGGGCTCGCCTCCGCCCTCAACCAGATCGGCCGGAACGAGGATGCCGCACGCGAGTTCAAGCGGGCCCTCGACCTGGACCCGGACTCCGCTACGGCGCTCAACGGCCTCGGTTACATGTGGGCCGAGGA
>CBDUSE010000295.1:0-2297 GCA_965369835.1 uncultured bacterium
CCGCCCGCGCCGCTTACCTGGTCGCGCTTGTTCTCTCCACCCCGGCCGCGCCGGGGGGGGGGGGGGCCCGGGGCCCCCCCCCCTACAACATGGTGCATGCGTCACAGATCACTCCTTAGTCGGCGCTGCCGGCGCCGCGCTGCCCGAGTTCGCGGTCGAGCATGAACAGCCCGTTCGGCGCGTTCTTGACGAGCTTGAGCTTCTGCACCACGGCGTCCGCCGAGGCTTCCTCCTCGACCTGCTCGGTGATGAACCACTGGAGGAACACGCTCGTGGCGTGGTCGTTCTCGGCAGCGGCCATGTCGGCGAGCTTGTTGATCATGCCGGTGACCTTGCACTCGTGCCCGTACGCGGCCTCGAACACCGCGAGCGGCGACTGCAACTTGGCCGGCGGTTTGGCCACAGCCGCCAGCGTGACGCTCGCCCCCCGCTCGACGATGTAGCCGAAGAACTTCATCGCGTGGCCGAGCTCCTCGCCCGCCTGGGCCTTCATCCAGGCGGCGAAGCCGGGCAGGTTGGCCGAGTCGAAGTGGCTCGACATCGCCAGGTACATGTAGCCCGATTAGAGCTCTGCGTTGACCTGCTTGTCCAAGGCATCACTCATCTTCTTGCTCAGCATCTCTCTGCTCTCCTTCGTCAACTGTTACAAGACCTTGCCCGACGCGGCACCTGGAAGCGATTACCAGTTCTCGGCCAGCAGCTCGAAGTGCGCGCGCGGGTGGGCGCACGCCGGGCACGTTTCAGGCGATTCCTCGCCTTCGTGGAGGTAGCCGCAGTTGCGGCAGCGCCAGACGACCTTCTTCGCTTTCTTGAAGACCGTGCCCGCCTCGATGTTGGCCAGCAGGCCCAGGTAGCGTTTCTCGTGCTGCTTCTCGGCCACGGCGATGGCCTCGAAGATCTTGGCGATCTCCTCGAAGCCTTCCTGCCGCGCGACCGTGGCAAACGACGGGTACATGTCCGTCCACTCGTAGTTTTCGCCGGCCGCACTCGCCTTGAGGTTCTCCGCCGTTGTGCCGATCACGCCGGCCGGGAACGCCGCCTGCACCTCGACCTCGCCACCCTTGAGCAGCTTGAAGAGCCGCTTCGCGTGCTCCCGTTCCTGGTTCGCCGTCTCCTCAAAGATAGCGGCGATCTGCACGAGCCCTTCTTTTCTGGCCGCGCTGCTGAAATAGGTGTAGCGATTTCGCGCCTGCGACTCGCCGGCAAACGCGGCCAGAATGTTCTTTTCCGTCTTCGATCCCTTCAGGTCCATCATCGTCCCTCCTCGCTGTTCGGAAAGCTGGGTGGTTCCTGCTCGCGAGCCCGGCACTCCGGGCAGATCCCTCTGAACTCGAGCCGGTGGCCGGCCACGTCATAGCCACTCGCCTGGCCGAGGGCTTTCTCCAGGTCGGCCAGCCGCGCCATCGGCGCGTCGTCAACCCGTCCGCAGCGGATACAGCACAGATGGTAGTGATCGTCGGCGTTGCCATCGTAGCGACGCTGGGGAGATCCGATCTCCAGCGTATGTATCATGCCACGAGCCGACAGGATTTCGAGATTCCTGTAAACCGTCCCCAGGCTGATCCGGGGCAGGCGCCGTCTGACCCGGTCGAACAACTCCTGTGCGGTCGGGTGTGTCCGGAGGCTCTTCAGCTCTTCGAGAATCACCCGCCTCTGTCGCGTCATCCGCAGCGGCCGCTCGTCTGTCACCTGACCGTTCATTCTGAGAATGAGAACCATTACTGACTGAGGATAGTTCCCGCCAATTCTTCAGAAAGGCTCAGCCTGCAGGATCGCTGCGTCCCGGCACAGGGAGAGAGGCGATCAGCCACACGGCCCGTTCGGAGGCCGAGTGCGGTCCACCCGCTGCTGCCGAACGCAATCGGACCCGTTCCACGGCAGAGGGGAACGTCTGACGCAGGGGGCCGGGTTGACTGAACCATGAGAACTCGTACGAGGTAACTTGTTATGCTACTGTTGATCGCGCTGCAGCTGGCGCTCGGTACAAATCGGCTGCCGCAGCGGGCGACGCCCGGCCTACGGTGAATCCTGTCGAACCGCCTGCGGTGAGCTTTGTCGAACCGCCTGCGGTGAGCTTTGTCGAACCGACCCGGCCCGCGCAGAAGCGAGCGCCGGAGTCACCGACGGCGAGGCGAGGGGATTTCGCTCAACAAATCTGGTCATCTGTGGCATCATGAGGGAAAAGCGGACACGTGGCTTCCCTGGCGCGGGCTGTTCGTGACCTCCCACTGGAGGTCGCACGATCTGTGTGAGAGATCCCGTGGCCGGGTGCTCAAAACAGTCGGGAGGCTGAGAGA
>CBDUSE010000296.1:0-2242 GCA_965369835.1 uncultured bacterium
GGCTTTCGGGCGTCGTGCCGCCGAGCGGCCCGAGGCCGATCACCTCGACCTCGTACGTCCCGTCTTCGGGGAACTCGATCTTCAGCGCAGGTCCGAGCTCCCCGCCCTGCCAGTCACCACCGTTCAACCGGTAGAACAGCCGCCAACCGTTTTGCGGCTCGCCGTCGAGCAGCACATTCACGTCGAGGCTGACTGATTGCGACGCCCGCTTCGGAAGATCGTCGGCCCTGAGCCTGAATCGAGACATCCCCTTCATGAACAGGCGTGGCTCATTCCCGCTGCGCCACATCGCGATCCACAGATTCCCCGCAGCATCCTCGAGGACTAGGGACGGCTTGAAGTCGCGCGGAAACGGCGTCTCGGTGAAGTCACACGCGAACTCCATGCCGCCGAACGATCTCATGACCGGCTCGAGGCGCGGAGGCTTGATCCACTGCCCGCCTGCTGCCGACGGGAACAAGATTGGCTCGTCGCCTCTCGGCCGCGGTGATGGCGTCCCGTCAGGAAGCTGCACGAACTGCCCTCGGTCGTAACCGAAGCGCTTGCCCGATTCCATGCATACCACAACATCGTACTTCCTGTCGGGGTCCAGGCGCGTGATGCGTTCAGACTGGAACCCGAAGGAGCCCCAGCGCCTGCCGTCGAAGAGCTCCAGGGAGCTGTGCTCCGCGTACGCAAGCCAAATCTCGCCCTCGTCGGTGACGAGACAGGAAGGCGCGCGGGGATTCGAGAAGAAGCGGCGCGCACCCTTTTCGACTGCAGCCGCAATCGCGTTCTGAGGACTGGCGTATCCTGTTGACGTGTCCGTTCCAACCAGGTAGGTATCGGGCCGGCTTCGAGAGGTGTGAACAACGACACGGCCCTGATCGTCGGGCAGCAGCCACCGCACGGTGTTGGCCGTATCGAACGGAACCGACATGTCGGTCCAGTCGTGACCATCCCAGCACGAGATCTTGCGAGGGCGATCGGCGAGGCACATCCACATCCCCCTGCCATCCTCCGGCACGATGACCGAGCACGTCAGCCAGTGCTCGTGCCACAGCTCGGCCCACTTCGGCAGCTCGTCGGGCGACTTGCTGCTGTGGAAGACGTGCAGCGCCTCTGTTGGTTTGTACTTCGTGCCGGCATAGATCTCGCCGCGCAGCCCTTCTGCGAGCCAGTTGCATTCGCGCTTGATGCCCTGGCGCCAGCCGAACCGCGTGAGCGTGCCGTCGCGGTACGCCGCGATACCGCCGCGCGCCTCCGCGAACCACACCGTCCCGTCCGAGGCAACAAGCACCGGGCGCGGCGACTTCTGCGTCCGGCCGTGCACCCATTCCAGTTCGCGTGTTTCGTCACGCGGCAGGATTTCGCTATTCGGCTTGAGCACCAGGAAGCTCTCGGGGTAGCGGGTGCCGATGCTGCCGGGCGCATAGAACCAGACCGAACCGTCGCCACCGCGAAACACGTCGTACACGCGGTGGCTCTGAAGCGCCGCCGCCAACGGCCGCGTGCTGACCGGCGTTCCCTCCGGCAACGTGAACGCGTAGACGGCGCTGGTGCCGTTCTTGACGATGAGAGCTGTCCGCTCGCCCCACAGCACGCCGCGCACCTGCCCTGTGCCCGGCTCCATCTCGACCGGCACGTCGAGCTCGCGCACCTCGGCCGTGTCATCTGCGCCGATCGTCAGCATCCAGCCGTTGTGGTAAACGTGGACCGCATCGCCGGTGTCGAAGATCTGCAGCATGGCAAGCAGCATCGGCGTCTCGACGCGTCGCCAACCGCCGTCCACGTACCACGCCACGAAACGGTTGCCCCAACAGATGAACCGGCCCGAACGTGACATGTATACTTGGCCCGAACCGGGTGTCTCGTAGTAGAAATCCGTGACGAACTTTGCTTCGCCGTCGGACAGACGGTACAGCTTGCCCTGGAACTTCTCCTCGCCTCTCAGCGTCATGTACAGGCCGCGGTCGGGGCCACCGAGGAACCCTGTATACCAGCCCATCCTCACTGGCGTGCGGAGCGCCTTCGTGAACCGGGCACCGTCCCAGTAGTACAGCATCCCGTTCGCCACCAAGTAGACGATGCCGCCATCGTCTATGCCGATGCCGCGCACATTGGTCAGGCCCCACGGGGCCGTCTTGTCGGTTGTCGGCGGCACCGGCAGCAGGTCCCACCGCCCGATGACTTCACCCTCGGTCGCCTCGCTCGTATCGTCTGTTCCCGGCGTCTCCGCGCCATGTGCGCACGGTAGGACAAC
>CBDUSE010000297.1:0-2212 GCA_965369835.1 uncultured bacterium
CGAGATCCTGGTCAAGCGCGCGCTCGAGCGCGGCGAGCTCCAGGCACTCGTGGCGCTCTACAAGCTGAGCCAGTCGGTGTTTTCGACGGTGCGTTTCGACAAGTTGCTCGAACGGATCATCGAGCTGACGGTCCAGGTGCTGCGCGCGGACGAGGCGTCCATCATGCTGTTTGACGAGCGGGGGCGGCTCTACATCGCCGCCAGCACGGGGCTCGACGATGAGATCGTACGCTCGACGCGTGTGGCGCTGTGCGAGCCGATCGCTGGGCGGGTCGCCGCCAACGGCGAGCCGATGATCCTGGGTGAAGAGATCAACGGCCGGAACCCGGCCGGGGACCGGCGCACGGTGATTTCCTCCTCGATTGTCCACCCGATCCTCACCCGGAACAGGGCGTTCGGTATCCTCAATGTGAACCGGATCGCCATCCCGGAGCCATTCACGCCGGCAGACCTGGAGAAGGCGACGATCTTCGTCTCGCACATCGCCCAGGCGATCGAGAACGCCAAGCTCTTCGACGAGCTTGAGCGCCGGGTCGCCGAGCTGAACCGGGCCAACGAGCAGCTCGAGTTCAAGCAGCAGCAGGTGATCCAGGCCGAGAAGCTCTCGGCGATCGGCAAGCTGGTGGCGGGCGTGGCGCACGAGCTGAACAACCCGCTCACAGCGGTGATGGGCTTCTCAGAGTTTCTGCTTATGGCCGACTGCTCGGCGCAGATCAAGGCGACGCTGCACAAGATCCACGGCGCGGCGAACCGCTGCCGCAAGATCATCCAAAACCTGCTCAGCTTCAGCCGCGAGCAGGAATCGCGCCACCGCATGACGGACCTGAACGAGCTGGCCGCCGACGTGCTCGAGTTCTCCGCGCGCGGGTTGGCCGACAGGGGCATCGAGGCGGCGGCCGACTACGAGGAAGGGCTGCCGCAGGTATGCATTGATGCGGACCGGATGAAGCAGGTCCTGCTCGGCATGATCAATAACGCCATGGCCGCGATGGAGGACCGACCAAAACGGACGCTGCGCGTGCGCACCTGGTCGCACGAGAGGCAAGTCTTCCTGAGCGTGACGGACACCGGTGTGGGGATCCCCGAGGAGCACCTGACCAAGGTGTTCGATCCGTTCTTCACGACGCGCGAGGTCGGCCAGGGCGTTGGGCTCGGCCTGAGCACATGCTACGCGCTGGTGGAGAAGTTCGGCGGCACCGTGCGCGTCGAGAGCCGGCTCGACAGCGGCACGACGTTTACCATCGAGCTGCCGGTGGGCGAGCCGAAGCCGGTCGAGACCGAGTACGTACCGCTCAAGCCCAACCGTAGGCGCGGGCAGGCGCGTGTTCTTGTCGTCGAGGACGAGGACGACCTGCGCGTGATGTACGAGGTGGCGCTCAAGCGCGAGGGCTACGAGGTGGTGCTCGCCTCGGACGGCGCCGAGGCGATCGAGGTGCTCTCGCGTGGCGAGTACGAGGTCATCGTGCTCGACATGAAGATGCCGGGCATGGACGGCGGGGACTTCTGCGCGCACGTCGAGGCGAATTGCCCCGAGCTCATGAAGAAGGTGCTGTTTGTGACCGGCGACACGGTGAGCGAGCGAACGCACTGGTGGATCGAGCACACGGGGCAGCCCCTCCTCAACAAGCCGTTCCGTGTCAGAGACTTCATCGAGGCAGTGAAGGCTTTCGAGCAAGCCGGCACGCCGGGCTGAGCCTGCCTCGAAAACGATGTGCCGCCAACACTCACCTATGCACACGCCGCCGCCTTGCGGCGCCTGACCGACACGCCCTCCCAATCCACCGCACGCCTTCCTAAAGCGCCTTCCACTACCAGCCTGCTGAAAAAGAGTAACGTCCAGCCGATTCGTCGAGTCCTGAGGGGCGTTTGGCGCTAGCCACGGGCGCTGGTCCTCCGAAGCTTTAACGAAGGAATACGAGCCTGTGGTATCGGGTATCCTGAGAAAACCCGAGCCGCGTCGGGGGTGACTGAGCTTGACGCCATACCGTGCTGAATCACCCCAAAGGGACTCTGCTTCGTTTTCGCGCGCTTCATTCCACGGGCTAGGAGGCTGCTGAAAAAGACTGACGTTCAACTGCATCGTGGAGCCCCTTTGGGGCGACTGGGAGTAGCCTCGGGCGTCGGCCCGCCGAAGGCGGGCAATCACGTGGTATTAGGTGACAAAAAGAATAGAGCCCCTTTGGGGAGATTCAACACGGCGTGGCGCAGGGAT
>CBDUSE010000298.1:0-2212 GCA_965369835.1 uncultured bacterium
GTTTCCCGGCGGCTACATCAAGCGCGAAGGCCGCCCCACCGAAAAGGAGATACTCACCTGCCGCCTGACGGACCGGCCGATCCGGCCGCTCTTCCCGAAGGGGTTCTTCAACGAAGTGCAACTGATCATCCATGTGATCAGCGCCGACGACAAGAACGATCCCGACATGCTCGCCATGGTGGGCGCGTCGGCGGCGCTCGCCGTCTCGGACATTCCATTTGACGGGCCGATCGCGGGCGTCCGTGTGGGACTGCACGCAGGACGCTTGATTGTCAACCCGGACATCGAGATCTGTGACGACCTCGAGCTCGAAATGGTGATAGCGGGCACGGCCGACGCAGTCGCGATGGTCGAAGGCGGCGGCAACTTCATCTCCGAGGCAAAGCTGATCGAAGCGATTGACTTCGGTCACGAGCACGTTCGCGCACTCGTGGCCGCCATCAACGAGCTGGCGGCCGCCGCCGGCAAGGCGAAGATCGAGCCCGAGCTTATCGCCGTCTCCGATGAGCTTCTCAAGAAGGTCAAGGCCATCATGGCGCCCGACCTGCTCGAGCGGCTCACCATCAAGGAGAAGCAGGCGCGCAGCGACGCGCTCGGCGAGCTGCACGAGAAGGTCCGCGAGGAGCTGCTCCCGCAAGTGCCCGAGGGCCAGGAACCGCCCGAGGACGCGCTGACGCCGAACCAAGTCAGCCTCGCCATCAGGGAGGTGGAGAAGCAGCTTCTCCGCAGGCTGGTGCTCGACGAGGGAAGGCGAATAGACGGGCGCGGCTTGAACGAAGTGCGACCGATCACGGTCGAGGTCGGCGTGATGCCGCGCGCCCACGGCTCGGCGCTCTTTACGCGCGGCGAGACCCAGGCGCTCGCCCTCACGACCCTTGGCGGTGCGTCCGATGAGCAGCGGGCCGATACGCTCGTGGGCGAGGAGAGCAAGAAGTTCATGCTCCACTACAACTTCCCGCCGTTCTGCACCGGCGAGTGCAAGCCGCTCCGCGGGCCAAGCCGCCGCGACGTCGGCCACGGCCACCTCGCCGAGCGCGCGCTCAAGCCGATCTTGCCCGACGAGGAGACCTTCCCCTATACCATTCGCCTCGTCTCCGAGATCCTCGAGTCGAACGGCTCGTCCTCGATGGCAAGCGTGTGCGGCGGATCGCTGGCGCTCATGGACGCCGGCGTCCCAACCAAGACCGCCGTGGCGGGCATCGCGATGGGCCTGGTCCTCGAGGACGGCAAGAGCCGTGTGCTCACCGACATTCTCGGCGCCGAGGACGCACTCGGCGACATGGACTTCAAGCTCGCGGGCACCGCCGACGGTATTACGGCGTTCCAGATGGACATCAAGGTCAGAGGGATCAGCGAAGAGGTCCTTGTCGAGGCGATCGGGCGCGCGCACGAGGGACGCCTCTCCATCCTCGAGAAGATGAATGCCGTGATCGGCGCTGCGCGGGAGAACCTCTCGCCGCATGCGCCGCGGATCACCCAGATCCAGATCAATCCCGAAAAGATCGGCGCGGTCATCGGGCCGGGCGGCAAGGTCATTCGCCAGATCACCAGCACGCTCGACGTGCAGATTGACATCGAGGACAGCGGCAAGGTCAGCATCCTGTCGAATGACGCTGAGCGGGCGGCCAAGGCCGTCAAGTGGATCGAGGACCTGGCCGCCGAGGTCGAGGTCGGTAAGATCTATCGCGGCACCGTCACGCGCATCATAGAGATCGGCGCGTTTGTCGAGGTGCTCCCCGGCCAGGAGGGAATGGTGCCCATCTCCGCGCTCGCCGACCACTACGTCGAGCGGATCGAGGACGAGGTGCGCGTCGGCGACGAGATCATGGTCAAGGTCATCGAGATAGACGACCGGGGCCGCGTCAACCTGAGCCGGCGCGCCGTGCTCAATCCCGACGCACCCGAGCGGCCGAGGCATCCACCGAGGGATCGCGGCGGCCCCGATCGCGGCCGTGGCGAGGGTCGGGACAGTCGTCGTGGCGGCCCCGATCGCGGGCGGGGCGATCGGGGCGGGGGCCCGCCCAGGAGTCGCCGCTAAAGAGAAGCCTCCAAGGAGAAGCGCACGGAGAAGTACGGCCCACGAGACAACGAGTCTCGTGGGCTGTCTCGTTTGCCACCATCATCGTGCTTGAACGCGGCGCCGGCACCGACAGGAAGGGCCCTGCCATGACCAAGACCATCTTCATGGTTACCTGGAGGAACTAGCCGGACC
>CBDUSE010000299.1:0-2165 GCA_965369835.1 uncultured bacterium
CCGCGCGGACGATCTCGCGATCCCGGGCCTCTTCGTGAAGTTCGCCGGTGACAGGGACCGCTGGGTGCGGCTGGAGACGGCCGCCATTCTCGGCACGCTCGGCGACGCGTCCGTCGTGCCGACACTCCAAAAGCTTCTCGACGACACGGAGGCCGATATCCGCCTCGAGGCCGCCAAGTCGCTCGCCCGGCTCGGCGACGCGAGTGGCGTCAAACTTCTCGTCCGCCTGATGCGCTCGAAAACCGACCGCGCCCTTGCGTTGCGCCTGCTCGCGCGCCTCGATCCACCCGAGCACCTGCCGGCGCTTTTCACCAACCTTAAGAAGCCCGTGAGCGAGGCAGAACTCGACGACATTGCTGCCCTGCTCTCGGCGTGCGAGCCCGACGACGTCGCCCTGCCGCTGATGGATGCCTGCGGTGACGAGAGCGCGCGCCTGCGCGCAAACGCCGCCGCCCTGCTCGGACGGCTCAAAGAGCGGGACGCAACGGAAGCGCTGATAAAGCTCCTCAGGGACCCGCCGTGGGACGTACGGGCGGAGGCCGCGAGGGCGCTCGGCTTGATCGGTGCAAAGAACGCACTGCCGCCGCTCAAGATGCTCGCGGAGCAGCTCCAGCGCCGCGGCATGGACGCCCGCACGACGGCTACGCGTGAAGCATGTGCGATCGCCCTGGTGCGCCTGGGCGACCGCGACAGCGCCGCGCCGCTTTGCCTCGTCGTGTTCGGCGAGAGGAAGCGGATTAATGCACGGCCCGAGGTGGTCGCACTGGTCGGTGGAAAAGAGATCGAACGCGTGCTCATCGAGTCCATCCGGCACCCCGACCCGGGCCAGCCCGTCGAGCGCCTTCTCGGCGAGCTCCGGGCGCTCGAGCTGATCGGCGCCAAGGCAGCGGCACCGGCGCTCGAGGAGCTGTTGCGCGAGCGCCCCTACGCGGAAATGCACGCGCTTGATCTCCCTGAGGTGTGGGCGGCGCTGCTCGACGCGCTCGGCGGATGCGCGGGGCCGGCGGCGGCGAAAACTGCCGCGAACTATGCAGGCAATGAAACGCCGATAGTGCGTTGTGCGGCCTGTCGTGCCATACTGCAATTGACGACTGAGGAGACCACGGGGGATTGAGCACCTTATGACACACCACACGCGGCCACACGCGCACTTCATCGGTATCGGCGGCATTGGCATGAGCGCCATCGCGCAGATCCTGCTCAGGCGGGGTTGGCGCATATCCGGCACGGACGCGCGCGAAAGCTCGACGCTGGAGAAGCTCAAGCGAATGGGCGCCGAAATCGCCATCGGCCACCACCCGAAGCACCTGGTCGGCCGCCCGCTTGTCGTTTACACCTCCGCCGTCAGCTATGACAACCCCGAACGCCTCGCCGCGCGCAAGCGCGGGCTCACGCAGATTCGCCGCGCCACGATGCTCGCCCGCGCTATGGAGGGCAGCACCGGCATCGTTATCTCCGGCACGCACGGCAAGACGACGACCACCGCCATGGCGGCGTTCATCTTCGACGAGGCCGGGCTCGACCCCACCGCCGTCATCGGCGGCGAGGTCGAAGCGCTCGGCGGCAACGTGTGCTACGGCGGCGGCGAGCACTTCATCGTCGAGGGCGACGAGAGCGACGGCTCGCTCGTCGAGCTTTCGGCGCGTTACGCCATCCTCACAAACATCGAGGAAGACCACCTCGCCTACTTCCAGGACCTCGAACAGATCGTCGCGCTCTTCAAGACGTTCATCGCAAACCTGCCGCCCGACGGCGTGCTCTACTACTGCCTCGAGAACGAGGCGCTGCGCAGCGCCGTCGCGGGCGCGCCGTGCCGCACGGTCAGCTTCGGCTTCAGCGAGAATGCCGAAGTCCTCGCGCAGAAGATCCAGCCTGAGGGATTCGGCTCGTCGTTCGAACTCGAGCTCGAAGGCCACAACCTCGGGACGATCCACCTCAAGGTCCCCGGCCGGCACAATGTGCTCAACGCACTCGGGCCGATCGCGCTCGGACTCGAATGCGGCGCGCCGCTCGAGCAAATCCGCCGCGCGCTCGCGCAGTTCCGAGGTGTGCAGCGTCGCTTCGAAGTCGTCGGCCAGGTGGACGACGTGCTTATCGTAGACGACTACGCGCACCATCCGAGCGAGATCCGGGCGACCCTCGCGTGCGCACGCGGGCTTGATCCC
>CBDUSE010000300.1:0-2152 GCA_965369835.1 uncultured bacterium
CTATGAGCACGGGGTGTTTCGGTGAGGCCTTGACCGCGTGCGTCATGTACTCGACGAGCCCCTCCTCGCCGCCCACGATCTCCATCGCCCGGCCGCCGAGGACGAACGAGGGGCGGATGACGACCGGATAGCCGATCTCGGCGGCGATCTTCTTCGCGCCCTCGATGCTCGTCGCGGTGCCGTTGGGCGACTGGCGCAGGCCGATCTTTTGCAGGAGTTGCTTGAAGCGCTCGCGGTCCTCGGCGCGATCAATGCTGTCAGGCGATGTGCCGATGATGTTGACGCCCTCGGCCTCGAGCTCGCGGGCGAGGTTGAGCGGCGTCTGGCCGCCGAACTGGACGATCGCGCCGTCGCACTGCTCGCGATGGTATATCGCCAGAACATCCTCCTTGGTGAGCGGCTCGAAGTAGAGCTTGTCGCTCGTGTCGTAGTCGGTCGAGACGGTCTCGGGATTGCAGTTGACCATGATGGTCTCGTAGCCGTCGTCCTTGAGCGCGAACGAGGCGTGCACGCAGCAGTAGTCGAACTCGATGCCCTGGCCGATGCGGTTCGGGCCGCCGCCGAGGATCATGATCTTCGTGCGGTCGCTCCGGCGGCACTCGTCCTCGCGCTCGTACGTCGAGTAGTAGTACGGCGTGTACGCCTCGAACTCGGCGGCGCAGGTGTCCACGAGCTTGAAGACCGGCTTGATGCCGAGCGCCTCGCGCCCGCGGCGGACCTCATCCTCGCCGTCGGGTCCGAGGCCGAGCAGGCACGCGAGCTGCACGTCGGAGAAGCCGTTGCGTTTCGCCGTACGCAGCGTCTCGCGGGCGAACGAGGTGTTATCATCCTCCGAGGCTCCGTTCCGCATCGCCGCCAGCACGCGCTTCCTGTTCTTCCTGACGAGCTCCTCGATCTCGATGAGCTCCTGGACATTCATGATGAACCAGGGGTCAATCTTCGTGAGCTCGAAGACGCGCTCGTGCGAGTAGCCTCTCTGGAGCGCGTACTTGAGGTAGAAGATCCGATCGAGGTTCGGCACGCGGAGCTTACCGTCGATCGCCGCCTCGGTCAGCGATTCGGGCGGCGGGTCCTCGCCGTCGGCACCCAGACCGTACCGGCCGATCTCGAGCGAGCGCAGCCCTTTCTGGAGCGCTTCCTTGAACGTGCGGCCGATGCTCATTACCTCGCCGACCGACTTCATCTGGATCGTCAGCGTCGGGTCAGCGCCGGGGAATTTCTCGAAGGCCCAGCGCGGGCACTTCACGACGCAGTAGTCAATCGAGGGCTCGAAGCTCGCCATCGTCTCGCGCGTGATGTCGTTGGGAATCTCGTCGAGCGTGTAGCCCACCGCGAGCAAGGCGGCGATCTTGGCGATCGGGAAGCCGGTCGCTTTCGATGCGAGCGCCGACGAGCGGCTCACGCGCGGGTTCATCTCGATGATGGCGACGCGGCCGGTCTCGGGGTGGACGGCGAACTGGATGTTCGAGCCGCCGGTCTCGACGCCGATCTCGCGCATCACGGCGATCGAGGCGTCGCGCAGCACCTGGTACTCCTTGTCGGTCAGCGTCTGCGCGGGCGCTACGGTGATCGAGTCGCCGGTGTGGATGCCCATCGGGTCGAGGTTCTCGATCGGGCAGACGATGACGACATTGTCGCCCATATCGCGCATCACCTCGAGCTCGTACTCCTTCCAGCCGACAACCGACTCCTCGATGAGGATCTCGGTGATCGGGCTGAGCTCGAGCCCCTTGCGCGCGGCGGCCTCGAACGCAGCGCGGTCCTCGGCGATGCCGCCGCCGGTGCCACCGAGCGTGAAGCTCGGGCGGATGATGAGCGGAAACGAGCCGAGCTCGGCGGCGACGGCCATCGCCTCGTCGAGGTTCTTTGCGGTGGCGCTCTTCGGCGCGTAGAGGCCGATCCGCTTCATCGCCGCCTTGAACAGCTCGCGGTCCTCGGCCTTCTTGATGACCTCGGCGCGCGCGCCGATCATCTCGACGCCGTGCTTCTCGAGGATGCCGAGGTCGTGGAGCTCCACGGCGAGATTGAGGCCCGTCTGGCCGCCGAGCGTCGGCAGCAGCGCATCGGGCTTTTCTTTGGCGATGATCTTTTCGAGCACGTCGGCGCGCAGCGGCTCGATGTACGTGCGCGTGGCGAACTCCGGGTCGGTCAT
>CBDUSE010000301.1:0-2125 GCA_965369835.1 uncultured bacterium
AGCCATCATATTATATAAGAGGAAACGGGCGAGTTTTTCAGCAGCCTGCTAGTGCGGTCAGCCAGGAAATCCTCGAAGGCCTTTTGCCTCTTAGGTTCCTTATCGCCCGCGTGGGGCACCCGCTTATGTGAAGCCAGCGACGATTGCCAATCCACGTTGTACAGGCTATTGTAGATGAAGAAATAGACAACGAAGCGCAAGACGTTTGTGGTGTCTCTTTCGCAGCCGCGATGATCCTTGACGAAATGCTGGAGTTGGCGTTCGTGTTCAAAAGCAGAACGAAGCACGTGAATGAAGTCCTCTACCTCGTTTTTCGCGGGCATGGCATCCTCCGTCTTCGAAACAGGGTTCTTTGTGAGTTCCGGTGTTCTGATCTCGTATCGAGCACGGCTGTTCGGCCACGCAGGACCTGGAACCTGCCACCCTTCATAGCGGCGCGGCCTCGGCGTGTATTCGCTCGTGCAGGAGGGGATGTACGCCCCCTTCCGTGACCACCTGGACCTCGCATCCGAGCAGGTCCTCGAGGTCTTGGCTCAACCCGGCCAGATCGAGAAGCGTGCGGCCGCGCTCGAGCTTCACGAGCATGTCAAGGTCGCTGTTCTCCGTGACTTCTCCTCGTGCCACGGATCCGAAAACCCTGACGTCGCTTGCGCCGTAGCGCCCGGCGATTCGCAGGATCTCGTCTCGTTTCTCGCGGAGAACGGCCCTCAGGCCCATTTCACTCCCTCCTTGTCGCGGCCATGCTATCACCGAATGAGGCAGGCCTCAAGCGCTCAGACAGGATGACAGGATCAACAGAATACCTGTGACCCCGTCCACTCCTAACCGGATTTGCGCCATGCGCCGGCCACGTCCCGTGACGGGCTTGTGCCGGCTTTGTACCAGTACTTGATGTAGTCGAGGCCGGCGGTGTGGGCCTCGGCGGTGAAGGCCTGGACGCAGTCCTCGGGGATGATGAGGCGGTAGCCGCGGAAGAAGGCGGCGGCGGCGGTGTGGCGGACGCAGCAGTCGGTGTGCAGGCCGACAAGGACGAGGGTTGTAATCCCCCTACTCTTGAGGTACTCGTCGAGGTCGGTGTCGAAGAAGGCGCTGTAGGTGGTCTTGGGGCTGACGTGGTCGTCGGCAGCAGGCGCGAGCTCGGGAATGACCTCGGCGCCTTTGGTGCCGATCATGGCGTGCGGCGCCCAGGCGACCTTGATCTCGTGGTCGTCGGGCGAGTGGGCGTCGTTCGAATAGACCACGGCCACACCCGCTTTGCGGGCGGCGGCGATGAGCGCCCGGATGTTGGGGATGATCATCTGGGCGCGGTCGCACTTGAGCGCGCCGGTGATGAAGTCGTTGAGCATGTCAATGACGACGACGGCGGTCTCGCTCGGCCTCAGCTTCTCGCTTGTCATGGTTCCGGCCCCGCACCCTCCGCAGGCGTGAACGGCTCGCGCCGCCCGTCTGGTTCCTTGGATTTAGTATAGCAGACGGAGCAAGGGACCACCAACTATGCCGCGAAGCGGTCTTCCCGAAGCCTCTGCGGTCTCCGCGCCTCCCCGTGCGACAAGATCATTCTCTCGCAGAGCTTGCCCCGAGCTTGCCGAGGGGGCGCAAAGGACGCAGAGAACCAGGGGTTGACAAGTTGGGGGAGACGCTGGTATAAAAGAAGACACTTTGCACAAGGCCTGGCGGGCCGGCAGGTTTCGTGCCGATGAAAGGGACGGAAGGTGGACATCAGCATCGAACTGACGGACGACAGCAACGGGTACTTCGAAGCGTCCTGTCCCGAACTCGGCTTGATTGCGAGAGCATCAAGCCTGGACGAGGCGCTGGAGCGTATCTCCAGCCTCGTTCTGTATGTGACGACAAGCCTCAAGGCAATGCCCCTGAGCACCGGGGAGCGGCTGGAGGGGATCGAGCGGCTGAGCGCACGCTTCGCCGGCAAGAACTTCTGTGTGCCGCGCTACCCAAAGGTGCATTAGGCCCCGGGGCGCCTGGACACGGGCATCTTGATCTATTGTTCCGCGGTAGCTCAGTTGGTAGAGCGGGTGGCTGTTAACCACTTTGTCGTAGGTTCGAGTCCTACCCGCGGAGCCACATTTCTCATCCTGCAAAGACTTCTTCAACACAGATTGGCCGA
>CBDUSE010000302.1:0-2124 GCA_965369835.1 uncultured bacterium
CGCAGGGGAGGGCTCGCCGCGTTCGTTCTCGGGCTCGTCTTCGGCGTGGCGCTCGGGCCGTGCACGTTCGCGTATATGGCGCCGATGCTTGGCGTCACACTCAGGCTGGCGTCGACCAATCTGGCATACGGCGCGCTGCTCCTTCTGGTGTACGGGATAGGCCACTGCTCGGTCATCGTGCTCGCCGGGACGTTCACCGAGGTCGTCCAGCGCTACCTCGACTGGAACGAGCGATCCCGCGGGGCGGTGATCGTAAAGCGCGTATGCGGCGCGCTCGTCATTCTGGGGGGCGTCTACCTGTTCTACACTGCACGGTAGGGCCGGACGGGCAATGGGCTCGATTCGTCACGAAGCCCGAATGAACACTCTGGAGAAACGATGAACTGGAAGGGACAGTGGAAACCTCTCGCGATCATCACTGCGGTCTTCCTCGCCGCGTTCTACCTGCCTGTGGGTCTCCCGCGGTTTGACAACTCCATCATGGAGGCGCTCCACCTCGTCAAGTGGTACGCGCGGGAGCATGTCGTCCTCTGTCTGCTTCCGGCGTTTCTGATAGCGGGGGCCATCGCCGTATTCGTGAGGAAGGAATCGGTGATGAAGTACCTTGGCGCCCGCGCGCCAAAGCCACTCGCTTATGGCGTGGCGTCGGTCTCGGGCTCGATACTTGCCGTCTGCTCGTGCACGGTCTTGCCGCTCTTCGCCGGCATCTACCGCATGGGCGCGGGACTGGGGCCGGCGACGGCGTTCCTCTACTCTGGCCCCGCCATCAACGTGCTGGCTATCATCCTGACCGCGAGGGTGCTGGGACCTGAGCTCGGCATCGCCCGGGCGGTGGGTGCCGTGGCGTTCAGCGTCGTCATCGGACTTCTCATGCACCTCATATTCCGCAAGGAAGAGCTCGAGAAGGCGGACGTTCAGGCGGAGATGCCCGAGCCTGTGGTCGCGAGGCCGCTCTGGCAGAACGGGGTCTATTTCGCCCTGATGGTTGGCATCCTCGTGTTCGCGAACTGGGGCACGCCGACGGAGGGAACGGGCGCGTGGGCGGCAATCTACTCGAGCAAATGGATCGTGACGTCGATCCTAGCGCTCGGGCTCGGAGCGGTGCTCGCCACGTGGTTCGGGCTGAACGTGTCGCGGCTGGTCTTTGTGGCGGCGCCGGTCGTCGTGCTTGCGCTGGTTGCGCGCGGTCAGCCGTTGCTCCCGTTCGCGGCCGGCATCGTGGGTCTCGGTGTCGTCACGAGTATTCGGGACGACGAGCTGGGCGAGTGGTTCGAGTCGAGCTGGGGGTTCGCCAAGCAGATACTGCCGCTGCTTCTTCTCGGCGTCCTGGTCGCCGGTGTTCTGCTGGGACGCCCGGGGCAGGAAGGGCTGATCCCCTCCTTCTGGGTCGAGCGCGCGGTCGGGGGGAACTCGATATGGTCGAACCTGTTCGCGTCCGTGGCAGGGGCGTTCATGTACTTCGCCACGCTGACCGAAGTGCCGATCCTTCAGGGGCTCATTGGGAGCGGCATGGGCAAGGGACCGGCGCTGGCGCTGCTCCTGGCGGGACCCGCGCTGTCGCTTCCGAACATGCTGGTCATTCGAAGCATCATGGGAACGAAGAAGACGCTCGTCTTCGTCGCGCTGGTCGTGGTGATGGCGACCGTCTCGGGCATGCTCTACGGCGCCTTCGTCGGATGAGGAGGAGACAATGAAGGTCCAGATACTGGGCACCGGGTGCCCTAAGTGCAAGATGCTGGCGGAGCGCGTCGGAAGCGCGGTCAGTGAGTCGGGACTCGACTGCGAGGTGGTCAAGATCACCGACATCAACGAGATCATGGGGTTCGGCGTGATGCTGACTCCGGCGCTGGCCGTGGACGGCAACGTGAAGAGCGCGGGCAAGCTCCTGTCAGTCGACGAGATCAAAGCGTTGCTGGAGGCGGCGTGACGGGGAGTTCCGTGCGAGCCCGCCTGGTCTGGCTTTCTCCGGCGTTGGTCGGGCCGTTTCTCGCGCTTCTTGTCGCCACCCTTGCGCTGTCGCTCGGCGCCGTACCGTGCGGTGCTGACGGCGCGTCGTCGGGAGGCGAGGAGCTCGGGGTAGCGGCCACGGACTCGACCGCGAGCTCCGCGTCCGCAGCGCCGCTC
>CBDUSE010000303.1:0-2120 GCA_965369835.1 uncultured bacterium
CCGCCGACCTGAGTATCGCAGGTGAGCCGTAAAGCATGATGCGGGTACGGCGCGGGATGCGGCCGCCGGTGAGCGCCCGGGCGACGACCTCCGGGCCAATGCCGGCGGCGTCGCCCATCGTGATGCCGATGCGGGGTTGCCGGGATGGCATGTGCGCCTCCAGGTCTGCAGGCAGGACGTGGCCGCTCTCTAGCGGCGTATTTCGTTGGGAAACACGATCGAAGTGGTTTTTCTGAGCCGCTGGGTGTACTTGCGCGTTTCCTGCTCGATCTTGATCCGGCGCAGCCGGCGCTCGATCTTCGCGTACGCCTCGTCGAGCGACGCCCTGGTCGCCTCGCGCCGGCCGCTGATCATCACGATCCATAAAAAGCCGTTTTCGTCCTCGATCACGTCGCTTGCATCGCCGACTTTGAGCTCGTCGAAGAGAACGCGATTGACCTTTTCTGAATTGATGACATTGCGCGCAATCCAGCCTCGATCTCCCCCGCTCCGAACGGTGCTTGTGTTCTCGGAGAACTCGCCGGCAACCTCGGCGAACTCGGCGCCCGCATGCAGCTTCTCGAGCGCCGCGTCGGCCTTCTGCCGCTTCGCCTCGTCGCTGCCGAAGAGGACGATTTCGTGACAGTGGACCTGCTCCGGCGTCAGGAACTCGGCCTCGTCCTTGTGCGCCTCGAAGTAGGTCTTGATCTCGCTCGGCGCCACGTTGACGCGCGGCACGATCTCGATCTGGCGGAAGCCGCTGAACAGGATGTCGTCGTGCACTTCCTGGTAAAGCTCCCGGTACGTCATGTTGCTCTTTTCGAGGTACTCCTCGAGGCTCAATCCCTCCTTCACCTGGAGGCGGCGGATCTGCGAGCCGACGCGCGCCTCGTCCACCGAGAGGCCCTTCTCGCGCGCGGCCTTGAGGATCAGCGCCTTGACGATCATGCTTTCGGCGACCTGGGCGAACACGTGCGAACGCACCTCGCTGCGTTCCGCATCGCTCAGCGCCGGGTTGCTCTCCAGAATTGTTTGTACAATCGGCTCGACCTTGCGCACGATCTCGCTGACCGTGATCACGTGCTTGTCCACAACGACGTAGACCGCATCAACGAGCACCGGGTCGCCGGTCGCCCTGGCGACGCTCGACTCGGTCTCGCTCTCATTCTCGGCCGCCTTCTTAGGCGTCTTCTCCTCGACGTCGCCTGTCTCGACAACCGCCGGATCCGGTGATTCAGGCGTGGGAACCGGTTCCGTTTCCTCGACGCGCTTGGCGCCGCAGCCGAGCGCGAGGAGCGCTGCGAAGCAGATCACGGCGAACGGTATGGCTCGGAGTCGAATCGCGCTCACGTGTTCCTCTCCCGTTACGAACTTTGTGGCATGGGGCCCGGCGGCGTCGGTGCCGCTGACGGCGCTTCGGGCAATTGGACTTCGTCAAGGCGTTTCGCATTCACGACGATACGATGTTTCGCCCGCTGCTCGGCGACCCAGTTGAGGAAGTGCTCGTCCTGCTTTCGTGCGAGGAGCCGACGCCGCCACGGCTCGAGATTGACCACGGCGGGACGCCGGGTGACTTGCACGACAAGGAATCGTTTATCCATCTCGAACACGTCGCTGCACTCGCCGTCCTTGAGGTCCTCGGTCGCCGTGCGCAGCGCTTCCGGCATGGTCTCGATGGTGGTATCCGAATAGGTGCCGACGTGTTGGTGCTTGTCGGTCGAATACGCCGCATGCACCTCGTTGAAATCGTTGCCGGAGTTGAGATCCTCGAGCGCCTTCTCGACCTGTGCCCTGTCCGGGTTGGTGATGGCGTACAGCTCGATAAACTCGTTCGGCATATCCCCGCCCGAGGCCTCGGCGGCCAGCGCACGCAGTTCCTCGTCGCTGATCGTGATCTCGATCTTCGCGAGGACGCGTTCACGCATCGTGCGGATGAGCAAGCCGTCTGTAGCATCACGCATGCGGGCGCGAAACGCGTCGCTGCTGTCGAAGCCGCGTCGCTCCGCCTCCTGGACGAGGAGCTCGTTGCGCACGAGGTACTCGACGAGCCGCGCGGCGTCGGCCCCGTACCGGGCGCCCCCCCCCGGGGGGCGCCGCCCCAGGGGGGGGCGGGGGGGCGCGCGCGAGGTCGTGGCGGCGCG
>CBDUSE010000304.1:0-2116 GCA_965369835.1 uncultured bacterium
AGTTCCATCGCATCGAGCGCCCTCGCGCGCTCGGCGTATGAGAAATGCGGGCTAGCGACGGACCAGGTCGCGGGGAACGAACGGGCGCAGCTCCATGAGGGCGGCGGCGCGCTCGACGTTGTCTTTGTCGTCAACCACGGTGGCGGTGCCGTACTCGGCGTTGAGCCAGCACGCCTTGCCGTGGTAGGTGTAGCGCCGGTCGCGGTCCTGGAGCATTCGGCGCAGCACCGAGAGATTCTCCGTGGCGAGCCGCACAGCGCCTTGGAAGTCCTGCTCGAGATAGAGGGGCGATACAAGTGGGATAACAGCCGCGGTGTTGCCGTACCGGTCGGGCTTCGTGACGGCCTCGAACGTGCGGCGGTCGCGCACCATCGTCTCGATCACGGTAATGCGCTCGGACGGGGCGGTGAGCGTCAGGCGGCTCTTGCGCTTATCGAACTCGTAGTCGAATTCGCGGCGCCGGTCGGCCCCTTCGAGGATGTCGCGGATGATGCCGCGCGCGATCAGTGTGTCCACGCGCCGGCGCTCGGCGGCCGAGAGCGCAAGCTCCTTGACGAGGACCGCGTCCCGGATCTCGCTTTTCCGGATGAAGTCGTTTTCATCGTACTCGTCGTTCACAGCGTACTCGTACTTCGTCTCCTCGTAGCGAGGCGCCTCGTACAGCGTTACGTCGTAGTCGCGCTTCGCCCAGGGCGGCTCGAGGCGCAGGACGTAGTAGCGGTCGCGTGTATCTATCCAGTAGCCGTAGTAGAGGACGCGACGGCAGCCGTGGCGATAGGGGTGCCAGCGGCCGTTGTACCAGTAGGGGCCGCGCCTGCCGGCGTGGACGTAGATGAAGCAGTCGCCGCTGCAGTAGAGAAATGTGTACCCCGAGGGCCAGTGACGGGAGTGGTGGTCGTGATGACGGTCACGCTCCCGCTCGCGGTGGCGCTTGTGTGTGCGGCGGCGCGCGTGGCGGCCCTCGTGCCGGTAGCTGTAGATGACGTTCCCTTCGCCATAGCGGACGTTGCCGATCGTGCGGTGCGGCGTGTCTTTACCCCCGCGCCGGCGCGTGCTGCTTGGAGTCGAGACGTGTCTCGTTGGCCGGCTGGGCTTCGTGCGGACCGTCCGCACAGTCGAGGTCGGCGGCGTAACGGAGTTCATGGTGTGGCGCGTGGACGAGCTCAATGTCCGCCGGGCGGGCAGGCTCGAGCGGTGATGCGTGGTGGGGCCGGAGGTGCGCCGGATGACGGAAGGCGTGCTTGGCGTCACGTCGCTACGCGGCCTTGTCCGCCGCGTCCTTCTCGGCTCTGAATACCGTACGTTGCCGGCGGTTGTGCTTCGCGTGACGTTGCCTCGCCTGAGGATTGTGCCGCCGGTCTCCTCTTTGTTCTCGTGCTTGGGCGAGCGCACATAGCGTACGGCGCCGAGGGCCGAGTCCGAAAGGATGACGGCGAGCGCCGCGGCGGCGATGACGAATCCTGGGCCTTTCATGGGTCCGCTCCTTGACCCCGTTTCACGACCAGTGCTCCACAATGCGTAGACGCATACGTAGGATTGTTTATTCGATTTATATTATAGCCTCTGAAATGTCTCTTGGCAAGGTTCATTTCATGCACGGGCGGGATGGCGGGGGCAGCCCTTACTCCTTGAGCCTGTCGCCCTTGTAGGCGACCGTGATCCTCCCGGAGCCCTTCATCTTCATGTTCATCCCCATTATGGCGCCGGTCATCTCTATGGAGAGCGTGAGGTTGGTGTCGAGCTGGATGCCCGTCGCCTCGTCAATGTAGCTGGTGCCGTTCAAGGCCGCCCTGATCTGCACATCGCCTGCGGACTCGCCTTGCGTCATCATTCCCGCGATGCTGAGCTTCACGCAGCGCCGGTTGCGATGGGTGGTGCGTTCCAGGACCGTGTACCTGGCCTTGCCGACAATGGGGATGGTTGCTCCCGGTTCCGCGGGGTTGTCGAACTCGTCGCTCAGGTCGGCCATCCACGAGTCGCCCGGGCGGACCGGCCCTTTGGGGAAGACGCGCTTGCCTCCGAGCATCTGCTCGAGATCAATCGCCTCGATCTTCTTCGCCACAGACTCGAGTTGGACCTCGCCCCGATCATCGAAGCGGACGCTGTACGTGGTGTT
>CBDUSE010000305.1:0-2094 GCA_965369835.1 uncultured bacterium
CACGCAAGAAAGTCGCATCACAAGCACCGGAGACCTCGGCCGCCCCCGCGCCGGTCATCGAACTCGTCGCCCGCTTCCACGAGCACGCGGACGCCTACCACGCCGGCCGGTATAACGAGACCCAGATCCGCCGCGAGTTCATCGATCCGTTCTTCAAAGCACTCGGCTGGGACGTCTGGAATGAACAAGGCTACGCCGAGGCCTACAAAGACGTCATCCACGAGGACGCCATCAACGTCGGCGGGGCCACCAAGGCCCCCGACTACTGCTTCCGCATCGGCGGCGTGCGCAAGTTCTTCATCGAAGCCAAGAAGCCCAGCATCGACATCAAGGCCGACGCCGGCCCCGCCTTTCAGCTCCGCCGTTACGCCTGGTCCGCCAAGCTCCCGCTGTCGATCCTGACCGACTTCGAGGAACTTGCCGTCTACGACTGCCGCGTAAAGCCCGTTCGCTCAGACAAGGCCAGCACCGCTCGCGTCCTCTACTTCCGTTACGACGAATACCCCCGGCGCTGGGGCGAGTTGGCGTCCGTCTTCTCACGCGAAGCGATCCTCAAAGGTTCGTTCGACAAATACGCCGAATCCGCCAAGCGCAAACGCGGCACCGCCGAGGTCGACGACGCCTTCCTGGCCGAGATCGAGCAGTGGCGCGACCTGCTCGCCCGCAACCTCGCCCTGCGAAACCCCGACCTCGCTCAACGCGACCTGAACTTCGCCGTCCAACGCACCATCGACCGCATCGTCTTTTTGCGCATCTGCGAAGACCGCGGCATCGAACCATACGGCACGCTCCAGGCCCTCACCAACGGCGACCAGGTCTACCAGCGCCTCTTCGAGCGCTTCCGCCGCGCCGACGAGCGCTACAACTCCGGCCTCTTCCACTTCACCAGGGAAAGAGGACGCCCCGAGGAACCCGACGACCTCACCCCCGCCCTCGCCGTCGACGACAAGTTGCTCAAGGAAATCCTCGCCCGGCTCTACTACCCCGAAAGCCCCTACGAGTTCTCCGTCCTGCCCGCCGACATCCTCGGCCAAGTCTACGAGCAGTTCCTCGGCAAGGTCATCCGCCTCACCAAGGGCCACCGCGCCGTCGTCGAGAAGAAACCCGAGGTCCGCAAGGCCGGCGGCGTCTATTACACCCCGACCTACATCGTCGATTACATCGTCAAGCACACCGTCGGAAAGCTCGTCGAGAGTAAGACCCCCCAGCAGGTCGGCGGGCTCACCAAGAGCTACCAGCCCTCGAAGGCCAAGGGCGTCCGCCCCCTGACCGTGCTCGACCCCGCCTGCGGCTCGGGCTCGTTCCTGCTCGGCGCCTACCAGTTTTTGCTCGACTGGTACCGCGACCGCTACCTCGAAGACGGCCCCAAAAAGCACGCCGGCGGCAATAACCCGCGCCTTTTCCAACACCCCTCCGGCGATTGGCGACTCACCACCGCCGAGCGCAAGCGCATCCTGCTGTCACACATCCACGGCGTGGACATCGACAGTCAGGCCGTCGAAACCACCAAGCTCTCCCTGCTGCTCAAGGTGCTGGAAGGCGAAAGCGCCGAGACCATCGGCTCCACCCTCCGCCTCTTCCACGAACGCGCCCTGCCCGACCTGGCCGCCAACATCAAGTGCGGCAACAGTCTGATCGGCCCGGATTTCTACGACAACCAGCAGATGGCCATGTTCGACGAGGAGGAGCGTCTGCGCATCAACGTCTTCGACTGGCACGCCGAGTTCCCGCAGGTCTTCGATCAGAGCCCCAAGCGTAAGCGCGGGGTCACGGAACAAAGTAAGCGCGGGGTCATTACGCCGTTGGGCGACAAACCCATCGCTCACGCTCCGGGCTCTGATCCGGATGCCGGCTTCGACGCGGTGATTGGGAATCCGCCGTACATACGCGTTCAGCGCCTTCGCCACGCGGAAAGCGACTACTACTTTCGCCACTATCAGACGCCAGTCAGTAAAACCGACATCTCACAGCTCTTTATCGAGAACTCTCTGTCACTCGTGCATAAGGGAGGGCGCATCGGCTTCATAACAACATCGCAGTGGATGACGACCGACTATGGCCGTAAGATGCGGACGCTCCTTTCGCACGGACACC
>CBDUSE010000306.1:0-2081 GCA_965369835.1 uncultured bacterium
GCCTCATCCGACGCGACGACAAGGTGTACGTGCGTGGCCATGATCGCCCCGGCGTGGATGACGAGCTTGTACTTGTCGCAGACCTCGCGCAGGGCGACGGCGCAAACCTCGCCCGCTACCCGGTCGAGTTTGACGGGCGGCCCTTTCTGCCGGGCCTGGGCTGATTTCCGGAGAGCGGGTTCGTCGGCGTCATAGGGCTCGCCGGGGAGGTTGTGGATGACGTGACCGCCCTTGCCGTCCGGGACGCGCGCGACGAATCCCCGTTCGTCGCCGGGGAGCCACGTTCCATAGGTTGTCCAGGTGAGTAGGTAGGTGCCGCCTCGCTGGAGGTCTACCCGGCGTGAACGCCGGGGCTCGGGATCCACGCGGCGTGACTGTTGGGGGTCTGAATCTGCGCGGCGTGAACGCCGCGGCTCTGAATCCGCGCGACATGAATGTCGCGGCTCGGGGAGGATGTCGAGGATTGCGTCGCGGCACTCGATCGTCTGGAGCGGCTCCAGGATCGGGTCGCGCGGGACGTTGAAGCCGTTGTCCCGCATCCACTGCAAATCACCGATCCAAATGACCACCTGGGCTAGCTCGGCCGCGTAGGTGTTGATCTCGATGCCGTGAAGCTGTGTCGGGCGGACCTGCGGCAGTAGCCCCTCGGCGACTTCGCCGCGGGCTGCGAACGTGATGACCTCTTTCTCCAGGTCGAGCAACTGCTGGATCGCGACGTACAGGAAGTTCCCCGAGCCGCACGCCGGATCGAGGATGCGCACCGTGGCGAGGTGTTCCTGAAAATCCATGATCCGCTTGCGGATCGCCTCGTTCGCCCGGCGCTTCGTCGCGGTAGTCCTCGCCTTGCGGCGGCGTTCGAGCTGCTCGGCGACGTCGGCTTGCACCGCTTCCCACTCCCGGCGCAATGGCCGCATGATCACCGGCTCGATAACGAGCATGATGTCTTCGCGGCTGGTGTAATGGGCGCCGATCTGGGCGCGCTTGCTCGGGTCGAGCGAGCGTTCGAAGAGCGTGCCGAAGATGGCCGGCTCGACCGCGGACCAGTCCTGCCCGGCCGCGGCGTACATGGCGGTGATTTCGGCCTCGGCCAGTTCGAGCGCGGCGGTTCCGTCAAAGAGCCCGCCGTTGAAGTGGGCGATCTCGTCGGCGCCGAAATCCCCGCCGGAGCGCATCTGCGCGAACAGGTCGGTCAGCAGCCCGGTGAGGCGCTGCGGGTCGCGCCGCCCGCGTGCGAGCAGCGTCTTGAACAGGTCTTTCGGCAGTAGCCCGACGTCTTCGGCGAAGAGGCAGAACATGCACTTCATCAGGAAGTGCGCAGCGTCGTGCGGGTCGTGGCCGCGCTCGCGCAGTCCCAGCGCGATCTGGCCGATCTGCTCGGCGATCTGCCGGGTGACCTGCTCGGTCGTGAGCGTGGGCTTGAAGGATTCGGGTGCGGTGAATACGCGGCGGAGCTTGTCGAGGTTTTCCGGTCGATCGAGTTCGGCCAGCGAGATGCGATGGACGGCCTTCTTCGTGCCCGTGAAGTTGGTGTGAATCTCGGTCTGCGCGATGTCGCTGACGATCAGCAGCGGCGGGTTTTCCAAGGCCTCGCGGTATTGGCATAACTGGCGATATGCCTCGTCGAGGTCGCGGTACTTACCCTTCCGCTTGTACTCCCAGGCGAACTTGCCCCGCCACCAAACGTCGGCAAAGCCCCGCGCGCCTTGTGCTCCTCTGGACGCCGGCCCGCTGACCGCCACACCCTTCTCGAAGGTGTACTCGGCACCGGTGGCATCATGCTCGGCGGGGGTTGGCTGGCTGAGCAGCCGACATAGGTCGAGGAAGTGCTCCTGGCTGGCAGCCCGCTCGGATAGCGTTACCCGAGACCATTTAGCCACGAACCCGGACGGTGTAAGCTCGGACGCCATGTCGGCCATTGTGTTCAAAAACGCAACTCTGTCGAGCAGCCCGCTTGATCCGCGTCCGAGCTGGTCGGGCGCTGGGCTTCGTGGATGGGCGCCGTCTCTTGCCTTGGCCCACTTCCCGCCTTAGACTTCAACTCAACCCAGAATGTAAGCAAGGAGGCTTGCCATGTTCACATG
>CBDUSE010000307.1:0-2066 GCA_965369835.1 uncultured bacterium
TCGGAATACCACTCGCCGCCGGGCATTCCTCTGGGGAACTCTCGGAAACCGGCAATGCCCAAGCGACGCTGCCAGAAGTGCTTTTCGTACTTCGCGTACCACTCGCGAGCGGCGTCGGGCCACAACTCCGGCGCGGCAATGAGTATGTACGAGTTCGAGCAGCCGCGGGCCGGCTCCAACACCGTGCCGTTCGTGGCACTCGCCGCATAGGGCGGCAAGCCGGTCTCGTCGAGGAGGCTGGTCTCGAACGCCCGGATCGTCCGCTTCACAAATGCCGAATGGTCCGCGTCGAGCACAGCGTCGGCTCGGCGAATCGCGGCGATAGCCGTCACCACGTCGCCCGGATAACACTCGCCCGGGTAGTCCTCGAGCAGGCCGTGAGGGGACCGGTCGATGTCGTCTGAGAGCGTCGCCACCTGCTCGCGCAACAACGTGGCATATCGCCCCGTACCAAGGAGCTTCTCGTGCGACGTCGCCGCGCTGATCAGGAGCATGCGATAGAAGCAGTTCTGCTCGTGCAGATAGCTCGCACCCCAATACCCCTTGACCCATGCGGCGTGCCCCTCGTCGGTGACGAGGGCTGCGGCCGCCTCAATTGCGCCCCGGGCGTATGCGGACGGCGCTTCCCCACGATCCTCGTCACCGACCTCCCACCGCTCCTGCAAGCTCTCAGTCGCCGACAGGTAAAACACAGATCCAAAGAGAGGCCACTCGGTTGCCGCGATCTCATCGACGCCGAGCTCGGTAGCCGCGCCCGACTCAATCCGTTTTCTAGCCCACTTCTCGTACTTTGGCGAGAGAGAACGGTGCAGACGACGCGCGAGCCGCGGAATCCCCGGGCGCCTGAGGGCCGGATCGCTCACGGCCTCGACGAGAATACCGAACGGGACAAGGAAAAAGTAGAACGCCAGCGCGACGGCGATGAGCGCGTTGCCGTAGCGGCAGATGCTCGCGGCACAGCGTGCTGTCATGACTCCCCTATTCGCCCACCGCCTCGAAGTACTTCCCGACGATGGGGCGCAGCCGTTTGACTGTGTCGGCGGGGACTTTCGAGCGGTCGGTGATCATGGCGAGGGCGAGAGCGTTGGCGCAGTGCGGGTCGGGCTCGGCCGGGATGCGCTTGACCACCTCGCGGATGATGGCCCGGGCGGTGTCGGCGTTCTGGCGGAGCGTCTCGAGGAGCATCTCGACGTTGACGTGCTCCTCCTCCTCGTGCCAGCAGTCGTAATCGGTCACCATCGCCATCGTGGCGTAGGCGATCTCGGCCTCGCGCGCCAGCTTCGCCTCGGTCAGGTTCGTCATGCCGATCACATCGAAGCCGCAGGCGCGGTGCCAGTTCGATTCCGCCTTTGTCGAAAACGCCGGCCCTTCCATGTTCACGTACGTCCCGCCCTTGTGCACGGTGGCGCCGACCTGCTTCGCGCAGTCGTAAAGGACTTCGGACAAGAGAGGACTGACCGGTTCGGCGAACGCGATGTGCGCGACGAGGCCGTCGCCGAAGAAGGTGTCCTTGCGGCACTTCGTGCGGTCGAAGAACTGATCGGGAACAACGATGTGGCGCGGGGCGTACTCGAGCTTGAGGCTGCCAACGGCGCTGACGCTGATGATCCAGTCTACGCCGAGCAGCTTGAAACCGAAGATGTTCGAGCGAAACGGCACCTCGCTGGGGCTGAAGCGATGGCCCCGGCCATGTCGCGGCAGGAACGCGACCGTTCGCCCCTCAAGCGTGCCTACCACGTACTCGTCGGACGGCTCGCCGAACGGCGTGTCGAGCCTGACGCGCTCGACGTTTGAAAAACCCTCCACGTCATAGAGCCCACTGCCGCCTAGTACGCCGATCTCAGCCTTCGCCATCGTTCCCCTCCTGAATCCTCGTCCGATCGTCAGTCGTCCATTCTCCTCTGGGTGACCGGGTGCTTCGCCAGCGTACTCACCCCCGCAGACCTTGCGGCCGCGTCAGCGATGTAGGGCGGGTCGCCCCCGGCCCGCCGCACTCTGCGGACACGGTTGGCCTGATCTGACGTCCGGCGAATCGCCGCTTCGCGGCTCTCGGCGGGCCGGGGGCG
>CBDUSE010000308.1:0-2052 GCA_965369835.1 uncultured bacterium
GTCGGCGGCGTCAAGGTGCTTGCCGAACTGCTAGCCAACCGCGACGTGCTGGTTGTCGGTGAGAATGACTCAAAGCCAGACGGCAGCTGCCCTGGCCGCGACGGTGCCGAGCGCGTCGCCAGGCAGCTGGCGGATACATGGAACCGACGTGTGGATTGGGCAATGCCGCCTGACGGTATCAAGGATGCCCGATCGTTCTTGAACTCGAAGAAGATCAACTTAACTGATGCTGATGAGCTGGCGGAGATGGGGCGTGAGTTCCTAACAGCCCTCCAGGGCGCGATCCAAACTGTCGAACCGAAACCCGCAGCAAACCCACGATCACCGTCGCAAGGCACGCTGCTGGCGCAGCTTGCGGAGGAGTACGTCTACTTCCACGACCCAAACTGCAAGGCCTACGCCGCGATACCGCACGGCAGTTTCGAGGAGAATCTGCCGGTACGCTCCCGCGAATTCCGGCTTCATCTATCGGGGCTGTTCTACGGTGAATTCGGAAAGGCTCCCAGCGCCCAAGCGATCGAGGACGCCACACGAGTGCTCGAAGGGCGTGGGATCTTCAGCGGCCCCGAGCTGCCCGTGTTCGTGCGTGTCGCTGAACGCAGTGGAGCCGTATACCTGGATCTAGGTGACGACGATTGGCACGTGGTGGAAGTGACTCAAGCGGGTTGGCAGGTCATGCAGAACGCCCCCGTCCGCTTCCGCCGCTCCAAAGGAATGCTTGCACTGCCAATCCCCGTTCCCGGCGGTTCTATCGATGACCTGCGCCCCTTCCTGAACGTGGCGACCGATGCTGATTTCATATTAGTCGTGGCCTTCCTCCTGGCAGCGCTCCGCCCCCGCGGGCCGTACCCGATTCTCGTGGTCATTGGTGAGCAAGGATCGGCAAAATCGACTGTCTGCCGCATGGTAATCATCCTGGTCGATCGACGAAGTGCCTCGTTGCGGTCTGAACCGCGCGATGTGCGCGACTTGATGATTGCGGCCACCAATACCCACTGCCTCGGCATTGACAATATCTCAAGCATTAGGCCTTGGCTGAGCGACGCCCTGTGTCGGCTGGCAACTGGGGGTGGTTTCGTAACGCGCGAACTCTACACAGACGATGCGGAGATCATCTTCAACGCCACGCGCCCTATCGTGCTGAACGGAATCGAGCAGCTGACCACACGCTCCGACCTGCTTGACCGGGCGCTCATCATCACGCTTCCGCAGATCCCTGACGGGCACCGGGTGCCTGAAAGGGAGTTGTGGGCGAGGTTCCACTCCGCTCAACCACGGATTTTGGGGGCGCTGCTGGATGCCGTCGCCGCGGGGCTTCGCAACCTGGAAGCTGTGAAGCTGGAGCGCCTGCCGCGTATGGCGGACTTCGCAGAGTGGATCGTGGCAGCGGAATCGGCCTTGCCCTGGGAGCCCGGCACGTTTCTCCGTGCCTACCAGGGCGCGCGGGAGGAGGCGCGCTCGCTTGCGCTTGAAGCGAATGCGGCGGCCGTAGCTCTACGGGGGTGGCTCCCGACCATCGGCGGCACCTGGACCGGTACTGCCAGCGACCTGCTGGAAGCTCTCTCGGCCCACATCGGGGAAAACGCGGCGACGCGACGCGACTGGCCCCGCCGAGCGAACGTACTCAGCGGAATGCTGCGCCGCGCTGCGCCCGACCTGCGCGGCGTCGGTATCGACGTCGGATTCCTGCGCGATGCCAGCCCGTCCCGCGCGCGCATCATTCGGATCGGCCCCGCAGATGCCACTACCACTGGTGCTAGTCCTGCGCCTGTGAACGCCTCGGACGATGCTCGGACGATCTTCGGACGATCAGATGACGGTGATCGTCCGGCGCAAATCACCGATTCCAGCCCAGAAACAGCGATTTCGGACGATGTGGACGATGCGGACGATGATTTCGAGCATCTTTCTTGTGAGAGGAGAGAGGTGTGGACAGTGTAAGTGGTTACACAGACGGGCGCAACACAACCAGAGAGGGTACGCAAGAGACCGTCCAGACCGTCCGCACCGTCCGAAACCCGTCTGGCGCTATCGAGAACGCAGGTTCTGTCG
>CBDUSE010000309.1:0-2049 GCA_965369835.1 uncultured bacterium
CTCTCTGTGACCTCCGTGTCCTCCGTGGTGAGTCCTTTCAGCGCAGGCCGCAACGCGCTCAGGCCAACGAGCGCGAAGCCTATCGAGCAGGCGAGGAACGAGCTGACGATGAGACCGTTCTTAGGAATCGTTGCCTGGAGAATGACTTCGGTCATCGTGCCGAGGAGAAGCGCTGCGAATAGCGACGCCGCGTTCGAGGCGCCGAGCTGCCGCGCAATGAAGTACACGGCCGCGAGGCAGACGAAGTAGGCAGCGTACTGCCCCAGCGGCGCGGGCCATTCGGCGCGCACAAAGATCACCACGCTCAGGATGCCGAACTCCGCGTTGGGCGGTGCGAAGTTCTGGCGCTCGTTGTGCGTGAAGAAGTGGTCCGTCGAGCCGTGCTGGATCCAGTAGCCGACGCGCGAGAGGTGATACGTCATCGAGTCCCAGTTGTTCACGGGCAGGCCGACGGCCAGGACGAGATTCACCAGCGCACATATCACCAGCACGATGAGCAGCACGCCCAGCGCCGGATGCTGGCGGAACGATTCGCCGATCTGCCAGCCACGGGGCAGCGTCAGCAGGCGCATCCTTGGTCTGCCGCGAAGAACCCACAGAGCGACGGCGATCCCCCCAAAGACGAGGTAGCAGGCCAGAAACCCGAGCGGCGTTATGGCGCGTCAAGGAGCGACAGCACCTCGGCGGTCAGGACGACCTCGGTCCAGACCGCGACCCACAGCGCCAGCCATCGGCCCACGCGGGTCCGTGGCGGCGCCATGCTGACCACAAGATACGCGCAGCCGCCGACGAGCGCAGCGGTAACCGGCAAGAGCAGGACGAGCATCCGCACCTTCTCCCTGTGCGCGTCAAGATAACAAGAGACACGTCGAGCCGCACCTGATCTCTCGTGGCGCAGGTGAACGCTCTGTCAGCCGAGCTTCCTCAGCCGAAGCTGACCGCACGCCGCGCTCGTGTCAGCGCCTTTCGAAGCGCGCATAGTAGCCTTCACGCCGGCCTTTTCTAGCGCCAGGCGGAATTGGTGTGCGGCTCGTCGAGAAACGCTCCGGTGAGGCTGGCGCTCATGGGGGTTCAGGCAGAGGAGGTTCACTGTGCACAGCATCCCCACCAATAATCCGGCCAGCGTGCGGGCGTCGGCCGGACTGTCGTTGAAGCCGCCGACGAGCACGTACTCGAACGTGACCCGCCGCTTGGCCGCCTCGACGTAGCGGCGGCACGCCGCCATCAACTCCTCGAGCGGCCATTTCTTGTTGACCGGCATCAGCTTCGTGCGGCGCGCGTTGTCCGGCGCGTTGAGCGAGACCGCCAGCTTCACCTGGAACCCCTCGCGCGCCAGTCGTTCGATGCCTGGTACGACGCCGCACGTCGAGACCGTCACGCGCCGTGCCCCGATGCCGAGGCCGTCGTGGGCAATGATCGTGCGAACGGCCGCGAGCACGTCGTCGTAGTTGTCGAGCGGCTCGCCGATCCCCATGAACACGATGTTGCGCAATCCGCCAGGCGGTTCTTGCTCCGTCAGCAACGCCTCCCGCTGCATTAACAGCGCCTCCCGCTCCATCAGGAGCGCCTCCCGCTCCATCAGGAGCGCCTCGTCCAGCATCTCACCCGTTGAGAGGTTGCGCACGAACCCGGACGCTCCGCTTGCGCAGAAGCTGCACCCCCACCGGCAGCCGACCTGGCTCGAGAGGCACGCCGTCCATCCCTTCTCCATCGGGATCAGGACGCTCTCGACGACGTTGCCGTCACCGAGCCGCAGCGTGAAGCGGCGCGTCCCGTCGGCCGATTCGGTGCGGTCGCCGATCTCGACTGTACGGACGACGAACCGGTGGGCCAACGCTTCGCGCAGCGGCGCGGGTAGGTTGGTCATCTCTGCAAAAAAGGTTGCGCCGCGCTTGAACACCCATTCCCGAATCTGTTTTGCGCGGAACGCCGGCTGGCCGAGCCGCTCAAGCTCGCGTGCGAGGTCCACCGTCTTGATGTCGCGCTTCTTGCCCATACTCCCACTGTGCAGGCGACATACTTGCTGAGCAAGCTCTTCCTTCAAGACTC
>CBDUSE010000310.1:0-2044 GCA_965369835.1 uncultured bacterium
TCGCGAGGCGAAGATCGTCACGCTCGAGCGGAGTTGGTCGGAGTCGCTCTCGGCGTTCCTGTCCAGCCCGATCGTCTCCTCGCTGCTGCTGTTGGGCGGCATCATCGGGATCGCCACGGAACTCAAGGTCCCCGGCTTCGGCTTCCCCGGCGTTCTCGGGCTTGTCTGCATTGCGTTGCTCTTCTTTGGTCACCTGGGCGCCGGAGCGGCGCGCTGGACCGACCTGATCCTCGTGGTCGCCGGCCTCATCCTGCTCGGTATCGAGCTGTTCGTCATCCCCGGATTCGGCTTTGTCGGTGTGCTCGGCATTCTCGCCGTCCTGGCGGGCCTTTTCATGATGCTCGTCCCAAACATGCCGGAAGGCCTGCCGCCCCTGCCGGGGCAACTACTGCACGCCGTGGTCCTGTTGAGCATCTCGATCGTGGCGAGCGCGGTCGGGATCTTTCTTCTGTACTACTTCGTGCTGCCGCGCACACAATTCCTCGGCGCGCTGGTGCTCACGACCGAGCAGAAGCACGAAGCAGGCTTTCACGCCTCGCAAGGCTCGCTGCTGGCCGAGCCGAAAAAGCTGATCGGCCGCGTCGGGGTGGCCAGGAGCAAGCTGAGGCCCGCCGGCCGGGCGCTCTTCGACGGCGAACCGGTTGACGTGGTGACGCAGGGCGATTTCATCAACCCGGGCGCCGAGATCGAAATCGTCGAGGTGAAGTCGAACCGCATCATGGTGCGTGAGAAGCGGCCCGCCGAGGGGCGGGGGCCAAAGGAGGAAGCATAAGCAATGGTGTGGGTTGTCGTGCTGTTGGCCGTTACCGGCGTCGGCCTGATCATCAGCGAGGTGTTCATTCCGGGTGGCGTGATCGGCACGCTCGGCGTGCTCGCTTTGATCGGGAGCATTGCTGTCGCGGCGATGAACTTCTCGACGGCAGGCATTGTCGTTACGGTTATGCTGATTCCGGTGGCGGGCCTCATCGCGTGGATCCTCGCATTCCGGGTGCTGCCGAAGACGCGGCTGGGCAAGAGTGTGTTCTTGCTCTCGACTCAGAAGGGCGTGAGCGTCCTCTCGGGCTCGGCCGAGGAGTACACCCGGTTCATCGGCAAGCGGGGCGTGGCGCAGTCGTACCTCAGGCCGGCGGGCGTGGCCGAGATCGAAGGCGAGCGCGTGGACGTCGTCACCGAGGGCGAGTATGTCGAGGCGGGCACCCCCATCGTGGTCCTTGAGCTCGAGGGGAGCCACCTCGTCGTGCGCGCGGTCGAGGAAGAACACGACGAGCACTGAGGCGGTTCCACCCATGAAGAGATACGGATTCACGAACGCAAATCCGAACCAATGAGTCGAAGGAGGACTGTATGAACGCACTACGACGTGACACGGTCGCTAAAGCGATCTTGATTTGCGCGTTCGCCGCGGTGCTTGTGGGGCTGACCCACTCAGCCATGGCGACACAATCGGGCCCCAGCGGCATCTTAGCACAGGACGTCGAGGGCAAGCCATGGCCGCCAGGGCTAATCGTGGTCGTCGTCATCGGGGCGCTTTTGGTCCTGATCCTGTTTGGGATTGTTATCGCGTTCTTCAAGATCTGGATCCGGGCGCTGGCGTCCGGCGCGCGGGTCAGCTTTGGCACGCTGATCGGGATGCGGCTTAGGAAGGTGTCCGCCGGCCTGATCGTGGACGCGAGGATCATGGCGGTCAAGGCGGGGCTGGCCATCAGCACCAATGACCTGGAAACACACTACCTGGCCGGCGGCAACGTCTTGTCGGTGATCCGATCGCTCATTGCCGCGGACAAGGCGAACATTGATCTCTCATTCCAGAAAGCCACCGCCATTGATCTGGCGGGCCGCGACGTGTTCCAGGCCGTGCAGATCAGCGTCAAGCCCGAGGTGATTGACGCGCCCGACCCCTCGAAGGGGCCCGACAAGGTCGGCGCCGTGGCCAAGGACGGCATCCAGCTCTGGGCCAAGGCGAAGGTGACGGTCCGGGCCCACCTCGCGCGCCTCGTCGGTGGCGCCTGGACGGGACCGGGGAGCGCGCGCGTCGGCGAGGGCC
>CBDUSE010000311.1:0-2039 GCA_965369835.1 uncultured bacterium
GGCGCAGCCGCGTCGCGCCGGGCGAATTCGCGCTTACCTCGCCGCCTGACGGCACCATGTGCAACACCCCGTCCCCACTGCTCGAGTGGGAGGCGTCCACGCCCGTCGGCGTCTACGAGACGGTGACCTACAAACTGGTCGTTGACGACGATGGCGACTTCAGCTCGCCGGAGCTGGTAGTCGAGGAGATCCCGGAAACCCACTACCAACTCGGGCCTTCCGACGGTCTCGTTGGGGGCCTGGAGTACTACTGGAAGGTCGAGGCGATCACCGACTTCGGCAAAAGCACCACCTCGACCAATACGTGGACGTTCACGCCATTGCTCGACACCGACGGCGACGGCATGCCCGACTGGTGGGAGAATTGCTACCCCGGCCTCGACCCGTACGTCCCCGACGGCGACCAAGACCTTGACAGCGATGGGGCGACCAACTACGAGGAGTTCGTCGCCGGCACCTGGCCGAACGACCCGGGCTCCGTCTTCCGCATCATCTACTTCCAGCCCTTTCACGACCCAACGTACGGCGACGGCATGCTTGGCATATGGGAGTATGCAACCGGCCGCCTCTACGATGTGTTTTGGAGCGACAGCTTCGAAGACCCGTGGCAGCCGCTGACAGACAGTGGCCCTGAACAGATCGATTACTTCATCGACACGGGTGACCCGGAGCTCGGGCGGCCCTCACCTTTCGACCCGATCTGCAAGCAGCGCTTCTACAAGGTGGAAGTCCAGTTGCTCTACTAGCGCGGCGACCGTATCGCTTGCGGTCGAGGATCAAGCGCTCGAAGCCGATGCGGCTGGAACCCGTAAAGGAAGTGAATTCCCCCCGGATCTACACAGAGAGGCGGGGTGGCCGGATGGCCGTCCCGCTCGATTAGTCGTGTCAGTCTGCGCAATCAGTGGACGATGAATGTCTCGAGCTCTGTCTTGTCGCCGATGAGGAACGTTTTGGGCCCGTGCATTTGTTCGAGAAACCACTGGCGGCCGGACTGCGCCAGCCGGGCGAACTCCTCCGCGGTGTAGATAGAGCAGTCAATACGCATACCGAGTTTGTCCTGGACCGGCCGGAGCGCGTGCATGATCGCCTTCGCCTCGGATGCACCGACCACCACCACGCCGACGCGCTTCCGTCCCGCCTCGTCCGACGAGGGAGTCGCGTACGCCAGCGTGACGCTCTTGACGCCGCTCAGCGCCTCGTGCAGCGCCGTCTCGACCGCGGCGGCGGGCCTGAGCCGCGCCTTCTCGACACGCCGCCCCTTGCCGGAAGCGCGGGGCGACTTGGCCGCGGCTCCCTTCACGCCGAGCAACTTCTCTACGATTGACCTTGTCTCCTCGTAGAGCGGGTACGAGGGGTTGAGCGCATACCGTGGCGTGTTCCCCTCGTCGCAGCGCGTCAGCAACCTTGCCTCTTCAAGCCGCAGCAGCTCGCGCCGCACGGTGCCCGCCGACGCGACGCCGAGCTGCGCCAGCTCGCGCACGGTGAACGCCTGCTCCGGCTCGCCGAAGAAGAGCCGCAGCAGTTCCGAGCGCACCTTCGACTTCGTCAGCCCGAAAATATCCATTGCGTCCACCTTTTCCGGCCGTGTAGTCCAGGCCGAGCACAAGACTCATGCCAACAGACAGGCCATTCACAGACTCCTGTCTGCGCCCGGCCGCGCCGCAGGCCAAGCCCCGAGACTGCGAATCCATCTTTCTCATTTCTACTCGCCTCAGGTGGGAAGCGGCCGCGGCGGCGACCCTTGTTCAACCCCTTCCGGGGTTGGGGTTTTTCTCGGTGGCCGCGACTCCGGGTTGCACCCGGAGCTATTCACATTCAATCCCTTCGGGATTGTCTTGCGGCCATTGCTGCGAGCGCCACGGAGCCTCAGGAGCGCTCGCCCGTTGGAGCGTGATTCGGTCGCGCGAAGGCTTTTTCAACAGGCCCTCTTGCCCAGGGCGTTGGCTCCAGGTATCGGAACATGTAGAAGCCAATCAGGCTCAGGCCCGGATTTTCGGATAAGGGGGAAAGGAAAGCCTCCCGATTGCTTGGCGACCCCT
>CBDUSE010000312.1:0-2005 GCA_965369835.1 uncultured bacterium
AACGCGGCTCGTCGGGGAACACCGCACGTGCATCCGCTGTGAGAAATGCGGGCTATTGGTTGCCGCCGCCGGGCGGTTCGGGGTTGGCGGCCTCGATCTCGGCGAGCTCCGCCTCGGTGAGCGCCCAGCCGGCGGCGCCCGCGTTGTCCTCGACCTGCGACGGCCGCTTCGCGCCGCAGATGGCCAGCGTCACCGCCGGCCGGTGGATCACCCAGTTGATCGCCACCTGCGCAGGCGTCTTGCCTCGGCGCGCGCCGATCTCGCGGAGCTTCTCGACGAACTTGAGGCATTCGAGGAACCGCTCCCCCTGGAAGTTCTTGTCCCAGCGGCCGCGCGCATCATTCTCGGGAAACTTCGTCTCGGGCGTGTGCTTGCCGGTCAGCAATCCCTTCTGGAGCGGACTGTACACGACAACCGCGACGCCGTGCTCGGCGCAGTACGGGAGCAGCTCCGGCTCGATGTCGCGCTGCAGCAAGCTGTACGGCGGCTGCACGCCGGCGACGGGCGCGTGCGTGCGTGCCTCAGCGAGCTGCGCTCGCAAAAAGTTGCTCACCCCGATCGCGCGGACCTTGCCGGCCTCCTTGAGCGCCACCATCGCCTCCATCATTTCGGCGATCGGCGTGTTCCCGTCCGGCCAATGGATCTGGTAGAGGTCAATGACCTCGACGCCGAGCCGCTCGAGGCTTTCGTCGCACTCGCGGAAGATCGTCTTTTTACTCGCGTCCCGGGTGAGCGTTTCGAAATCGCCCGGCACGCCCCACTGGACGCCGCACTTGGTCGCGAGCACCACCTCGTCGCGGCGCCCCTCGATCGCGCGGCCCACGACGCGCTCCGAGCGGCCCGCGCCGTAGACCGGTGCCGTGTCCACGAAGTTCACGCCAAGGTCGAGCGCGCGCTTGATTGCCGCCTCCGACTCCGCATCGTCCACCTTGCCCCAGCTCAGGCCGCCCATCGCCCAGCAGCCGAGCCCCACGACCGACACCTCGAAGGCTGTCGCGCCGAGCTTCCGGTATTCCATCGTCGCCTCCCTCGCATCCTGTTGGTCCGAAAATGAAATCTAGCACCGGCACAGTCCTGGGCGCAACGCTCGATCGGTGTGGCGCCCGGGCTTATCGGAGGGCCTTGAACAGGGTGAGACAACCGAGAGTGAGTATCAAGACGGCGATTGCCGGCTTGATGAACTTCTCCGGCACTTTTCTGACAGTGTGGGCGGCAAAGGGCACGGAAAGGACTGCGCCGATCATCAACCACGGAGCGAGATGCCAGTCAACGCGTGAGTTGAAAAGCGCATATACGATCACACCGACCAGGCACGTGAGACCTTCGGCCAGGGACGTGATGGCGACCGCATTCCTCACCCCGATGCCCGAGAGCATCTGCCCCCCCATGACCAGCGGCCCGTACCCGCCGCCGCTCAAACCCTTGTTGAACGAGGCAACGGTTCCCAGCGCCGCTATCTTGCGCCAGGTAAACCGCGGCGGCCGGTTCATGGTCGCGAGAATAATCACGCCCATCGAAACGATCACGACGCCGATCAGGGTCTTCAGAGTCTGTGCCGGAAGACCTTGGGCCAACCAGACGGCGGCAACTGTCCCGATCACCGAGCACGCCGCCAGCACCGCGGCCACTCTCGTGTCTCTTGAGGCGTGATGGAAGTTCGCGTTCTGAAAACGGTGGTGGACAAAGGCGGCCGTGATGCCGGTAACGAACTCCGACATGAGCACGGCCGGTACGACCTGCAGCGGCTCGTAGCCGAACAGCAGCAGCACGGGCGTCAGAATCGTCCCATACCCCATGCCGAGGCTTGAATCGCAGTACTCGCAAACAAACGCTACCGGCACAATGAGCAGAAGCGTGTACTCCACCGTCTTCGCTCCTTATGGCCCGTCCGAACAAGTGCGTGATCTACCCTGCCCTAGCCCGCATTTCTCATACGCCGAGCGCCCTCGCGCGCTCGATGCGATGGAACTGCCTTCACAAGAAGCCGTTCTGTCGCTGACCGCAA
>CBDUSE010000313.1:0-2004 GCA_965369835.1 uncultured bacterium
GGAACACGTCCTCTATTATTTTGTCCTTGGGAGGGGTTCTCCGACAGGCTCCTAGAAGCTCGGTTCGCGGATGCGTTTGTGCAGGGCTTCCTCCCCTACCCTTCGCTCTCGCGGGGGACTCTCTTTACCCACAGCAAGGGATAAATGATGTCGCTGAGGCAGCATGGGAGCCAGACTGCAAGGAACAAGAACATGAACACGAAAGGGAGGTGTGGAATCCAATTTGCCTGTCCGAACGCGGCGAAACCGAACAGCGACGCCCACGTGCTCAACAACACGTGGCCGGCGTGCGGAAATCTTGTCGCGGGTCTCCAAAAACCGATTGCGATCCCTACGGCTGCGGCCGAATTCACAAGTATCCACTTCTCGATCCCGATGAACGGCATCTTCGTGGTCTCTATGAAGGGCAAGTGGAAATGCATATGCACGTTCAGGAGAGAGCCTCCGAGAAAAGGGATCACGGCGTCACTGAGCGTGGCAATACCGATCGAGCCCGTGTAGCCTATCAGTATGGCGGTCCACGCTCTCCTTTTTCCGTGAAGCCTGTACATGGCGGTCGTCGCGAGCGCACTCAGAACGACGTGGAGGGGATGCAGGGTGTAGAAAAGGGCGTTGGAGAGTCCTGTTGATACGCCGGACACGACCACTACGACCATAACGACAATCCCGGTGACGGCCCCGACAGCGGTGAACGGGGCGTGTCTCCTGAGTTGATCTACTACTTTCTTGAGCATTGCCCTATACCCTCCCTTGCAGCGAGATGCATTCTCGATCGCGGCCGCTCCGTATCGGCTGGCGCCGTCCTATTCTGACCGTTTCTTCTGAGAACGGCGTTTCGGCTTGTTGGCGCAGACCAGGTAGAACTCGTTGCACTCCGAGCATTCCTTGAGCGAATGATCCTCGGCAAACGTGTCCCAGTGCTGCTTCTGGTTCGGCGTGAGGATTCCCGTCCCCATACAGAGCGGGCACGCGCTGTCGAGGGCAGCCTGGATCGCGTTGCGGATGAACTCGGATCGGTTCGAGACGCCCTTCATCGCCGCCAGCAGGGAGGGATCCACCTTGAAGGAAAGGACCTCAGGCTTGTTCTTCCTCATGGGCGAGTGTGCCTCCGGTTGCCGTATGGTTGTCCAGCCTCGGGATATAATACTTTGTAATACCGGCTGTCAAGGGAAATCTGACCGTCCCGTGCCAGGCGGCACGGCCTCGAGCCGCCGGCGCGGAGCTGCTCGCTGAGGAAGGCCAGGACAAGGTCCTCGATCCGGCCCGACCTGTGGGCTCGGCCAAGAGGTGCGTGCGGGCGTTGCGGAGGCTGGGGCGATGGAGGTACACTTGCTGTCGAATTAGAGGGAATGGGCGGATGGACGTCTTCGACCTGATCGAGACGCCGGAGCACGTCGAGCTCGAGCAGCGGCTGGCGGGGATCGGCTCGCGCTTCCTCGCGGGGCTCGTGGACGGCCTTATTCTAGTGGGGATCTGGATCATCCTGTTCCTGCTGGTTGGCTTGGGGTTAGCAGCGAGTCCGCTGGCGGAGATGGACGTCTGGGTGGTTGCGTTTGTGATCATCGTGTTCTTCGTCGTGTTTTGGGGGTACCACGTCTTTTTCGAGTACACGACGAATGGGCAGAGCCCAGGGAAGAAGGCCGTGAAGATCCGGGTGGTCAAAGAGGGCGGGACACCGATTACGCTCAGTGACATCGCGATCCGGAACCTGCTGCGGCTGGTTGACGGGTTCCCTGTGCCCGTGATCTGCGTGATCGGCGGCGTGTCCATGTTCGTGACGAAGAAGTGTCAGCGGCTGGGCGATCTGGCGGCGGGGACGGTGGTGGTCTCCGAGCAGGTGAGCGACTACTCGGCCCGGACGGACAAGCGCGTCAAGGCGGAGTGGGAAGCGGAGGCGGGCGCGGCGGCGCTGCGGGCGACGGGGCTGACGCCCGAGGAGTACCGGCTGCTCAACAACTACTGGATGCGGCGTGGGCAGCTCACGCTCGAAGCGCGGCGCGAACT
>CBDUSE010000314.1:0-2003 GCA_965369835.1 uncultured bacterium
CCCCCCCCAACCAACCACCCCCCCCCCCCCCGGTTCCCTGGGGGGGGCGGGGCCCGCCCCCCCCCCGCCGCACTGACGCAGTGCTCACTCCGTTATCGCTGTGGTAGAACCAGTCGGCATTGCCTCATGCCGGCTCGTATCGGAACGCCAGCGCCGTCAGGTCGTCGTGTTGCGGCTGGTCCTGGGTAAAGAGGGCAACGTCGTGGCGCACCATCTCGATGAGCTCCTCGGGCACGGCGTCCTTGCCGCCCAGAAGCTCTGCGAGGCGCTCCTCGCCGTACTCCTCGTCCTGGGCGTTGCGCGCTTCCATGATGCCGTCGGTGTAGAGGAAGAGCGAGTCGCCGGGCTCGAGCTGGAACGCATCCTGCTCGAATTGCCTGTCGGCCGCGACGCCGAGCGGCAGGTTGCGCCCCTCCTCGAGCGCGATCACGTTTTTCAGGCCGGGACGGACGACGAGCGGCGCCAGGTGGCCCGCGTTCGAGTACTCGAGCCGACCCGTTCGCACGTCGAGCACGAGATAGAGCACCGTGATGAAGACGCCGAGCTCGTTCTCCTCGATGAGCGCGTTGGCGGTCTGGAGCACCTTGGCGGCGGTGGCGATCGAGGCGGTGTGAAACCGCAGATCGCTCATCGCCTTGACCATGAAGAGCGCCGCCGGCACGCCCTTGCCCGCCACGTCGCCGATGAGGATGCCGACGCGGTCGTCGCCGAGGTCAATGACGTCGTAGAGGTCGCCGCCGACGTTGCGCGCGGGCACGCTGACGGCGGCGAACGACAGCTCCGGCAGGTCGGGGAATCTCCTTGGGAGGAAACTGCGCTGGATCTGGCTGGCGATCTCGAGTTCCTGCTCGACGGTGCGCTGGAGCACGATGCGCTCGTGCATGCGGGCGTTCTCGACCGCCACGGCCGCCTGGCTCGCAAACGCCTCGAACAGGCCGAGGTCCGCCTCGTTGAAGGTGGGCCGATCGGTCGGGTTGAACGCCTCGAGCACGCCGATCGTGTGCTCTTTCACCTTGAGCGGGACGCACAGGACCGAGCGGGTCTGGAACCCCGACTTGGCGTCAATGTCGTGAAAGAAGCGCTCGTCCTTCGATGCGTCGGCCACCAGGGCCGACTCCTCGTGCTGCGCGACCCAGCCTGCAATCCCCTGGCCCATCTTCAGTCGGAACTTCTCCACCGTCTCGCCCTTCTCGCCGAGCGCGACCTTGAACACCAGCTCGTTCGTTGCCTCGTCAATGAGCATGAGCGAGCTCGCCTCGCAGTGCATGACCGACTTGGCGATGTCCATGATGATCGTCAGCAGGCTTGTCAGCTCCAGCGTCGAGTTGATCACATGGCTGACCTCGATCAGGCTCGAGAGGTGCCCCACCTGCTCGCGAAGCGCGGTCATCTCGTGGCGCATCGCCGTCAACTGTTCATCCACGCCCATCGTCTCTTCATCCGGCATTCGGCGGGCTCGAGCAATTGCGTTCTCGTGGGCAATACTAAAGACCCGACCGGGAGGCCGTCAACGCCCGTTTGTTCGGCCCCTCCAGGGCCGTGGGCGTGGGGTCACATCCATGTCCGTGGGTTTCACCCACGGCTATTCATGTTGGCCCCCTTCGGGGACTGTGAGCAGGTATGCGAAACGCTCTTGGCGCGCCGTCCCGAAGGTACGGGATATGAATAGCCAATGCCGGTTCTTCTCGAGGATCGTGAGCAGGCATCCGATGCGGTCTCGTCGCGCCGTCCCGAAGGGACGGCATATGAATAGCCCCGGGTGAAACCCGGGGTCCGGACAGCATCAAGGAAGCCCAACCCTGAAGGGGTTGGACACGAGGTGTGCATGCCACCGTGTCCATGCCCTGCGTCGCGCGTGTTGCGCCGGGTGTTGCAGTGCAGGAGAGCTGTTCACCATCGCATCTTGTGTCGCCTCTTCGAGGCTGCGGCGGCGGGCCGAGGGCGACCCGCCCCACATTCCGGCGCTTCGATGCCTCCGGTAGTGTTGTAGGGCAGGCTTATTC
>CBDUSE010000315.1:0-1959 GCA_965369835.1 uncultured bacterium
CCCCGCGAACCCACTCATCGCCCACCGTGCCGATGTAGATCGCGTCCCCATCGCCAAACGCGTGGGCGGACACCGCCGGACGGCCGGTGTGATAATCGCGACGAAAACGGGCGACAATGCCCGCCCCTTCCGGCTCGATTACATCGGCCCAGTAATCCACGGCATACTCGGCGCGCGGGAGCGTGTCGGGCTCCGGGCGGATCGCGTTCTTCAGCGACTCCGGCAGCGGGTCGGACTCCTTGACGCGGAGGCCAAGCAGCTCTCGGAGTTCGCCGGGCAGGGACTTGTTGGTCATCACGGCGCATTCGTCGCAGAAGCCGGAGAAGATGGTCGTGACAAACGTCCCGCCTCCTGAAACGAAGCTCTCGAGGTTCTGCCTGATAGCCGGGGTGACGATGTGGAGCATGGGCGCCACAACGAGCGCATACGCCGAGAGATCGTCTGTGGGATGGACGATCTCTACGGGCACGTTCGCGCGGTGGAAAGCGCGGTAGTACATCTCGAAGTGTTTCAGCCAGGTCAGGCGCCGCGTCGGCCTCGGCTCGTAGTTGGCCGCCCAGATGTCCTCGTACGAGTAGAGCATGGCCACCTGTGCCGGCACGCGCGCGCCCTCGAGCTCCGCGCCGACCCGCGCAAGCTCCTCGCCTACCTTCGAGACCTCCTCGTAGCCGCGCGAGTCGGGCAGCCCATCGTGGGCAAGCACGCCGCTGTGGAGTTTTTCGCGACCACCGGTGCACGCCCGCCACCTGAAATAGATAATCGCGTCGGCGCCGTGAGCTATCTGCTGGTACGTCCAGAGGCGGCACTGGCCGGGTCGCGGCTGGGTGTTGACGCTGCCCCAGTTGGTCGGGCCGATCTGCTCCTCGACAACCCACACCGGCTTGCCGCGCGCCACCCCGCGCGTGATGTCCGCGCCAAGCGCCGGAACGTGCGGCTCATAGAGGTGATCGGGGTAGTTGTCCCAAGCGACGAAGTCCAGGAGTGTCGCCAGCTTGTAGTAGTCGAGCTTGTCGAAGCAGCCCATCAGGTTCGTGGTGACCGGCTGGTTCGGCGCGACCTCGTGGATGATGTCGAGCTGCGCCTTGGCGAACTCGACGTACGAGGCGGTGCAGAAGCGGGCGAAGTCGAGCTCGAGCGACGGGCTGTGGCCCGCGACGTTATACCATGGAAGCGGCACCTGGTCCCAGTCGGTGTACTCACTGCCCCAGAACGCAAGCCCCCACCGCCGGTTGAGCTCGTCGAGGCTGCCGTACTTGACGATGAGCCAGTTGCGGAACGCCTCCGAGCAGGCGTCGCAGTAGCAGGCCGCCGTGTCGTGGCAGCCGAGTTCGTTGTCAATCTGCCAGGTGACGACCGATCTGTTTTGAGCGAAGTGTTCCGCCATCTTGCGCACGATGCGGGCGCAATAGCGCCTGTACGTGATGCTGTTGGGGCAGTAGTGGCGGCGGCCGCCGGCGTCCTTGATCGTGCCTTTCGCGTCGAGCGGCAGGATGTCACGGTGGGCGGTCGTCATCCAGGGCGGAGGCGCTGCGGTCGGGGTGCACAGGAGGGTGAAGATGCTGCGCTCGGCCAGCGTGGCAATGACGCTGTCGAGCCACTCGAAGTTGAACTCGCCGTCCTTCGGCTCGAGGCGCGACCAGGCGAACTCGGCGACGCGCACGATGTTGATGCCCGCCGTCTTCATCAGCTCGGCATCTTTCGCCCAGCGCTCCTCGGGCCAGTACTCCGGATAGTAGTCAACTCCAAACCGCATCGTCGTCTCCTCTGCGCAAACGTGACACCCCGGGCGTTCCCCGGCCCCAAATTCACGGCCTTATACCCCAACTCCCCCGCTCCCGGTTAGACCTAATCGCACCCAAAAGCACCTTCAGCACGCTGCCGAAAGACCCTTCCCTTCTCACCCCAATTCGGGTAGAGTCGAGACGTGGCGCGGTGGCGACAGGATCGGGGAGTAGCCGT
>CBDUSE010000316.1:0-1937 GCA_965369835.1 uncultured bacterium
GCCCTCGAATTCGCCGGCGGTCGCGCGGCCGACGTCGAGGGCGACCAGTACGTTCTGCTGCCGTTCCGGCTCGTAATTTCTGACGAAGAGGCGGGAGTGCCTGGCCGTCGCCTTCCAGTCCACGCGCGACATCTCGTCGCCCTCGGTGTAGTGGCGTAGGCTTTCGAACTCGGTGCCCTGGCCGATCTGGCGCATCCGGGCGACCCCCTGCTCGGCGGTGAGGCCGCGCCTGAGCAGGAGCTCGTAGCGTTTGAGGTTGACGAGGTTTGGGAAGACGTGCAGCTCGGCGGGCAGTTTGAGGCGGAACTGGCGGTAGAAGAGGCCGAGCGCGGGCAGGATGCGCACGTCCACGTCCGAGAGCTCGAACCGGCCCCGTTTTCGTGCGCGGAGGCGGTAGTCGAGCTCGCCGCGCGCGCGGGGGTCGAAGCTGCCGACGCATTCGGGCGGCTGGGCCTCGATCGAAGGCGGGAGGTCTTCGGCCAGGCGGAGGCCGAGGCGTCTGCGTCCGTTATTGCGGATCTGGAACAGGATGCGCGTGGGCACGTCGAGCGAGACGCGCTCGGGAACGAGGCGCGTGATGCTGACACTGCGGCGGCGGGGCAGCAGCAGCGCGTCCAGTGCCGCGAACAGGACGAGCAGCGAGACGTAGATGACGCCGACGGCGACGAAGGATTCGTCGAGCGCGCCCGCCATGAAGATGGGCGCGGCGAGCAGCACCATGATGATGAGTCGCGGGGAAGGCAGCATCGTTCAGCGCGGGACCTCTATGCCGAGCAGGAGTTCCTTGAGGCAATCGTCCGGGGTGCGGCCCTCGACCTCGACCTCCGGCCGCAGGAGGATGCGGTGCCGGAGCACGGGCAGGGCCATCGCTTTGACGTCGTCGGGCGTGACAAAGCCGCGACCCGCGACGACGGCATGCGCCTTGGCCCCGAGCAGCAGCATGACGGCGGCCCGGGGGCTGGCGCCAAGCGCGACCTGGATCATCGAGCGGGTGGCGCGGACGACGTTCGTGACGTAGCGGCGCACCATCTGCTCGACGCGCACGGCGCGGACGGTCGCGCGCAGGTCCACGAGGGTGGCGACGTCGAGGACGGTTTCGAGGTTGGCCGTCGAGAGATCGGCCGAGTCGAATCCGGCCTCGACGTTGTCGAGGATCGAGGCCTCGAGCTGCTCGCTCGGGTAACCGATCGCGATTTTCAGCATGAAGCGGTCGAGCTGCGCTTCGGGCAACGGGTAGGTGCCCTCGAACTCGATCGGGTTCTGCGTGGCGAAGACGGTGAAGACGCGGGAGACGTCATGCGGCACGCCGTCCACGGTGACCTGGCGCTCCTGCATCGCCTCGAGCATGGCCGACTGCGTTTTGGCGGGTGCGCGGTTGATCTCGTCGCCGAGCACGATGTCGGCGAAGATCGGCCCGGGCCGGAAGACGAACTCGCCGGTGACGGTGTTGAAGATGTTGACGCCGATGATGTCCGAGGGCATCAGGTCGGGCGTGAACTGGACGCGGCGGAACGATGCGCCGGTCACGTGCGAGAGCACGCGCGCAATCAGCGTCTTGGCCGTGCCGGGCACGCCCTCGAGCAGGGCGTGTCCGCCGGCGAGCAGGGCGACGCCCATCTGCTCGAGCACTTCGTTTTGCCCGACGATCACCTTGCCCAGTTCGTCCACCAGGCGGCGGGCCACGTCATTTGCGCGTGCGATGTCCATCGAAGACCTCCGATTCGATTGCGGCCAACTGTTCGACGAGGGCGGAGGCGCGACGTGCGGAGAGCCGCGGCTGTGCCATTGCCTCGTCACACTTTGTGAAGACGTTCTGGTAGTGCCATGGGCCGCGCAGCGTCCGCCGTGCGAGGGTGGCGGCGATGGTTTCGACCGGCGCTGTGGGCGGCAGGCCGACGGCCGAAGCCGCCTTGCGCCTGAACCATGAGTAGACCAGC
>CBDUSE010000317.1:0-1913 GCA_965369835.1 uncultured bacterium
GGCGATCGCCAAGATCAAGGACGCGATCAAGAAGACCTACGGCAAGAAGGGCGACGAGGTCGTCCAGATGAACTTCAACGCCGTGGACGCTTCAGTAGCGAACCTGCACGAGGTGAAGGTGCCCGCCGAGGCTACCAGCACGATCGAGATGCCGCCAACGGTCCCACCCGAAGCGCCGGAGTTCGTCCAGGAGGTGACCGCCGCGATCATGGCGGGCCGGGGCGATGAGGTCCCCGTGAGCAAAATGCCCGTGGACGGCACCTTCCCCACCGGCACAACCCAGTGGGAGAAGCGCAACGTCGCCCTTGAGATCCCCGTGTGGGACACCGAGATCTGCATCCAGTGTCTCAAGTGCGTGCTCGCCTGCCCGCACTCGGTCATCCGCGGCGCGATTTACGACCCGTCGTGCCTCGAGGGCGCGCCGCCGACGTTCAAGTCTGCCGACGCGCGCGGCAAGGATTTTTCCGCAAAGAAGTTCACGCTCCAGGTGGCGCCGGAGGACTGCACCGGCTGCGGCGTGTGTGTCTTCACCTGCCCGGCTAAGAACAAGGCGGTCGAGGGGCGCAAGGCGATCAATCTCGAGCCGCAGCCGCCGCTGCGCGAGCAGGAACGCGCCAACTGGCGCTTCTTCCTTACGCTGCCGGAGCTCGAGCGCTCACAGCTCAAGATCAACACGGTCAAGGGCGCCGCGTTGCTCCATCCGCTCTTCGAGTTCAGCGGCGCTTGCGCGGGCTGCGGCGAAACACCGTACGTCTCGCTGCTCTCGCGGCTCTTCGGCGACCGCGCAATCATCGCCAACGCCACCGGCTGCTCCTCGATCTACGGCGGCAACCTGCCGACCACGCCCTGGACCGTCAACGCCGAGGGGCGCGGCCCGACGTGGTCGAACTCGCTCTTCGAGGACTGCGCGGAGTTCGGCTTTGGCTTCCGGCTCACGATCGATAAGTTCAGAGAGTACGCCGGGGAGCTCGTCGAGAAGCTATCTGGGGAACTTGGCGAGGCGCTCGCCAGAGCGTTACTCGATGCCGACCAGTCCACCGAGCAAGGCATCCAGGCGCAGCGCAAGCGCGTCGCCCAGCTCAAGGCGAAGATCGAGGGCAACGGCAGCGCCGAGGCAAAGCGGCTGTTGAGCATCGCCGACTACCTCGTCAAGAAAAGCGTCTGGTCCCTCGGCGGCGACGGGTGGGCCTACGACATCGGCTACGGCGGCCTCGACCACGTGCTGGCGAGCGGCCGCAACATCAACCTTCTCGTGCTCGATAGCGAGGTGTACTCGAACACCGGCGGCCAGGCGTCCAAAGCGACCCCGCGCGGCGCGGTCGCCAAGTTCGCCGCCTCGGGCAGGCCATCGGCCAAGAAGGACCTCGGGCTGATGGCGATGAGCTACGGCAACGTCTACGTCGCCAACGTCGCCATGGGCGCCAACGACGCCCAGTGCGTCAAGGCGTTCCTCGAGGCCGAGTCGTACGACGGCCCCAGCATCATCATCGCCTACAGCCATTGCATCGCCCACGGCATCAGGAACATGGGCGAGGCCAACGACATTCAGAAGCGCGCGGTCGCCTCCGGCCACTGGATCCTGTACCGCTACGACCCGAGGCGCGCCTTCGCCGGCGGCAAGCCGCTGCAGATAGACTCGAAGCCGCCCTCGATCGAGTATCAGGAGTACGCCTACGTGCAGAACCGCTTCCGGATGCTCACCAAGAGCAAGCCGGAACTGGCCGCGGAGCTGCTCGAGCTGGCGCAATACGACGTGAACCGCCGCTGGCAAGTGTACCAGCAGATGGCCGAGATGACGTTCGACCCGCTCCCGGGCGCCGAGGAACCGAAACCCGAGCCCGTTCAAGCCGCAAGTGGCGACTAGCAGGTTGCTGAAAAAGGGCAGATGAAGTTGGATATTGCCCCGTTTTTTG
>CBDUSE010000318.1:0-1909 GCA_965369835.1 uncultured bacterium
TCTCGCCCGTTCTCGAGCCCGGGCAGCTCCTCATCGTCCCTGCCGAGGAAACCGGTTTCCGTCACCTCGAGCCCGAGCCGGCCACACGCCTCGAGGAAACCGATCCCTTCTTCGTCCATCAGTTCCTTGACCTGCTCGAACAAGCCGATAGCAACCTCGCGCGCAAGTTTGCTCGCCCTGTCGCGCGCCGCCTCGATCCGCGCAACGCGCAACACCTCGTCGCGTGGCCGTTGACGGGCCGACGCATCGGGGACGACCTGGGTGGGCGAGAGCACGCACCATCCTTGCTTCACCGCGACGAGTCTGCTCACCTCCCCCGCTTCCAGGCCGAGTGCGGTGTCGCGGAAGAGCTCCTCGTCCTCACCGATGAGACCGTCTATCTCCCCCTCCTCGCCGAAGAGCGGCGTGTGCTGCACCTCGTAGCCGCGCTTCGCCGCCTCCTGGATCAGGCGGACCGGACTGCTAACCGAGAACAACCGCGACGCCTCGGCCCGGGCGAGCTTCTCCGCCTCACGGGGATAGTGCGCCTCGACGACCGCGGCGCGCACCGCTTTCGCGCACATCTCGTACGGCAGCGGCACGCCGTCGGCGTCCGCGAAGGCGTCCCTGTGCGTTTCGTAGTACGCCCTGAGCTCGTCGTCGGGGACCTCGACCTTCGAGTCAAAGGCCTTCGCCTCAACGAGCACGTACATCACCGCCACCCGGGGCGCGATTCGGAACCCATCCGCATAGAACGGATCGCCTCGATTCTTCACGTAGAAGGCGAGCACCTCATCGTCGCGAAGCGCCTCCGGCTCCATCAGCGGCTCGTACGGCTCGAGGTGGTAGGCGAGCTTGAAGGTCGTATAGCGCTTGGTGAAACGGTCCGTTACGTCCTGCTCCGGCGCCTTGACCGAGCCGAGGATCATCCACTGGAGCTTCGCGATGCGGATCGTCGCGCGGATCTCGCGCTCGTAGGCGGCCCGAGGCTGGCCCGCCCAGCGCAGGCGGGCCGCATACCGCTCCTCGTCAATCGTCCCGTCCTCGCCAGGGCAGATCAGGTACAGATAATTGACGACCTCCTCGTCGCTCACCGGAATGCCGAGCCGGTCGGCCTCGTGCGCAAGCACCAGCCGCTGCCATGTCGCCAGGCGCTGGAGGTCCCAGCCTCGCTCGCCCTCGCCGCGCAGCACCGGCAACACCTGATCAAACACGCTCAGGTTGTCACGATACTCGGCGACGTACTCCTCGTCGGTCATCCCGACCTTGCGCAGCCGCTCTCTATACGCGGCTTCGTTGTACTCGTTGGTCTCGCGATCGGTGAATCCCTGCTTCAGTAACTCCCGCGCCCGCTCGAGGGGCACCAGATCAACCGGACGGGGCGCCCGCCCGGTATAGAGCGCCAACATCGCTTCGCGCTGCCTGAGCCTCTCTTCGTAGGCTGCGAAGCTCATCAGCGCCAGATCACGCCGCACCCGCAGGAAGTCATACTGGGGCTTACGGTAGTCCATTGTTCCGAGGGCGCGAAAGAAGTCGCTCAGGGCCCTGAGCTCAGCGTCGCGCGCCCGGCCGAAGTCCTTCAGTTTGACCGTCTTGCCGAACATGCTGCCGTACCTGAGGCTGCGCCCTGGGCGTCGGAACTGCCTGGGCAAGTACAGAACGACGAACGCAGGGATAATCAGAATGAGGATGATCCAGAAGATCGCCTTGGTATGCTTGCGCATCGCGATCAGCATGGTCCGCTATCCTTCGAACGTGCGAGATTCTTGGCCGCCCCTGTCGGGCTTGCCCACCCCAAGTGGGCCGGAAGCGCGTACTATAGACTAGACGGGCCGGGGACCGCAACAGTTCTTGGGCCGCCCCACGACGCCCACCCATCACTGGGCAGCGGTTCACCCCGAGCTTGTCGAGGGGATGTAGGGCGGGCCGC
>CBDUSE010000319.1:0-1908 GCA_965369835.1 uncultured bacterium
GGCAACCGCGGCGTTCTCGCTGATCTACCCCGCGTTCACCACGTGTGTCAGGTATCGGCTGCCGATTGATGCCTATCTCATTCTGTTCGCCGCCGTCGCAATCGCGGCGCTTGCCCTGAGGATTGGCGGGAGGGTCGGTGGCTTCTTCGGAACGGCTCCGCTCGAGAGCGGCCTTCCGAGTGACAGGAGCTGATACATGCCACTGAAGCTCAGCGTGATCGTCCCTGCGTACAACGAGGGTGCCACGATAGACACGCTCCTCAAGCGCGTCCTCGATACGGGCGTCGAAATGGAGGTGGTCGTCGTCGACGACGGTTCGTCCGACAGCACGCCGGAGATTCTCAGGAGCTTCGAGTCTGACCCGAGGGTAGTGGTTGTGGCTCACGAGAGCAACAGCGGCAAGGGGAAGGCCATCCGCACGGGGATCGCCCATGTGACCGGGGACGTTGTGCTGATCCAGGACGCCGACCTCGAGTACGACCCCGGCGACTACGAGGTGATCCTGCGCGAGTTCGACGATCCCGAGGTGTCGGTGGTCTATGGGTCCAGGCGCCTGATGAAGAGCAACCGCATGTCCTCTCTGAGTTTCTTCCTCGGTGGAGTTACGCTGACCTGGATAACGAATGCCCTATATGGGACAGGGATCACCGATGAGCCGACGTGCTACAAGGCCTTTCGCTCCGAGCTTCTGCGGGATCTTCCCCTCAAGTGCGAGGGCTTCGAGTTCTGTCCGGAGGTGACCGCGTTGGTCGCGAAGCGGGGCATTCGTATCAAAGAGGTGCCGATTCACTACTACCCGAGGCTGAAGTCGGAGGGCAAGAAGATCCGGGCTCGGCACTGGTTCGAGGCGGTCGGTACGCTGCTTGCTCATCGATTTCGGAAAGAGGCTCCCTGAGGGAGGTTACGGAATGACCCACGTGTGGATTCTGGCGGCGAGCATCATCCTGAACGTCTGCGGGCAGATCTCGATCAAGCAGTCGATTCTCAACTACCAGAATCTGGCCGGCAGCAACGTGTACTTCGGCGTGGCGACCGCGCTGCCGATACTGACTGCTCCGCTGACGCTGCTCGGGCTGGCTCTCTACGCGGTGAGCGCCATCTTCTGGATTTCCGCGCTGTCCAGGGTCGAACTCTCCTACGCCTACCCTCTGTTGGGCGTCGGCTACGTGTTGGTCAGCGTGGTCGCTTGGAAGCTCTGGGGCGAGGCCTTTGGGATCCAGAGATTGATCGGCACGCTCGCAGTGGTGCTCGGCGTGATCCTGGTTGGGACGAGCAAGTGAGTAGCAGCGGCGCCTGCTCGCCGGCGTTCTCGGAAGTCGGCGGCACGGCGGACCTACTGCTGTTTCAGAAGGAAGGAGCGACATGCGGAAGGTTCTATTCATCCCGATAGCGATAGCCTTGGTCATGCTCCTGGCGTTCGCGACGACGAACGCGTACCGCGTGCCTACCGCGGACATCTCGTTCGTCGAGGGCGACGAGCGGCCAGGCTCTGTCGCGACGGTCGAGTACGAGGTCTCCGGTCTCAAGTGCCGCGGGACGGCCAGGACCTTCGCGCGGCAGATCCAGGACGTGCCGGGCGTTGTGAGCTTCGTCGCGTACGCGCGGACGCACTCGGCGATCGTCGAGTACGACCCCGCGCTGACGGACCCGGACGCGATTCGGGAGGCGTTCGAGGAGCCCATTCTCCACGAGGGCAAGTTCTACGAGGTCTTTGAGATGGTGTCGGTGACGGCGGAGTAGCGACAGCGCCGGAGCGCGTCCGCTCGGAGCCCGTCGGCACGGTGAATGCTTGACAGCGAGTCGTTTTTTCGGTAGATTGAAGTGTGCGCACGATGCGCACGGCTCATTGACAGCTGGAGATGGGGGCGATCTGGTTTCGACGGGGGTGAGAGAAACGCGGATGGCATG
>CBDUSE010000320.1:0-1864 GCA_965369835.1 uncultured bacterium
TGCTGCCGCGACTGCTCGGGCCGATCCTTGTGCGGACCGGCCAGAGGCTGGCCGACGGGCGGCTGGAGACGCTCGAGGCGTACGTGGAACTGGTGATGCGGCAGGCATGGTTCGCGGAGAGCGAGGCGCGGGCCACACCGGATCAGAGGGAGACGAGGCTGTGACGCCGGCACGATTCCTGGAAACGCGCGGTCCGGCCTGGGAGCGGCTCGAGGCGCTGGTCCGCAAGACGGGCCGCAAGGGAGTGTCTGCGCTGACGGAAGGCGAGCTGCATGAGCTGACGCGCCTGTATCCGGCGGTGGCGGTGGACGTGGCGCGCGCCCGGATGTGCGGGATCGCCCCGAAGACGCAGCAGCGGATCAACCGGCTGGCGATCGCGGCGCACGGGCTGCTCTACCGGCGGCCGCGGAGCCGGAATCGGTTCGGGGTCCTGCGCTTTTTCGGCCGCGATTATCCGAGGTTGTTCCGAAGACTGTGGCCGTATATGGCGCTTTCCACGGCCATTTTTCTCGTCGGTGCGCTCGGGGCGTACGTGACGGTGCGCGTGCGGCCCTCGACGGCGCACATCTTCATGCCGCGAGGGCTGGAGGTGGTTGAGGAAGAGACCGACGTCTCCGCCGGGGACGTGAGCGAACGGTACCGGCGGATGCCAAGTCCGCCGATGGCCTCGTTCATCATGACGAACAACATCCAGGTTGCCTTCGCAGCGTTTGCGCTCGGAATCACAGCGGGAATCGGGACCTGTTACGTTCTTTTCGTCAACTCGATGATGCTGGGCACGTTTGTCGCCCATTTTGCCAACTGCGGGCTCGGCTACGAGGTGGCGTCGTTTCTGACGCCACACGGTGCGCTGGAGATCTTCGCAATTCTTGTTTCTGCGGCGGCGGGGCTCAGGCTTGGGTTGTCGCTCGCGATACCGGGGCGGGTGACGCGGAAGGCGTCGTTGAAGATCGGCGCCAAGGAGGCGGTGCGGCTCGTGCTCGGCACGATCCCGATGTTCGTCGTGGCGGGCGTGATCGAAGGCTTCGTCACGCCGAGTTACATGGCGGGCGGGACCAAGATCATCATCGGCCTGGCGGCGCTCGGGACGACGCTGGTGTACCTGCTGTTCGCCGGTCGCGTGCCTGCAAGGGCAACCCGAACGGCGAAGGCGCGTGAGCAGCAACGCCTCGTGGCGTCGTCTCCTCGTGCCTCCCAGTAAGCGTGCTGAGTTGCTCCCCTACCCCACTCCGATCTACAAACGCCGTGTGGCTTTGATGCGGAGGTAGCGGTTTATCACGTCGTGCATGAGGGCGTGCGGGTCCACGTCGAGCACGTCCACGCCTTGCCGGCGCATCGCGGTGAGCGCCTCGTCGCGGGCGGCCAGCACGTCGAGGGCGACGGCCTTGCTGTAGAGATGCGGCCGGTGTGAAAGCGGCTCGTTGGCCACGGCGCCGATTTCGGGGTTCGCGAGCGTGACGGCGAGCGGCAGATGGTGGCGCGCGTAGCGGGCCATGTAGCTGATGATGACGGCGCTCGCCTCGCGGTCTATCACGTCGGTGAAGAGGCAGATGAGGCTGCGCTTGCGGTTCTTGATCCCAATGAAGCGGCAGGCGGCGCCGTAGTCGGACTCGGTCAGGCGCGGCTCGAGCTCGTAGAGGGCGTGGGCGACGCGGTCAATGTTCTTGATGCCGCGGGCCGGCGGGAGATAGCTCTCGATGCGGTCGCTAAAGGCGACGAGGCTGAACCAGTCGCCCTGGCGCAGCACGACGTAGGCGAGCATGAGGGTGGCGTTGACGAGGTAGTCGAGGCGGCTGATGCCCGCGAATTAGCCGGCGGTCGCGCGGCCGACGTCGAGGGCGACCAGTACGTTCTGCTGCCGTTC
>CBDUSE010000321.1:0-1801 GCA_965369835.1 uncultured bacterium
CGTGTCGCCGTCAACGGCCGCGTCGAGCGCTGGCTGGATCGCGTCGTAGTCCCACGTTCCGTGCCAGTCAACGATGATCGTGTTCCCGCGGATCGACGCGATGACCTGCTCGACCTCTGCCCGTTCGATTTCCTGGGCCGGGGTGGCCAGCACCACCGAAACAAGCCCGATGCTGATGAGTAGGATCTTGCTAATCATGGTTGTTGCTCCTTATGAGGTGAGTGTCTGATTCTTCCTCTGCCCGACGCTTGCGGTTGACATGGATCCGGCCGGCGAACCGCCCGGGATCGCCGACCGGTTAATCTAACACCTCCGTAGTATACCGTGCCGTACTGCCTCGCAGAAGCGCTTGGCACGAAGGTCCATCGGTAGACTCTGCAGGCTGGATCTGGGGCCACCCTGTTTGCGCGATCAACGCGTAAGCCCGTGGCCAAATCGGAAAGTGAAAACGCTCAGGCGTCATCCGGCAAACGCCCTCCCAAACACCGCGAAGTCTTTCAGGTCGACGTCGTTGTCAGCGTCCAAGTCTGGGGCCTCGCAGCCCGAATCAACGCCGCCGCCTGGCCCCATTAGGCAGCCAAGGAATATGACGTAATCGTCCAGATCCACGTCACCGTTGCAGTCGAAGTCGCAAGAGGTCCCCACCTGCTCCAGCGTTCCACCGTTCAACTCGATCATTCCGCCTTCGTTGCACAAGGCGTGGTAGTAAGCGTGAAGACCATTCAGATCCAGTGTGGAGCCTGCGGACAAGATGATCCTATCCACGTACAGGGCCTCCGGTTCGGCGCCGTCTGGCCGGACGCATTCCCGGGCGATGGCAATCGATGCTCTCAGAAGACGATCTGTTGTAGCAGACCTATGCCGACGCGATCGCGAAGATTGCCCAGTTTAACTCCCGCAATGGGGATGCGTTCGCAGGGTGGCTCGTCACGATCGCACAACGGAACCTCAAAGATGCAGTCAAGGGGCTGGAAACCGATAAGCGCGGCGGTGATCGATGGCGGATCCAGTTGCCGACCGGGGTCGAACCACCCGGAACGGTCGGCACAACGCCCAGCCGGCATGCGGCCCGTGGCGAGGCACACACGGCGCTCGAACGCGCAATCGCTCAGCTCCCCGAGGCCTATGAGCGCGTCGTGAGGATGTACGACCTGGAGTGTCGGCCGGCGGAGGAGGTGGCTGAGGCACTACAGCGGAGTGTGGGGGCGGTCTTCATGCTGCGGGCCAGAGCCCACGAGCGGTTGCACGAGGTCATGGGCGACACTTCGAAGTATTTCACTCGTTGATCGTGAGTGATTCGCCTGTTTCTCGTCAAGGAATGGGGAGTCGCAATGGAGAGTGCGTGCGATGGCTGACAAGAGCCCGGTGAGCAAGTCCACTTCCGCAGCCCGAACCACGAAGGAACTGATCGAAGCGGCGTTCCGTCAGCAGCTAGCCCGCATTTCTCACCACGTGGATAGAAAAAGGCTGCCCTTCGTGCGATAAATCCGGTTGTCAAAGCCAATTTATCGTTCACGGAGGAACAGCCCTATGGCGACAGAGTGTAACCAACAATCGTTCGGATTTCACGCCCTCGGGCGTCGTGATGTGGTGGCTCAGTTTGACGGCGGGCTCATTACGTCGGACGGCGGTGGGCTGCTCCTGCGAGAGGTCGAGCGGGCGACCGGGATCATCGGCCGGTTCGCGGCCTGCTTTACCGATCACCGCGACCCCGATCGGATCGAGCACACAGTCGAGGAATTGGTCGCTCAGCGGATTTACGCCCTCGCGCTCGGTTACGAAGACCTCAACGATCACGACG
>CBDUSE010000322.1:0-1733 GCA_965369835.1 uncultured bacterium
ACAGCCATCATATTATATAAGAGGAAACGGGCGAGTTTTTCAGCAGCCTGCTAGTCCTGGCCCAGCTCGACGTGCCAGTAAGCGAGGTCAATGAACCGGCGCCACGTGGCGTGTGGCGGGCCGGGTACGGTCATTGTGAGAAACGGGTGCCAGGTCGGCTTCTTCGGCTTCCGGATCAGGCGCATGCCTGCTTGGCGTGGCGTGTGGCTGCCCTTTCGCGTATTGCACTGCTTACACGAGCAGACGATGTTGGTCCACGTCGTGTGGCCGCCCTGGTCTTTTGGGATCACATGGTCGAGGTTGAGCTCGCGGCGGTCGAACACCTTCCCGCAGTACTGGCAAATGTTGCGGTCGCGCTCGAAGATGTTGTGCCGGGTGAACCTGACCTCCTTGATCGGCAGCTTGTCGTACTCCTGCAGCAGGATGATCTTCGGGATCAGCAGCCGGTAATTGACCGTGTGCAGGTACTCGATACCGTCCTCGCCGGTCTCGAGCGAGAAGTCGCGCCAGTCGTGAAAGGAGTAGGTGATGAGCTGGCCGCTGTCCTCGAACACCACCTGCGCATGCCCCTGGTAGAGGAGGCCGACCGCCCGTTTCACCGTGCAGACGTTCACCGCCTGCCACAAGCGATTCAGGACCAGCACGCCTTCGTTCAACACCGCCACGTTCGGCTCCGTTAAAATGCGTGTATCGCTTCGAGGCGTCGCAGAACCCACCTCGCGTCGAGCACATCACGCACGTAGCGACGGGTCTCGGGGAAGGCACGTTCCCGGATCATCCGCCGCGCGTCACCTTCGGCTTCCTCGAGCCACTGGACCACGTTGCCGCGGCCCGCGTTATAGGCCGCCAGCGCGACTCGTTCATCGCCGTCGAAGCGGTCGAGCAGCTCCCGGAGGTATGCGCAGCCGAGCCGAAGGTTTTGCCGAGAGTCCTCGAGCATCGCCTCGGTGTAGCCGTCGAGCTCGAGCTTGCCGGCTACCTCCTCCGCCGTCGCCGGCATGAGCTGCATCAGCCCTCGCGCCCCGGCCGACGAACGCGCCTCCGGCCGGAATCCGCTCTCGCGGTGGACGATCGCCGCGACGAGCAGCGGGTCGAGATCGAACTCCTCGGCCGCCTCAATCACCGCGCCGCGGTGGCGCTTCGGGAACAGCCGCGCCCGGGCCAGCCCGCAGCCGACGACCCCGGCGGCGAGCAAAGCCGCCAGCGCAATCGCCACCGCCGTTAGGGCCTTGCGCGCGCCTCTTGTCAATAGGCGGCTCCCTCGGAGGTTCCGACAGCTACCAAACCACCCTCAAGATACTTGACAACCCCGCCAATGTCAACCGGGCAGAGGCGATGGAGCAGTGCCGCGGCGGCCGCGAGGATGAGGCGCCGCCGGAAGCCGGCCACCTTCCTCAAGTGTCTTTCGCGGCTTTTTGCGGCAAACACCCGAGGAACCCTCCTACACCACATCTGATGGTTCGGCTGCCTTGTCTCTTCGAACACCTCGAACGTGCACCAAGGCGACACCGCGGATCGAGGCTCGATGGAATGTCCACGCGACTGTCGGACAGGGGCCAGTATTTTACCTGGTGGTGACCATTGGGGCAGAGGACGCCCGCCCGGGTCTCGCCCACGCTTGCCGCCAATCCCCTGTTCCACTCTAAACGCAATTCTTCGACTAAAAAAAGGAACAGAGTTCCCGGATTTTCGGATAAGCGTGTGTGGACGCCTCAGAAGGGGATTGGGGGGAC
>CBDUSE010000323.1:0-1727 GCA_965369835.1 uncultured bacterium
CCGAGGGCGAGGCCGGCGGCCTCTCCGTCAAGCTCGTCTGCAAGGTGGGCGAAGGCGTCCTGGCGCGGCTCAGCCGCGTTGACGGCGTGTTCCAAATGGCGGTCACACGCTGTTCGATCTTCGAGCCGCCGGCCGACCAGCTCGAGAAGCGCCGGCTCGAGTGCGGCATCCCGTTCTGGCCGCACGGCTTCGTCACCGCCCAGTGCGACATCGAAGCTCTGCTGCAGAACTGGAACAACGAGTACGCCGTGCTCGGCTACGGCGAGCACCTCTACGCGGCGCTCGAGGCCTTCTGCCGGCTCACGGGCATCAAGCCCATCATGCTCTGAGGCGTCCCGAGCACGAGTTCAGCGAGGAGGAATGCGATGCGAATCGGCGGGAAGGACTATAGGCGTGCCGAGCTCGGCGAGCGGATCGGCAACCTGGCCCAGCTCGGCGGCACTCGCCACGTCATCCTCGACGACGGCCCGTCGAAAGGCGTCGCCGCCATTGACGTGGACACCGGGACCGGCTTCTTGTTCACCGTGCTGCCCGATCGCGGGCTCGATATCTCGCGCGCATCCTACAAGGGTCTCGGCCTCGTGCATCTGACCGCCAACGGCGAAGTGCACCCGGCCTTCTACGACCGGCACGGTTTCGGCTGGCTGCGCAACTTCTTCGCCGGGCTGCTCACCACGTGCGGCATCACCAACATCGGCGGGCCCGGCACGGACGGCGACGAGGAGTACGGTCTCCACGGCCGCTACACCAACCTGCCGGCCCGCCAAGTGCAGGACCGCTCCGGCTGGGACGGCGACGAGTACCGCATCGAGATCACGGGCATCGTCGAGCAAAGCGTCCTCTTCGGCAACAAGCTGCGCCTGACGCGCACGATCCGCACCCAGATCGGCCGCCGCGCCCTCACCATCCACGACCGTGTCGAGAACTTCGGATACACACCGTCGCCGTTCACGATCCTCTACCACATCAACCCCGGCTTCCCGCTGCTCGACGCCGCGAGCGAACTCGTCGCCACCGTCGCCGAGACCGAACCGGCCAACAAGCACTCGGCCAAGGCACTCAACGAGTGGCGCCGCTTCAGCGCGCCCGTGCCCGGCTTCGAGGAGATGAACTACCTCCACACCGCGCGCCCCGGCGACGACGGCTTCGCCTGCGCCGCCATGCTCAACCGCGAGCTGGCCGGTGGGATCGGCTTGCGGGTGCGCTACGACACGAGCACGCTGCCCTACCTGAACGAGTGGAAGATGATGGGCCAGGGCGACTACGTGGTCGGCATCGAGCCGTGCAACTCGCCGTGCGCCAATCGCGCCGAGGTGCGCGAGCGCGGACTGCTGCCGATGCTCGAGCCGGGCGAACTGCGCGAGATGACCGTCGAGATTGACGTGCTCGAAGGCGCCGACGAGCTCGCTGCCTGCACAGAGGCGTGTCGAGGATAGCCTCGAAGGAGTCTCAAGTCGCATCCGCGCGCCGCTTGGCCGAGAGACTCTGGTGACGCAGCCCTCTCGCTCTGTCGATCGGCGGCGAGGTGCCTCCCAGATCGGCGGACAAGGGGCCTTTCTCGTCGAGGAGCCATTCACCCGGTCGGCGCGTTTCGGCGGTTGTCTCCAGCACTGGGGTGGGGCGACACTTCGGCGGGCCCAGGGGGACCCGCCCTACAACGCTGCCGCGTCGGTCAAGGCCCAATAATATAGGGTGGGTAATCTTGGGCACGCCGCACCTTGTGTCGT
>CBDUSE010000324.1:0-1722 GCA_965369835.1 uncultured bacterium
ATTTTGGAGGACTCTCCGATGGTGGTCTATTCAAATCCTCTGAAACTCAGCATGAAATCAATGCTGTCAAGCCTTGGAACCGACGGTTTAAAACTAGGCCACTTCCAACGGGATAAGGTGGTCCAGGCCGTTGGTCGGGCGAGCGGATTTTGGGGACGAGCAGACGGGTGCCTTCGATGTGGGGCAAGAAGGCGGGCGTCTGTCGGAACGGCCGATGTCCACGCCGCTACACATCGTGGGTGATGCGTTCCCCGTGGTGAAGAAGATCCGATGAGGTGTCGGATCCGGGCTCAACGTTTCGGGGAGCGCTTCGGTTTTTTCGAGTCGAGCCCTTGTCGATGCGTCTGCCGATAGCTGTCCTTTCCTTCGAGGTAAAATATCTCTGATCGCTCGGTGAGTCGGTCCACGATCGCGTGAGCCGTGGCGTCGCCGTGAAAGACCTGGTTCCATTCCGCGAAGCGCTTGTTGGTCGTGATCACGGTCGGGCGATTACGGTCATGCCGCCGGGAGACGACTTGGAAGAACAGGTTGGCTTCTTCGTGGCTCATCGTGAGGTAGGCCAACTCGTCGATGACGAGCAGAGATTGTGATTCGAGTCGTTTGACCTCGCGGTCCAGTGTTTTTGTTGCATCGGCGGTAACGAGGCGGTTGAGCAGAGTGGCGCAGGGGATGAACAGCACGCGGTGTCCGTGTTGGCAGGCGGCGTAGCCGAGGGCGCGGGCGAGATGCGTTTTGCCCAAGCCGGAGTTGCCAACGAAGACAGCGCCGATTGCCTGCTCCACCGGCCCGGCATCAAGCAGCCTGAGGTATTGCCTCTTCAGCTTCCGAGTGGAGGCATTGTACGTGAAGTCGAAGGTGTCCACGGTTTGGATGCGAATGAACTGTGCCTCCGCGATTCGCCGCTGGACGGTTCGTTCTTTGCGTTCGGCGCACTCTGTGTCCGTCATTTGTCCGAGGATGGCAAGCACCACGGCTGCTTTCTCCGGATCGTTATCGACCAGTTCATCCACGCCGCGGGCGAAGGCACCGAGACGCAGTTGCCGCAGATTCTCGATCAGGTTCTCGTGGGATGTCTTCATTGTTCATCCTCCTCTTGGTCCTCCTCTACCCGACGTGTGTCGAGCAGGAGGGCGTCATAGGTATCGAGACGTGGGCTGGGCGGCACGAAGTGCAGTCGCTCGTCTGGCAGCGCCAGGGGCGGCGGAGCCTTGGGTGCGTCTTTTCGCAGGCGCAGCATCCGTTCGAGGTGCGCGGCGCCGACGCTGCCCTTCCCGAGTAGTTCCCCAATGGCCTGATCTAGCGGGACCCTGCCGTACACCGTGGCCAAGAACAGCAACTCTTTGACCTCGTGACGCAGGGATCGCGTGCCGGCGCCGATCAGCTCAAGGTAGCGGCATGCGTGCGGGCCGAAGCTCCGCACCGCCTCGACCTGCCAATTTCGTGAGGCACCAGGTTTGATTTCCCTTAGGCCCTCCTCGTGTTTGGGGTTGCGGATCGTCTCTCCCTTGAGAAAGCAACGCTCGTGCTGAGCGATTCGATTGTTGCCGTAGAAGATGCGGATGCGCCGGTCGTTGGCCCGCAGGGTGACGGTCTTGCCAACCAGGGTCCAGGGCACGGAGTAGCGATTGCCCTCGAAGGGCACCCGGCAGTTGGGCCGCACCGGGCAGGAGACGACGTCGTCGGTATCGTAGGACTCGGGCCGCAGAGGCAGGAAGACCTGTC
>CBDUSE010000325.1:0-1677 GCA_965369835.1 uncultured bacterium
CAGCCTCGGGTGGGTCCATTTCAAGCAGGGGCGCACCAAGGAGGCGCTGCGCGAGCTCGAGCGCGCCGTCGAGCTCGCGCCGCCCATGGCCGAGATCTATGACCACCTCGGCGACGTGCACCTGAAGCTCGGCGACAAGGCGAAGGCGATCGAGTGGTGGAATAAGGCGCTCGAGCTCTACCCCGAGAACGCCGCCGTCATCCGCAAGAAGGTCGTCGAGCACGACGGCAAACCCGCCACAGAGTGATCGGCCCGGCCGCTTCGGCAACCACCGCTTTCCCTTGGCACACAAGCGTTCCCTGCTATCGTTGCGCCTGTAGCTTCCTCGGAGAACGAGCATGGCAGGCGAGATGACATCGAAGGAACGCCTTCTCGCGGTCTTCCGCCACGAGGTGCCCGACCGTGTGCCGATCTCGACCTACGAGATGGTCGGGCACGACGTGAAGAGCTGGTACAACACGCAGCCGTCCTACGCCTCGCTCATGCAGGTGATCCGCGAGAAGACCGACTGCATGTACTGGTGTAGTGTCCGGTGGCGCGACCTCGGAAAGGAGTCAGTGACGGAGAGAGAGTCGTGGCGCGAGGGTGACCGCGCGTACAGCAAGGTAACGCTGCACACACCAAAGGGTGACCTGACCGCGACGTATATGCAAGAGGACGGCCTTTTTACGACGTGGACCACCGAGCATATTCTCAAGGACCTTGACGACCTGGAGAAGTGGCTCTCGATCCCCTACGAGCCGGGCCCCGTTGATGTCTCGCACATCCTCGCCGAGAGCGAACGGATGGGTGACCGCGGGATCATGGTCGTGGACGTAGACGATCCGATCTGCGCGATGGCGGAACTGTTCGAGTTCGGCGAGTTTCTCATCCAGACGTCCATCAATCCGAAGGCGATTCTGTACGCGATGGATGTGTTGATCGAACGCGACCTCGCGATCCTCAAAGAGGCCCTGGAGAAGGGCGCCGGCCCGGCCTGGCGGCTCGTCGGCCCGGAGTATGGCACGCCGCCTTACCTGCCGGTCGAGGCGTTCCGCATGTTCGTGGCGGACTACGATCGCCGTATCATCGAGCTGATCCACGAGTACGGGGGCTACGTGCGGCTGCACAGCCACGGGCGGGTGCGTGACCTGTTGCCGGTCTTCATTGAAATGGGGGCCGACGGTACGGACCCGGTCGAAGCGCCGCCGGGCGGTGACGTCGAGCTTGCCGAGGCGAAGCGAATCGTCGGGAACGCGCTCGCGCTTTTCGGCAACATCCAATTGCGCGACCTCGAGTACCTCGAACCGGACGAGATCGAGCGGGTCGTCGTCAAGTGCATGGACGCCGCGAAAGCCGGCGGCGGCTACGCGATCATGCCCACCGCCTCGCCGATCAGTGCGCCCCTGAGCGATCGCACGCGGGACAACTATCTCCGCTTCATTGATGTCGCGTTGGAACACGGACGCTACTGACGGCGGAAACTGACGAGCAGCGCGACGACCACAGTGGTCTGGCGGGCAGCCCGCAAGGGCGTCTGAGCCGCGACGCCTGTGCTCTGGCCGGTAGCCCGCAAGGGCGTCTGAGCCGCGACGCCTGTGCTCTGGCCGGTAGCCCGCAAGGGCGTCTGAGCCGCGACGCCTGTGGTCTGGCGGGCAGCCCGCAAGGGCGTCTGAGCCGCGACGCCTGTGCTCTGGC
>CBDUSE010000326.1:0-1634 GCA_965369835.1 uncultured bacterium
GGAGCGAAGGTGATGTCATGCCCCGACGATGCGCTGGCGCACCTGCGCGGCCGGTGCGAGGTCTCCGGCCGTCTCGTCTTGGGGAGTTCTGTTTGCTCGTTTGGAAAGGGTTCGACATGGCCAAAGCACAGCCGACACTTGACCTGGCAGTTATCCATCTCACCATCGAAGGGATCGCGGCCAGCGGCGGAGGCGTGTGCACGGTGACCCGGGGGCATCTCGGCTCGCTGCCTCGGGTGCGCAAGGGGCTCGCGGCTGAGGGGATCAAGCTGACGCCCTATTTCGTCGAGACGCATTTCGGACCCGACTACCATCACTTCGACAAGAAGCACCTCAGCAAGGCGCGCAAGGCGATCCGGGCGATGGGCGGCGAGTACTTCACGCTGCTGAACCGTTCGCCCAACGGCCTTCCCGTCTCGAGCAACTGGCCCGGCGGCGAGGATTTCTTTGGGACGATGGAGCAGATCAGGCTCGAGAGCGCCGGCGGGGCGTCAATCGCGCGCTCGATCGCGCGCAAGCACAACGCCTCGGTCGTCTATTGCCACGACACGTTTTTTATCTTGAGTCCCGTTTACGGCACGATGCAGGACAACGACGAGTCGGTCCAGTGGCTGCGCGTGGTGCACTCGACGACGCTCAAGCACGACAGGGAGCCGGTGGACCCCGACAAAATCGGCGCCGAATTCGCGAGCTTCTACTGGGCCAAGCAGTATCCGAACGTGCATATCGGGACGATCAGCGGGTTCATCAGCGACCACCTTGTCAAGGACTACGCGGCCGAGCCCGCGACGATCGTGCCGACGGGCAACGGCGTGGACCCGCTCGATCGGAAATATCGCATCCGGAGCGAGCGCGACATCGTCAGGACGATTAAGAAGTACAATGCGAAGCTCGCGGCCGAGGGCAGGGAGCGCCACCGGATCCCGCTGGACAGGAAGCTCGTCTTTAGTTTCGGACGCCCCGCGCCGTACAAGCGGTTGGATCTGACGCTCGAAGTAATGAAGCACTTGCCGGAGGACTACCATCCGGTGATCGTCACGCTGGGTGCGTATCCCGACCTCGACGCGCAGGCGGACAGGCTCGGCCGGCCGGCCAGCGTGTTGAACGCGTTTGACTACGACCTGTGCGCGTGCCTGAGCCAGTACGCCAAGACGGTGGCGGTGCCGATCCTCGCGCAGGGCGAGCCGTTCGGGTTGATTCCGGCGGAGCTGCGGCTGCTGGTGCGCAAGTCGGGCGGGCTGCTCATTGTACCGTCTGACGGTGGCGGTCTGGCTGAGCAGGTGACCGACGGCGTGGACGGGTTTGTCGTGAAGGAGCCGGCCAAGGAGATCAGGCGGCTGGCGAAGTGCATTGAGGACGTTGACCACCTGAGCCCGCGAGACAGGCGGCGCATTCGCGAGAACGGGCTGAAGCTGGTCTTTTCAGGCGGCTACACGTGGTCAGGGCGGATTCTCGAGACGCTTGCCGCGGTAAACGCCGATGTGCGGCGCGTGGCCAAGAAGGTACTCAAGGTGATCGCCGACGAGGAGCGCGCGGCCATCTCGTAGCCCATACTTGACAGGATAACAGGATCAACCCGAGCAGGCTGCTGAAAAAGACCGACGTCCGGTTGAATCGTTGAGCCCTCAAGGGCG
>CBDUSE010000327.1:0-1622 GCA_965369835.1 uncultured bacterium
CGGGCCGAGGGCGACCCGCCCTACAACGCTCGCGCCGATTCGTCGGCGCGCTCACAAAGGAAGGACGGCGGGCCGAGGACGACCCGCCCTACAACTCTCGCGCCGATTCGTCGGCGCGCTCACAAAGCGCTGTGTAAAGGGCCATGTGAATGCAGCTTGGTGCAACGGAAAGGAGTGGATGGTGACCGTACTGAACGATGGGCTCTGTTGGGGCTGCCTGCGGCGATGGGTGCGCAGCCGGTTCGGCATTGGCTCGCGCGAGGAGTTCTACGAGCGCGTGTACGTGCTCGACGATACCCTCGTCGATGTGGACTATCGCCTGCACCGGATCCCGGCACGCTGCCGACAGTACAGCCACGAACGGTACGAAGATGAGCCGCTCGGCGTGCGCGGTCGGTCGGATCTCGGCATGCCGTACCACGAGGAAGGCCCGCACACCGTGCCGGGGCACCTACGATGAGGCACAGCGAAGCAGCAAAGAGACGCGGCGTAAGAGCAGCGCCACGCATCGCCGGCGCGATGCGAAGCAGGGAATCGGAATACGCACGCTGCATCGGAGTCGGCGAACCTCGACGAGCGCCAACGGCGCGCCTTGCACTGCGCAGGGAACATGCCCTGGCGACGCACGAGCCGGAATGGGCGGAGCTCTCGGAGGTGCCGGCGTTCAATGCGCTCGGCTTCGACGGCGCGGGCGAGCACGTGGCCATCCTCGACACCGGGATCGAGCGCGCAACGCCCGCGTTGCGAGCGAACTGCGCGGCGGGCGTTTCGACGATTCCCGGCGACAACTTCCTGTGGCACCGCGGCGGCCGGTACGACAGCTTCTTTCACGGCACGGCGACGGCGGGCGTCGTGGCGCAAACGATGCCGCGTGTCCGACTCATTGCGTTGAAGTGCTACGACCAGCGTCGAGCTAGAAACGATGCACGCTGGTGGGTCAAAGCGATCGAGTTGCTGCACCGATGGCAGGAGAAACGCGGCGTGCGCGGCGTCGTGGTGAACGTCTCGATGGGGATTGCGCCGGCGAGGGCCCGGCGCGGCTCGGCGGCCTGGACGAAGGCGTGGCAGGACGTGCGCGCGCTCGAGCAGGCGATCACGCGCTCGGTCTACGAGTTCGGCAACATCTACTGCGCGGCGGCAGCCAACGATGGGCGACGCGGCAGCCCGGCCTCGTACCCGGCGGCGTTCGACTCGATTGTGCTCGCGGTCGGGAGCATGCGTCTCGTGAGGAGCGAGGGACGTTTCCTCGTCGAGATGAGCGAGTTTAGTAACACGAACGGGTACGTGGACTTCGTCTGCCCCGGCGAGGACATCTGGACGTTCCTCCCTACGCGGACAGCCCGCAAGTTCCGCCGCGCGTACGAAAGCGCGATTCGTGCCGGCATCGTCCGCGTCGAGCGCGCACGTTACGGGCGAAAGACGCAGTGGCTCGCCGAGCTGGACGGCACGTCGTTCGCGTCACCCGCGCTCACCGGCATGGTCGTCGGGCTGATGCAGGAATACAAGCGCACGAACGACGGCCGACTGCCGACGACGGCCGAAATCCGGAGGCTGCTCGTCGAGCGGAGCGAGCGCTTCACCGACTGCAACGGGCGAACGTGGCTCGTGCCCACGATGCTTGC
>CBDUSE010000328.1:0-1539 GCA_965369835.1 uncultured bacterium
TATGCTGGTGCCTCTGACAAAACGGAGAATGGCGTTCATGGTCGCAAGATAGGGGCTTACGGCCCGGTCGAGCAACCCTGCCTCGTTGATGATCGAGACATACTCCGGCTTGGAAATGAGCGCAACCCCGAAGGCAGCTCCCAGTTTCTGGGCAAGGAGGCAGGCAATGATGTTGTTCTCGTCCTTGCCGGTTGAGGCCACGATGGCGGTGCCGTCCGTGATGCCGATCTCATCCAGAACCGAGCGGTCCAGCGCGTTGCCGGAGACTACCATGCTCTTCTTTAGCGAAGCGGAACATTCATGGGCGCGCTCGTTGTTCTCTTCGATCACAACGACCTGCTTGTCCGTGCGCTCCAGGTGGCGGGCAAGCCGCCATCCCACGCCACCCCCGCCTGCGATAACGACCTTGTGAACCGCTATCTGATACGGCCGGACGACGTTGAGAAACGCCCGCACGTCGGCCGGCCGCCCGACGCTGTAGATCGTGTCCTTGACCTCGAACGTCGTGTCCCCATGCGGCATCAGCAACCTCTCCTTGCGCATTACCGCGATCAGGCGAACGTTGCTGAGAATGTCCGGGTGCGGAAAGTCCTTGAGCGGCCCCGCGAGCAGAGGACTGCCGGGAGGCACGTCCGTGCCCACGGCCTGGATGCGACCCCCCGCCATGCGGACGATTTCCTTGGCGCCGCGCAGATTGAGGACGGACAAGACCGCGCGGGCGCACTCGTCGTGTTCGTTGACGATCAGGTCGATTCCGAGGGCGGAGAGATCATCCACGTGTCGCTTAGCGGTCAGTTCGTCATTCGATACGCGGGCCGCCGTGTACCGCGCTCCGGCCGCGTGCGCAAACACGGCGGCGAGTATGTTGACCTCGTCCCGATTCGTTACGGTCGCGACAAGTCCGGCCTTCGCCACGCCCGCTTCTTCGAGGATCTGTGGGCTGATGCCGTTGCCAAGGACGGTCTGAACGTCCAGTTCGGAGGCGATTTCTTCCAGAGGCCGCGCGCGGTGGTCGACCACAACGACGTCGTGTTTCTCTTCGCACAATTTGGCCGCCAGTCTCTGTCCGGCGACCCCTGCTCCTATGATGACGATTCTCATTGTACACCCTTATGAGTTAGGTGCTTCTCTGCCGCAGACGGGTTCCGCCCGCCACTTGTCCTGACGGGCCAGCGATCCGCGTACCGCACCGCGCGCGCCACGATACATGCCGTCCCATACTCACACACCTGGGGACGAGGCTCAAGTCATGGTTGTGGAGCAGTCAGGGGCGGGGAGTGGCGGCCGAGAAGAACAGCGCTTCTCGGGCGGTGCGGGCACACTCTCGCCCTGCACCCTGACGAAGTCTCCAGTGCAAGGGAGGCGGCCTCGAACCGCATAAGGTCGTGGCTGGAGCGCAGATCCAGGCCGCTCGCGTGTGCTGCCAGTCGGCACCTCCTCGTCCTCGGCAACACGAGCCGGAGGCTTACCCCGATCTTCTGCGCCTTGCGGGTCTTGACTGAGACGGGTGGTAGAGACGAGAGCGTGGCCTGAGCTGCA
>CBDUSE010000329.1:0-1530 GCA_965369835.1 uncultured bacterium
GGATGACGGATACCCCCTCGGCGATCTCCGGCAAGGCCCGAATCAGTTCAAGGTCTGAGTTGCCGGGCATCTTGATTTCGGCGATCAGAAGCTTGTCCCAGGATCAAGAAGAAACGCTGTCGCAATCGTCACCTGTGACGCGGATTGTCGCGAGATGCGCCGCGTAGCTTCACCTGGTCTGTGGCGAGCCACCGGTCGCGGCGCTCCTCTGGGCCGCGACCGCAAAAAACGTCCTTGAGCGCTCGAAGATTGCCTGCCAACCCCTTATACTGCGCCTGCATCCTGCCAGGACGTCGGCAACAAGGCCGCAAAGGTTAGGAGAGATCATCAAGCCGGGAATCGGACCATGAGCATGACCTCGAAGGAGCGCATGGTGGGCGCCATGCGCAACGAGCAGCCGGACATGGTGCCGGTGGCGCCTGACATCTCGAACATGATCCCCTGCCGGCTCACCGGCAAGCCGTTCTGGGACATCTACTACAACCAGAACCCGCCGCTGTGGCGCGCCTACCTCGAAGCGGTCAGGTACTTCGAGATGGACGGCTGGTTCATCTACGGCGCGCCGGACCCGGCCGAGCACCCTCAGGCGACGCGCGAAATGAAGCTCCCCAAGAAACGCCCGGACAAATGGATCGCCCGCGCCGTTTGGCACACGCCCGAGGGCGACCTCGAGGAGGAGTTCCACTACCCGATCGCCGACAGCGAATCGGTCACCGAGAAGATGATCAAGAAAATCGAGCGCGACTGGCCGAAACTCAAGTACATCTACCACCCCGACAATATCGGCGGCACGGAAACGTTCAGGCAGATGAAGGCGGAGGTCGGCGAGACCTACGCCGTCGGCGGTGCCCTGGACTACCCGATGCTTCCCTACGGGATCATGCTCGACGGGCTAATGGGCGCCACGATGCTCTACTACGAGCGGCCCGACCTGGCGGAGGAGTACCGGAAGCTGTTCCACAACTGGCAGATGGCGCGCCTCGAGCGGCTCCTCGAGGCGAGCCCAAGACCCGACTTCATGTTTCTCCACGGCTCCGGCTCAATCACCATGCAGTCGCCGGATATCTTCGACCACTACTCGCTCCCCTCGATCGTCGAGATGACCAAGCGCTGCAAGGAGGCCGGCGTCCCGACGATCCTCCACTCATGCGGCAAGGAGCGCCACGTCGTCGAGCGATGTGCCGAGCGCACCGTCCTCGACTGCATCAACCCCCTCGAGGAGCCGCCGATGGGCGACTGCCACCTCAAGAAGATCAAGGATGAGTTCGGGACCAAATTAGCCCTGATGGGCAATCTCGACACCTGTACCCTGATGCTTACCGGCACGCCCGAGGAGGTTGCAGCGGCCTCGCGCAAGGCGATTGACGACGCCGGCGTCGGAGGTGGCTTCATCCTCTCGACCGGCGACCAATGCGGCCGCGACACCCCGGATGAGAACATCCGCGCGATGGTCCGCGCCGCCCGCGAGTACGGAACGTACTAGCAGGCTGCTGAAAAACTCGCCCGTTTCCTCTTATATAATATGATGGC
>CBDUSE010000330.1:0-1516 GCA_965369835.1 uncultured bacterium
CGGACAGTGACCATGTTCGTCTCGTGATCTGCGGGGCGGGGCCGCTCCGGGAGAGCCTGGAGTGCCGCATCCGGGAGAGTGGTCTTGAGGGCGTGGTCGAACTCGCGGGAAGAGTGTCCGATGAGGATCTGGTCCGACACTATCAGGCAGCTGACGCGTTCGTGCTGCCTACGACCACGATGGAAGGATTCGGAATCTCCACCGTGGAGGCCTTGTCGACGAACCTCCCAGTCATAGGGACGCCCGCCGGAGCGACGCCTGAGATTCTGAACGCGATCGACCCGCGGCTTCTGACGAGTGACACCACGGCCGAGGGGATCGCCCGCGGCATCGCCTCGTGGCTCGAGTGGCGATCGGAGGATACGGGGACCACGCGATATCGCGACGAGGTCCTGGAGAAGTACGCGTGGCCCAGGGTCGTCGAGGTCATCGAGAGCTACTACGAGGAAGTCCTGAGCGCATTCAAACCCGCGGTCTGACACCGCGGCATGGCTCTTGCTTACCTGAGGTCAGGATAGGGCCATTCCGCTCTGGACCGAGGTCCGGACGAGGATACCCGTCGCGCGGGGCTCACGGCTTCGCGTGACGCCACCGGGGAACCCAAGATGAAACAACTTACTCACAAGCTGAAAGACGGCCAGCTCGACGTGCTCGATGTTCCGGCTCCTCTTCTATCAGAGGGGCAGCTCCTCGTGCGGACTCACTTCTCTGTGATCAGTGCGGGGACTGAGGGCAGCACCGTGAGCACCGGGCGAAAGGGGTATATCGGGAAGGCGAAGGAGCGACCGGAGCAGTTCAAACAGGTGGTCGACTCGGTCAGGACGAAGGGACTCGTTCAGACCTATCGAGCGGTCATGAAGAAGCTCGACGCGTACTCTCCTCTGGGCTACAGCAGTGCCGGCGAGGTCATTGAGGTGGCTCCTGATGTCAGCGAGTTCGGACCCGGCGACATGGTGGCGTGCGCGGGCGCCGGCTACGCGAATCACGCTGAGTTCGTGGCCGTGCCCGTGAACCTGTGCGTGAAGCTCCCCGAAGGTGCGCGTCTGGACCTGGCCGCGTACAACACGGTCGGGTCCATCTCTCTTCAGGGCGTGAGGCAGGCCGAGCTCAATCTGGGTGAGACCTGCATCGTCATCGGGCTCGGTCTCATCGGGCAGCTCGCGTGTCTCCTGCTCCGCGCGGCCGGGGTCACAGTGATCGGCGTGGACATTGAGCCGCGCATCCTGGAGATAGCGAAGGACCACTGCATTGACATGGGCTTCCTCGCGGATGACGCCGCACTCGCCAGCGCGGTCATGGAGGCCACTGACGGCATCGGAGCGGACGCGGCCATCATCGCCGCCGCGAGCAAGAGCGAGGCGCCGGTCAACCTGGCCGGCGAACTTCTCAGGAAGCGCGGCAAGGTCGTCATACTGGGCAGGGTGCCGACCGGATTCGATTTCGAGAGCTACTACAAAAAGGAACTGGATCTTCGCATGTCGTGCTCGTACGGCCCGGGTCGCTACGACCCGAGCTA